>JAQUVY010000087.1 GCA_028693155.1 Eubacteriales bacterium
GTGGCGTACCCGTCGCGAGCGATCGCCGCCGTTGCCTGCCGCAGGGGCAGTCTTGCCAGCGTTTCGTCCACCCCCGGCACGATTTCCATTTCGACACCCGCCTGCAGCAAGGCGGACACCGTCTCGTCTGCGCAGATTCCCTGCCCGGGCACCGCGTAGATCACGTCTGCACTTTGGGCGGCATGGCACAGACATGCCGCGATCTGCGCGTTTAATGCGTCAAAGTCTTCGCATGTGCCATAAAGCTCATCAAAGGAAACATAGGCGATCTTCCATTGTTGAACAACTTGGGCGCTGGGGTGCAATGCCGTGCGCAGGTATACCGGCGTTCCGGAACGCAGCAAGTTTTCTGCGCGCCGCGTGAGCAGATCCGGCTCCCCGCTTCCCAAGCCGACGATGATTATTTTTCCCATTGCAGTTTTTTCCTCCGTCATTTTACATCAGTCTCAGCTTGCGGAATACGGCAACCAGCTTCTTCCCCCCGGGGATATACTGCAGCTCCTCGGCGCCCAAGCCGTTGAGGGCAACCAACGCAAGAAAGTAAGCCGGGATGGCAACGGCGATGGCCAGCAGCACCGCAATCTTTGGCGAAAGAATGCGGCTGGCTCCGTAATAGCCCAGATAAGCCACCCCCGACATTGCCAGGGTAGCGCCCAGGGGCTTCAGCACCATGTTCAGGAAACTGAATTTCATTCTAGTGCAGGCGCATACCGCAACGATGTTGATCACTGCCGCGATCGCGTAGCAGGCCACCGTGCCGATGGTAGCGCCGTAAATGCCAACGGCGGGGTTGGAGACCAGCGTCAGATTGATCAGAATCTTTGCAAGCGCGCCCGCGCCCAAGCTCAGCATGGGAATATTGACCCTTCCCATGCCCTGAAGAATTCCGTTTGTCGTCTGCACGATGGAAAGAAACAGCGCGCCCGCCGCCGCAATGCTAAGCAGCTGAACCGCCATCGGCATACTCCCCGTGGCAATGGTTCGCCCGTAGATTAAGGACAGCACCGGATACGCCAGCACCATAAGACCCGCTGCGGCAGGCATAACCAAGGTGATCGACAGCTTCACCCCGGTAGCCGTTTTGGACATGATCGAGCGGTATTCATGCTGGTTGAGCGAGCGCGCGATGGACGGCACCAAGCTCATGCTCAACGCCATGGACAACACGCTGGTTACGTTGACGATGTTGTTTGCCATGCCCAGCAGGCCAATCATGCTGCGCGCTGCGGACACGGTTGTGCCGCTGGCCTGCAGGCGGCTTTGCAGGGTCAGGGAATCGACCATGGACGCCAGCGCCATGACGCTGGAGGCCAGCATGATGGGGATGGAAAGCTGCAGCAGGTGCCGAACAATGGCCTTGCGCCGCATGACACGATGGGATTCCGGCGCTTCCCGGGGAATCCGTTTGCCCTTGCACAGATAAGTCACAATCAACATAATAAGCGCCAGCAGCTCCGAGATGGAAACGCCCAGAAGCGCACCGGCTGTGCCGTACATCACGCCGTACTGCCCCAGCTCTTTGGCCAGGTATAGACCCAGCCCAAGCTTGACCAACTGCTCAACAACCTGAGAAAGGGCGGTGGGCGCCATGTTTTGCAGCCCCTGAAAATATCCCCGCAGCACGGAGATCAGCGCCACAAAGAACAGCGCCGGTGACAGCGCCTGCAGACTTGCCACCACCATCGGATCCTTGATCTTTTCGGCAATGAAGCCGCTGCAGGAAAAAAGGATCACCGAGGCGACCAGACCCGCCACAAAAAGCAGCGTCAGCGACACGCGCAGGATGCGGCGGATGGTTCTGTATTCGCCCTGCACATGGGCTTCTGACACCATTTTTGCGATGGCCGAAGGAATACCGGCCGTAGAAAAGAGCAACAAGTAATTATAAAAGGGATACACTTGGGTATAAATGCCCAAGCCCTCGTCGCCGATAAAATACGCCAGAGGAATGCGATAAAGCGCGCCGATGACGCGCACCAGCAAGCCGGCGGCCGCCAGCAGCGCCGCCCCCTTGATAAAACTATTCTTCCCCGCGTTACGATCCACCATAATCCGTTTTGCCCCCGTTGCCGCTCAAAAGCCGCTTCGCTTCCTAATAAATATAAGAAGTATCATAAAATAAATGCGAGAAATAGTCAATGCAACGGAATCCTCAGCCCCACCGCACGCAGCAAAAACACAAAAGCCGCCGTAAAAAAACGGCGGCGCAGGACCTGCGTGACTTTATTGTTCCATCTGTTTCCCGATGAAGTTGGCTACGGTTTTGCACACCTTTGCTTCCAGGTCCCCCATCTGTGCCCCCAGCTCGCGGCTGAGCAGCATGACGACGCCGATGGGCTCTCCCTCGCAGATTATAGGCACAACGGTTTGCGCGGTGTACTCCATGCCGTCTTCGTCCTCGCTGAGCACCGGAAGCAGCTTGCCCTCCCGCGTATCCGCCTGGTGAGAGCGGCGCTCGTTCATCAGCGCTTCCATTTGGGGATGCAGCGCCTTTTCCAGAAAATCCTTTTTGGCGGCGCCGGCGCATGCAATAATGGTGTCGCGATCGGTAACGCAGGCGGTATGCCCGATGATGCGGTTCAAACTCTCTGCGAACTGCCGCGCAATCTCGCCCATTTCCCCCACGGGAGAGTATTTTTTCAGAATCACTTCACCTTCTCTGTCGGTAAAGATTTCCAATGGGTCTCCTTCCCGAATCCGCAAAGTTCTGCGGATCTCCTTGGGAATGACCACCCGCCCCAATTCGTCAATTCGGCGCACAATGCCGGTTGCTTTCACGTCCTTTTTCCTCCTATGCCATGTTTTGCAGGTTATGGTAATATTCTGTGTGACCGGGCGCATTTTATGCGCTTATTCCGGCAAAAAGGCTCCGCACTTAATGCATTGCGGAGCCTGACAAAAAAACGTTCTTACTTCCCGCCAAACGCGGCCTGATCCTGGTTGGGACTGCTTCGCTTTTCCAAATCCCGGAAGCGGTGCTCCAGAGCGGCGCGGGAAATCTCGATGTCCTCCCGCACCTCCTCCTCGCGGAAGCAACCCACCGTCACCATGTCGCAGTCGCGAATGGTATTCCAGGAAAAATTAAGCCCGACGTAGGGTGTGCAGCGCCCTGCCGCCATGGACTTGATGGTCATGACCGGCTTCTTTGCGTGGTGGATGATGGACGACACCGTCTCGATCTCCACCTGCATCATAAAGCCCATGCAGTTATAAATTTGGATATAGGTCTCCACATCGTAACCGTTGGCGTCCGAATAGGTCACAAGCTCGGGCATATGGGCGGAAAGCCCAGGGATCAGCCCGTTGTCGCGGATCATGCGGGTATAGTCGTCCAACCGTTCAATGGTGGCCTTTCCCTTGTTCACCAATTGCTCTACGCTGGAGTGATGCAGCAGGCAGAAGGTAGCGCCGTCTTCTCGCCCCCGGCGAATCACACGCTCCGCCTCGCGGCGGCCTTGCGCGCTGTCCTCCACATTGATGATCGGGGTATCGATCAAAATCATGTTTTTGCCGGTTCGATCCTTGGCGTACTCAATGGCGCTCAGGATCAGTTCGTTGCCGCCCAGCGGCCCCATGATGGTGTCCACCCCATTTTCCAAGAAAGCATTGAGGACAGGGAACATACGTTCTTTGCTGTTGTGGTGCTGCGTGATCATATGATCTGCCGCCATACCGGTATGGCTGTAACCCAGCAGCCAGTTTGTGCCGATCAGCATCCGCGAAAGCGAGACGCCGCCCACCGTGGTGCGCGGAAATAACGGTTCCATAAAAAGCCCTCCTTTTTTCTGCATTGTAGCACGCGTCTGCCCGGTATGTACAGTGGTTTTCAAGGCGCCTGTGTGCCGCTTTTCAGCTCCAGTGTGCCGCCTTTGGCATCCATTCGGGCATAACCGCCGATGGGAAGGATGGCATGGTGAACGCCATGGCCAAAATCGTCGCAATAAGCCACGGGGATCTGATATTTTTGCCCCAACCGCGTCAGGCGAGCAAGCAGGTCTGCGTTGGGTTCAACGGAATAATGGCCGAAAAGCACTCCCGTCACTTGCTCCATAAAACCGCGCTGTTCCAGATGGGATAAATAGGAACTGACCCCGCCGACATCACTGAATTTTTCGTGATCCTCCAAAAAAAGCAGATACTTTTGCTTCGGATCCAGACACAGGTAATCCCCGCCCAGCATCATGGCGAAATTCCGCGTGTATCCCCCGCTGAGCACGCCCTCGCACACGCCCTGGCAAAGCGTGATCCATTTTCCGGCGCGGTAGAGGCCATCCCCGCCCTGCATGAAATGGGAGAAAAAGTGCAGATAATCATAATGTCGCAGATCGCCAAAAATACCCGGGCTTTGCCCATAATGGGTGATCAGACCCGTTCTGCCGTGAATGGCGTTCAGAATGGTGGTTCCGTCGCTGTAGCTGCAGTAAAACTTTGGGTTTCGCCGGATCGTATCATAATCCAGCAGCGGAAGCACCTCGTTGCTCCCTTCGCCGCCGCCGAAAAGCACCAGCTTCACCTCAGGATCACCGGCCATGGCGTTGAGGTCGTCGGCTCTTTCCTGCTCGCTGGCCAAATAACCGTAAGTTGCTTTGTACAGGTTCGGGGCGGTTTTTACGCGCAGTCCCAGCGCTTCAAGCGCTTGAATATAGCGCGCGTAATCCTCCTCCCTGGCTACATGACTTGGGCTGACGATGCCTACGACATCCCCCGGCCGCAAACGTTTTGCTTCCATCTTCCTCCTCCTTTTGCCAAAGGCTGTGGTTGTTTTCAGTATAGCATATCCGCCGAATAACGGCGCATTGCCCTTACGGGAGAAATGTGCAGAAATAAAAGAGGGATGTTGCTCCAGGGAACAACACCCCTTTTTCCGCTCCTACCTGCAGGAGCAGGATAACGCACGGCGGAACGGTGCCTGCCTCATTCAAAAAAAGTGAGAATGCTTCCGTCCACCGTTGTGATGGAACAGGTCTTTCCGCCCCAGGGCTCCACTTTTACCTCGGAGATCTCATTCCAGCCGCGGCTTTTCACGAAGGAATGCAGTTCATCCACGCCCTGAACCAGCATGAATCCGATCATCCGCTTGATGGGCTCGCCGTAAAACATGTGAATTCCCGTGAACGGCGCAATATGCAGGGCTTCAATCTCCATGGGGATGTTGTTCACGCACCCGTACCCCCCTTGTTGTCCTCATTGCGGCTATCAATCTGGCCATACCATCCAAGGACATTGCGGAACCACTCCACCGTCTTGTCCATATCCAAGGTATAGTACACCGCGCCGGTTTCCTTCACCATGTATCCTCTTTCGCCCAAATTGCCCAACATAACCTTTCCTCCTGTCAAATTTTTGATCAACGAGATCTTTTCAAAGGGTTTCAGCCGGCAGCCGCTTTTTCTGGCCGCCATGGGTGTGATGCCATAATACCTTGAAAACGCCTTTGAAAAACCTTCAGACGAGTCATAGCAGTACAAAACGGCAATGTCCAAAATCGTTTTTTTCGTGTGTGCAACATCGTATGCGGCCAAAGTCAGCCTTCTGTTGCGGATGTAATCCCCCACGGTGCATTGGCACAGCGCAGAAAACATCTTCTGAAAATAATAAGACGAAACGTATTGGTGCTGCGCCAATTCATCGACAGTAATCTCCTCCTTCACGTTTTGTTCGATTTCGTCGATCGCATTTTGTATCACTCTGATCCAATCCATAGGTCACCTCGTTACTGATAGGATACCAATTATGCGGTTGTGTCTCTTGAAAAAACTTGCTCCCATCTGTCCGTGTTTTCGCGGCACTGCCGGATGAGCGGCTTGCACCGCGCCCAATTATACACAAGCGGTCGGAACGTAATACTCCGACCGCTTGACAAGGGCATATAAAGGGAAAATCAGTTTTGGTGTTTCTCCTGATCCTCATTGCGGATCTGGATGCGGCGGATCTTTCCGCTGAGGGTTTTGGGCAGCTCCTCCACAAATTCCACAATGCGGGGATATTTGTACGGAGCGGTCACGTGTTTGACATGGCTCTGGATTTCTTTTTTCAGTTCGTCGCTGGCGGTATAACCCCGCGCAAGCACGACCGTCGCCTTGACCACCTGCCCACGCACCGGGTCAGGCACGGCGGTGACCGCGCACTCCAGCACAGAGGGATGGGTCAGCAGTGCGCTCTCCACTTCGAAGGGCCCGATGCGGTAGCCCGAACACTTGATGACGTCATCGTTGCGCCCCACAAACCAGTAATAGCCGTCCGAATCGCGCCAAGCCATATCACCGGTGCTGTACATCCCGTCAAAAAACGCGCGGGCGTTGGCTGCGTCGTCGCGATAATAGGTGCGGATCAGTCCGGGAGGGTGATCCTTTTGCGCGTTTCGGATGACGATGGTACCCACGATGCCATCCTCACACGAGTCGCCGTTTTCATCCACGATGTCCAGATCGTACAGCGGCGAGGGTTTGCCCGTGGAACCGGGCTTGATGTCAAACCAGGGATAGTTGGCCAGCAGCACGGTGGTTTCGCTCTGTCCAAAGCCCTCGGTCACCTTCAGCCCCGTCGCCTCGTAAAACCGATTGAACACCTCGGGGTTCAGCGGCTCTCCCGCAATGCCGCAGTGGCGGATGGTGGAAAGATCATATTTGCTCAGATCCTCCTTGATGAGGAAGCGGTAAATGGTGGGCGGTGCGCAAAAGGTGGTCAGCTTCAGCCTTTCCATGGTGCGCAGCAGCACATCGGGATGGAAGCGCTCATCGTCATAGCCCACGATCACGGCCCCGCAGATCCACTGCCCGTAGATCTTGCCCCAGCCGAACTTGGCCCAGCCCGAATCGGCCATGGTCAGGTGACGGCCGCCGTCCTCCACGCGCTGCCAATACTTGGCCGTGGTGATGTGTCCCAGCGGGTAGCGAAAATCATGCAGCAGCATTTTGGGCATCCCCGTAGTACCCGAGGAAAAATAGATCAGCATGGGGTCGTCATTTTTTGTGCCCTGGCTTCCCGTGGGGCGCTCAAAGGTTTCGCTGGCCTGCTGCATAAGCGCGTGGAAGTCCCGGCAATCCTGGGGAATATGGCTTCCCACCACGCAAACCTCGCGCAGCGTCTTGCACGCGGGCCGCGCTTCGGCGATGTTGTTCAGCAGTCCTTCGTCATCCACTGTGGTGATGATCTTAATGTCGGCCGCGTTGCAGCGGTAAACGATGTCCTTCGGCGTCAGCTGGAACGTCGCAGGTATCACAACGGCACCCAATTTGTGCAGCGCCAACATGCAGAACCAAACCTCGGGGCGCTGGCGCAGAATCAGCAGCACCACATCGCCCTTGCCAATGCCCATTTGGCGGTAGGCGTTAGCCACCCGGTTGCTCTGAGCCTTTACCTGGGCAAAGGTAAAGTGCTTCTCATTTCCGTGGTCGTCGCACCACAGCAGCGCTTCCCTGTCCGGGGAGAGACGCGCGTATTCGTCCATTACGTCATAGGCAAAGTTAAAATTCTCGGGAATGTTCACCCGGTAATTGGCTTTAAAGTCCTCATAGGAAGAAAACTCAGTACGCGGCAAAAACTTTTTGATCATTGACATAGGCAAGAAAATACCCTTCCGAATTATTTTTCGTTGATGATGGTCAGAAACTGTGCCGGACCGCTCACCGCCATCTGTCCGTGAGGCGTATGGGGATCAAAATAGATGCTGTCCCCCTCGGACAAATCAAACTGGTGGGGCCCGATGATAACTCGCACCGTGCCGCGCAGCACATAGTTGAATTCCTGACCCGAATGCACCACCAGCTCGGGCGGCGCATCTTTTACGTCCAGATCCACGATCATGGGTTCCATGTCGCGGTTGATGTAGTTAAAAGCCAAAGCGCGAAACTTATATTCCTTATAGCGCTCCACCGACACGCCCTGCCCCTTGCGCACCAGCGTATAGCTGGACATGCGAGGCGACTCGCCCGTCATCAGCACGGTGGGATCGACCCCCAGCACGCCGGCCACGCGGTAGAGCATGCTGATGGGAATGTCGGTAACGCCCGCTTCATAATCCATATAGTCCTGGACCTTGAGCTCCACGCGCTGCGCCATATCCTCCGCCGATATTTCCAGGATCTCCCGCAGCTCTCGGATGCGCTGGGCGATGGCTTCCAGCTGTTCGTTCATGCCATTCTCCTTTGTCGTGCAAAATGAAATAACAGTGATTATATCACATTCCGGGTGAAAAAGCTATTTGTCGTTCTGCCGCAGCGCCACCCGGCGGATCTTGCCGCTGATGGTCTTGGGCAGCTCATCCACAAACTCCACCACGCGCGGATATTTATACGGCGCGGTCTGCTTCTTCACATAATTCTGGATGTCCTTTTTCAGCTCCTCGCTGGCCGTGTAGCCCCGCGCCAGCACGATGGTCGCCTTGACCGCCTGCCCGCGCACCGGATCGGGCACCGCCGTCACCGCGCACTCCAGCACCGAGGGATGCTCCATCAACACGCTTTCGATCTCAAAGGGCCCGATACGATAGCCCGAGCTCTTGATCAGGTCGTCCGTCCGGCCGACATACCAAAAATAGCCGTCCTCGTCCCGCCACGCCATATCTCCCGTGTGATAAATATTGTCATGCCAGGCTTCCTGTGTCTTGACCGGGTCGCGGTAATATTGGATGAACATCCCAAAGGGGCGGCCTTTATCCGTATGCAGCACGATCTCTCCCACTTCGCCATTTTGCGCGGGTACTCCATCCGTGGTCAGCAGATCCACGTCAAACTGGGGCGTGGGTTTGCCCATGGAACCGGGCTTGGGCGTCATGCCCGCCAGGTTTGCCACAACCAGCGTTGTTTCCGTTTGACCGAAGCCCTCCATCAGCGACAGACCGGTATGCTGCTTGAACTGATAAAACACCTCGGGGTTCAGCGCCTCCCCGGCGATGGTCGCGTGCTTTAAGCTGGAGAGGTCGTACTTTGCCAGATCCTCCTTGATGAAGAAGCGATACATGGTGGGCGGTGCGCAAAAGGTCGTGATCTTGTACTTCTGAATGAGCGAGAGAATCTCGTCGGCGTGAAACCGTTCAAAGTCAAAAACGAATACGCAGGTCTCGCACAGCCATTGGCCGTACAGCTTGCCCCACACCGCCTTGCCCCAGCCTGTATCGGACACGGCAAAATGGATGCCCGCAGGATCTACGTTGTGCCAATGCCGGGCTGTCACGATGTGCCCGATGGGATAAGTGAAATCATGAGCGGCGATTTTGGGATAGCCGGTGGTGCCGGAGGTAAAGTACATGAGCATGATGTCGCTTTTTTTCGTGGCTTCCTCGCCGGTGGGGCGGGCAAACACATCGCTGTACTGCGCAATGCGCTTGTCAAAATCTTCCCAGTCATCGCGGGCGCCGTTGGTCATCACCTTGACGCGCACCGTGGGGGATTCCTTCAGCGCCTCATCCACATCAAAAGAGGTCTGTCCTTCGCTGGTGCAGATGATGGCCTTCACGCCTGCGGCGTTAAACCGATAGACCAGATCTTTTTTGTGCAACTGGTTGGTTGCCGGCACCACGATGGCGCCAAGCTTGTGCAGCGCGACAATGGAAAACCAGAACTGATAATTGCGCTTCAAAATGAGCATGACCACGTCGCCCTTTTGGATGCCCAGCGACTTGAAATAATTGGCCGTGCGGGCGGAATAACGCCGCATATCATCAAAGGTAAAGACGCGGTCGTAACTGCGGTCGTTGGGGACCCAGATCATGGCGGGCTTGTTCGGGGATTTTTCCGCCACGGCGTCCACCACGTCAAACCCAAAGTTGAAGTTATCCGGGCAGTGGAGCTCCAGTTTATTTAAAACGCCGTCGGCATCAAAGCCTTCCTCGGCAAAGTTTTGATAGATCAGCTCTTTCATACGTTCTCCTCTCTCTTTTCATCCCGCAAAACGATGGCAAGGAACCGGCAGGGCGCACCGCCTACGGCGACCATGCCATGGCGATGACCCGAATTGTAATAAATGGTGTCTCCCGGATTCAGCACCTCTGTATGCTCCTCCAGCTGTACCTTCAGCGAACCTTCCAAAATGAAGTCCATCTCCTGCCCTTTATGGGTGGACAGCGCGATGGGAGCGCTCTCGGCCTGAGGATCATAGGGGGCGG
>JAQUVY010000088.1 GCA_028693155.1 Eubacteriales bacterium
CCCGCCGCCGTGGCGCGCATCAAGCGCGAAGCCTGCCCGGCCAACGCCCGGCGTCTGGGGCTTTCCACGCCCTGCGCCCTAACCGGCCGCTGCACCGACTGCCGCTCGCCCCAGCGCATGTGCAACGTCACCTCCATCCTCTCCCGTCCCACCCACGGCCGCAGCATCGAAGTGTGGCTCATCGACGAGGATCTTGGCTACTGAAATTTCATCAAATCACCACCATATGCCCATTGTGCCCCGGCGTACAATGCCCTATGATGAATAGCGAAAAGGGGCTTCTTTTCGTTTTGACTGTTTACAAAACCCTAACATCATTCGGCTGCAAATGCGCCTGTGTTTGGGGTAATATAAAGATATAGATACAGGAGGAACTATGTATTCACAGGACGAATTAAACGAGGCAGAAAAACAGGTCGGCCGTTTTATTACCTGGTACGTCGTTGCCGCCGTGGTGTTTGTGGCGTTGTTCGCGCTGTGCTGCATTTTTCGCTGGCCTTATGTGCTCTACCCCCTGTTGGTGGTTTTTCCCGCCGGCTCGGTCTTCCTGTGGGATCTGTACGGCCGACGCATGATACACTGGCGCGATTTTCTTCGTGACATGGTACACACCTCAGCGCGGGAGCGCCAAGGCATTCTCGGAGAGATCGAGGCGCAGCCCGTGGACAAGCGCGGGTTGGAATATCAACGCCTGCATGTATTGAGCGGGGACAAGCAGGAGGATGACAAGGTGCAGGGACGCATTTTCTATTATGAGCTGTCCCGACCGGCGCTTCCCGCCCGCGTGGGCGATCGCATCGCCTTTGCCACCTGCGACCGGTTCATCAAGGAAATTACCGTTCTGGAGGAAAAAGCATGACGCCAAAGCGCTGCGTAATGGTATGCGTGACCCGACAGTTATCCTGCGAGCGGCTCATTCGCGAAGGTGCCGCGCTTTCCAGCCAGCTGGGGCTTCAGCTGCTGGTGGTGCATGTGGTGCACCCCGAAGACAACTTTCTGGGCAACCCCCACGAGGGTGAAGCGTTGGATTACTTATTTAACATCGCGAAGGAATACGACGCCCAGATCAGCCTCATCAAGCACAACGACGTGCTGGACTCTCTGACCGGCTATGCCCGCGACCATCATGCCGCCTACATCGTCACCGGCCAGTCCCCCGAGTCCATCAAGGCGGACGAGAGCCTTATCTGGCGCCTGCGCAGCGCGCTGCCCGATGTGCAGGTGCACGCGGTAGCCGCCCAGTAGCCTCTATTTCACCCATCATAAAATGCCTGCCGGATAATGCCAGAGGTTCTGAAGGACAGTACAGAAGTCAGGCATTGCAAGGGCAAGAAGAAGCGAGAAATCTCAAATGAGGTTTCTCGCTTCTTCTGTTTTATAATCTCGCACATTCGACTTATATCCTCTTAATCAGTACAATGTAGGTACAAAGACTAAGGAGGTTTTGAATATGGAGGAACTTCGCAAGAATCCAGCAAAAGCGCTGAAAACCGCATGAATAAAGGAAAACGGTGCAACCCAAACGGGTTACACCGTATCCTACATACCAACTGTCCTTAGCGACCTCTCGCTAACCCGGCAGGCATTGTTTTTTTCAGATTCCGTCAACGGCCAAAGCAAATGTTCTTCAGGCCGATCTGCCCGGAAAGGCATTCTATCTTCAGCACGGCGCAGTCGCAAACGGGCATGCTCCCGGCGGCAAACCGGCTGACACCCGCGCTGAGGGGCACCTCCCCCTCCCACACCGTCTCGCCCCGGCAGCTCAGGCGCACCGCGCAGCGCTGCTCGCAGCAATATTCCAGATCCACCCGGCTGGGCCGGCAAATATCCCGCAGTGTGTAGCAGGCGTATTCCCCCGGGCGCAGCTCCAGCAGCATATGCTGAAAGTCATCCTTCGGCTCGCCCTGGGGTTGGCCGGCAAAGGCCATGCTCGGCTTTTCGGTGGGGATGTATCCCGGTTCGGGCACGATCTTCATCCCGTCCGCCAGGCGGTAGCCAAAGGGATTGCCCAAGGCGTACTCTCCGAAGAAGGAGCTGCCCCGGCCGGGCTGAGAATCGTACGCCACCGCCGGCACCGTGCAGCCCGGTTGGCGCAGCACATAGCGATCGCGCTCGTCGGAGGGATGGGCGCAGTTTTCGTATTTCACATTTTCCAGCAGCTCGTCAAAGATGGCCTGCGCACGGGCATAGGTGGGTTTATCTCCCCGTTCGATGTAGGCGCGGATTTCCTCCCACCCTTGGGGAAGGGCATACACGGCGCCGCTGTTGGTGTCGTTGGCAACCTTCCAGCACCACATGTTAAAACCCATGTGGATCTCCGTCTCGAACTGAAAGAAGCTGGTCATCCAGGTTAAGTAGCCGTTGGTTTCGCCCATCCACAGCGGCACCTGGCGCGCCTGGGCGCAGGCGGCATATTCCTGCAGCATGGCGGGGTCGGGAATCGCCCGGTAGCAGTGGGTCTGGATGGACCAGTTATGGCACAGGGGATCAAAATCCCGGGTAAATAAATCTATCCGGCTGGAAAAGCGGTGCCCCTCCAACGACAGCATATGGTTTTGGTCGATGGCGCGGATGCGCGCGATGCACGCGTCGTAAAACTCCGCCAGCTTGGGCAGCAGATGATCCCACTGGGGCAGGCTCAGCGGCTCGTTGAGCAGCTCATACGCCCCCACGATCCAGCGGTCGCTATAGCGCCGGGCGATCTCCTCCCAAAGGACGATGGTGCGCTCCCAGCTCTCTGGCTCGGTAAAGAGATGCGGCGTGTTGTCCCGCCCGTCGTCGCAGGGCAGCGCCGACTGCCCGCCCGCCGCCGCGTGCAGATCCAAAACGGCGTAGAGGCGGTACTTCTCGCACCAGTCCAGCACGTCGCCCAGCATGGCAAAGCTGTCTTCGTTGAAGCGGATGCCCGGCTCCTCGGGCAGGAACGCCCAATGGCACAGGGGCAGCCGCACCGAGTTGTACCCCGCCGCCGCCACCGCCGCGATGTCGGCCTCGCCCAAATAGTTTCGGTACCATCTGGGCCAAAAGCTCTTGGCATATTCCGCGCCGCAAAGCTCCTCGATGGTGCGTTTCATGCTGCGCGCCCGGTCAAACGGCTGCGCGCGGTCATATTGCCCGCTGAAGCGAAAACCGCTGGCGCCGCCCACCATAAAGCCCTCGGGGTTGGTCCAGTTGCCCATGCCCCATCCGCGCAGAACAACCTCCTCCTCGTCGCCGTTGACCATGCGCGTGCCGTCGGTATGCAAAAATCCCTTTACGCGCTGCGTGGAAAAAGCCTCCTGCATCTGGTAATCCTCCTGCCTTTTTTCTCATAAACAGTATAGCTTTGTTTGTTGTTTTTCACAAGCAGCCGCAGGCTGTTCGCCGGGGAAAGGCCGCCCGCCGCGCATAAAAAAGCGACCCCGGATGCTCCGGGGTCGCAAAAATGGTGCGGGTTACGCTTCTCCTTCACCCATCGTTGAGGACAAGCCTTCCATGGGCAGCAGGCTCTCGGCCTCGGGGGCGGGCAGCTCCTCCACCTTGTCCAGGCGGCGCTGAATCATGTTGGTGCGGGAGGCAGCGTCGCGCACGCTCTTGCTGGCCAGCTCCAGATTGCGGTCGATCTTTCCCAACGTGTCGGCGAACGAACCGAACTGCTTTTTCACCGCACCCAGCAGCTTCCACACCTCGCCTGAGCGCTTTTGGATGGCCAGGGTACGGAAGCCCATGCGCAGAGAATTGAGCAGCGCGGACAGCGTGGTGGGGCCAGCCACGGTGACGCGGCACTCCTGCTGAATGCGCTCGCACAGCCCGGGGCGGCGCAAAATTTCGGCAAAGAGGCTTTCCACCGGCACAAACAGCACGGCAAAATCGGTGCTGTACGGCGGCTGGATATATTTATCCCGAATGGTACGCGCCTGCGACAGCACGCGAACCTCCAGCGCCTTCTCGGCCTCGGCCGCCGCCGCGGGGTCGTGGCTCTCCTGCGCCTGCACCAGGCGCTGATAGTCCTCCATGGGGAACTTGGAATCCAGCGGCAGCCACACGGTGCTGCCCTCATCCGGCCCGGGCAGCTTTACCGCGAACTCCACAATGTCGTCCCGCGTGGGGCGAATTTTCACATTGGCCTGAAACTGCTCGGCGGTGAGCATACTCTCCAGCAGCGCGCCCAACTGCACCTCGCCCCAGGTCCCTCGGGTCTTGACGTTGCTGAAAATGCTCTTGATGTCTCCCATGTCCTTGGACAGGGAGCGCATCTCGCCCAAATTTTTATAAACCTGCTCCAGCTGATCGGATACCATTTTAAAGGACTGCCCAAGCTTGGTCTCCAGCGTGGCGGTGAGCTTTTCGTCCACCACACCGCGCATTTCATCCAGCTTTTTCTCATTGCCCTGCTGAATGGTCTCCAGCCGACGCTCCACCGCTTGGCGCATCTGCTCCATCTGCTGCCCCTGGCGGCTGGTGAAGCCCACCAGATTTTCCTCCACAGTGCGGCGCAGGCTCTCAATGCGGCGCGCCATCTCCTCGCGGTTCTCCAGGCTTTGCCGCTCGCTGCCCGCGCGGCTGCGCTCGTTCTCCTCGCGCAGCAGGCGCTCCAGGCGCTCCAGCTGGGCGGCCGTGTCCCGGGCGTCCAGCGCGTCCTGACGGCCGCGGCGCAGCGCCGCCACTGCGGCAATGCAGGCGATCAGGCTCGCCGCCGCACAAAGCCCCAGCAATATCCACATCATCCACGGTATCTGCATCCATTTTTCTCCTTTATTACAAGGCGATTGTATGCCACCGGCGGGATACTTGTCAATGCGCCGCCCCGAGGGTATACTGAAAATCAACCTTTCAAAGGAGCGTTGCCGCGATGGAACTGCCCAAGGCTTTATGCCTGCTGCTGAACAACGCCCCGCTGCGGGCCGAGAGCATCGGTCGCTCGGGGGATCAGGTGTACCGGGTGGAGAGCGATCCTCCCTGTTACCTGAAAATATCCGGGCGGAAGCCCGAGCTGACCGCCGAAATGCGGGGTTACAGCTGGCTGGCGCAGCGGGCGCTGGCGCCGCGCGTTGCCTATTTTGGCACGCAGGACGACCGCGCCTACCTGCTGACGCAGACGCTGGGCGGGCAAATGGCCTGCGCGCCGGTTTTTCTGGCGCAGCCACGGCAGATCGCCCGGGCGCTGGGCGCCGCCATGCACCGCCTGCACGCGCTGCCCACGGCCGGCGCGCCCTGCCGCGAGCTGGACATGGTTCTGACCCAGGCAGAAGAACGGGTTCGGGCCGGTCTGGTGGACGAAAGCGACTTTGACGACGACAACCCGTTTTCCACCGCCGCGCAGGTGCTGAACTATGTGCAGACACACCGGCCGACCAAAGACGTTTCCGTTTTTACCCACGGAGATTTTTGCCTGCCCAACGTGTTTTTTGACGGCGATGGGCTAACCGGCTTTCTGGATCTGAGTCGCTGCGGCGTCGCTGACCCATATCAGGACGTGGCGCTGGCGCTGCGCTCTTTGGCCTATAATTTGGGCAGCGACGCCTACGCCGATGACCTGCTGCGCGCCTACGGCCTGCCCCATCCCGACCCGGAGAAGCTGCGCTATTACCGCCTGCTGGACGAGCTGTTTTGACGGCACGCGGCAGCTTTTCACGCCGTCCCGACACCATTTCCCCTTTCAGCAGAGGGAAAAATAGGAAAGTGAAAAGGGTCATGTGTGAACACCCCGTATACGATGCCATCCTTGCCCGCAGAAGCATCCGCATTTTTTTGGAAACGCCCGTTGCGCATGACAAAATAGAGCGCCTGCTCAAGGCCGCCATGGCCGCTCCGTCGGCGTGCAATTTACAGCCCTGGGCTTTCATCGTGGTGGACGATCCCCAGGTGCTTGCCCGCGTAAAAGAAACGACCGAGCATGGGCAGTACAACGCCCCCCTTGCCATCGTCGTGTGCGGCGTAACGCAGCACATCCCGTGGGAGGGCGACGGTTGGATGCAGGACTGCGGCGCGGCGGCGCAAAACATGATGCTTGCGGGCACCGAGCTGGGTTTGGCTTCGGTCTGCATCGGCGGCTTTGACGAGGACGCTCTGCGAGAGGCCCTTGAAATCCCCGGCGACGTGCAGTCTTTGTGCATCATCGAATTCGGCTGCCCCGCGTATGCCCGCCCGCCCATGACCTGGTACACCGAGGAAGCTGTACACTGGCAGAAATTTGACCCAAGCAAAAGCAGAACCATGCGCACCCTGCAAATGCTGCAGGATGACGCCGCCGCCGGCATCCTATAGAACCGACGCGGTACACAGCAAAAAGCCCCGCCTTTTTGAGGGTGCGTCTTATGCCAAAAAGGAAAAACACGGTTAATTTACTCTCCATCTTCAATTCTGTGTGGTCAAGTGTCTTTAGATAAATCAATTTTTGTTATTAGTTGTTCGTGCTTATTAGTTGTTATTAGTAGTAGTTATATTGATTTTATGGCTAACAGGTGTTATAATAGAATAAATAGTAACAAGGAGGATTAGGCATGAATCAGGACGAGCGTTGGGTTTCAATGGAAGAAATCTGCAAGCATCTTGGAGCTAGCCGAGACACGGTAAAGAAAATGATTAAATTGCAGGATATGCCTGCTTATAAAATTGATAGAAAATGGAAGTTCAAGATAAGTGAGGTTGATATATGGATGCATGAGCAAAATAGCATATCAAGCGAAGAAAGAGAGACGATTCTGAATGTTAAAGACTATTGATTTATTTGCTGGAGCCGGGGGATTGAGTCTTGGTTTTCAGCTTACGGGAGAATTTGAATTGCTAGCTGCGGCAGAAATTAGTAAGAATGCAAAAGCTACTTACAAGGCGAATATTGCGAAAGATAATAAAGATTTCATCTTTATTGACAATGTAATAAATTGTAATTTTACAAAACTCAATGAAGAATTGGGCGGAATCGATGTTGTTATAGTAGAGAGATTGTTAACTTGACATTACACGAGTGCCTTTTCCCGAACGAAGGTAGTCGCCGAGTAAACTTTGATGAAAAAATCCGTAAGGTTTGTTATCGCATCGAGAATAAGCGCAATCATGAACTGAACTATAGACTTAATGTAAGCATCCATAACGCGAGTGATTCAACTTGCCCAAAAATTGTTGACATAGCATCGCTGACCGGAACAGTAAAGCCTTTTGAGGATGTGATTACACCGTATCTAGATGACATAGTGTTTGAGAAATCGGTATATGAGCAGTATTTATCCTCAGGGGTTTTGGAACTACGTGCGAGGTTGATTGCCAACAAAGATGATGGTAAATTTGAAAAAGGTGATAAAATCACATTCTATCACTTCAAGATTTTCTTGAACTGCGATGAGAAGAACGGTAAGAATGATGCTTTTGACGTTCAGAGTATTGATGCCCCAGAGAACTATAAGCGTTCATGGTGTACTCCGGGAACCGGAAGAACAATTTATCTGAATGTTGGACACGCCGCATATTTGAATGTCCAGGACTATCCAGATATTCAACATGAATATCTGCGTGAGCAAATGATGAAACAGTATGTTCTTCTCTACTTAGGCGAAGGAAAATATGATATGTTCGCCGCTTCGGGAAAGGATTTCGCAGAATTGGAACCTCAGGAGGCTACAGATCAGGTCCTTGAAAAGATTGAAAGTATATATGCACAAAGTTTAAAGTGAGGTGGCTTAAATGCGACACGTAGTCAAATTGATAGACGGCCATCTTGTTTATGACGGTCTTCTATCATCAAAAGAAAAAGCAACAATAGATGATATTCTAAATGCTTTGCAAGAGGAAATTCCAGCCATTGAAGCAGACTTAGAAGGTGAATATGGACAAGGTGTCTGGTATAAATACAATCTTGGTCTTTTCTTAGGTGAACTATTAGAGAAATATGAGATATCCATTTCGGAACGCCGTAGGTTTTGGGATGAGATAAAAAATCTTGCAACAAAAGAAGAACGCAAGCGTGATGAAGGTGCAAACTCTGTAACACGTAGCTTCAGCATTTAAGGCAAAGAAGATTGAGGATTCTCTTCTGCCTGTTTCAGAAGAGATAATTACTCCCATTGGTGCTGAAAGAGAGCAACTCATCCAAGCACGTGTTAACCAGCAATTTTTCCACGAGACAGTTCTGTCATCATATCAACAGAGTTGCTGCATTACCGGAATTGCAATTCCAACACTGCTGATAGCAAGCCATATTAAACCCTGGGCGGTAAGTGACCCCAGAAGAGAACGGACGAATCCAAGCAATGGACTCTGTTTAAACGCGCTTCATGACAAGGCCTTTGACAAAGGATTAATTACAGTATTGCCCAATTATACAGTGCGAATTTCTTCTCAACTCAAAAAGAATACTAATGCTGACAGAGTAGCTTGGTTGATTCAATGCGATAAACAGAAAATACGTTTGCCAGAAAAGTTTTTACCTGCAATAGAGTTCTTGGAATACCATAATGACGCAATCTTTATTCCATAGGTAATAACACACTTTTACAAAAGTATAAAGACCACACTAAAGGTTTTATCCTTCGGTGTGGTCTTTACTGTTTTGGCTCCGCTTGAAGAGTGTCGGTCAAAAATTACTTGTTTTGAGTAATCCCTTTGACGAACGCCCTTTCGGCGGGGCTTTTGTTTGCGCGAAAAAATATTTTACAGGCGCTGGAACACGGGGATGACTTCCAGCGGCGCGGGTGCGGTAATGGTCTTTGCGCCCACAAACTCCTCGCCGGTGTCCACGTTCTTCCACTTGCCCGCGGGCAGGTAGACCGAGCGCTCGGTCATGCCCGGATACAGCACCGGGGCGACCAGATAGTCACCGCCGAACATGTACTGATCCCACAGCTCCCAGCACTTTTCGTCCTCCGGGAACTCGTAGAACATGGCACGCATGACGGGGGCGCCGCTCTCATGCGCCTGGGTCATGGCCTTTTTGATGGTGTCGTGCATGTCGTAACGCACCTTGATGTAGTGCGTCAGAATCTCATAGGCTTTGTCGCCATAGCTCCACACCTCGTTGGCCGCGCCGCTGGGGAAGCCCATGCCGTCGTCTTCGCCGCCGCCGTTGTTGGCCTCCAGACCTTTTACCCCCTCAATGCGGCTGCCGTGCAGACGCATCACCGGGCTGAACGCGCCAAACTGGAACCAGCGAATGAGCAGCTCGATGAACTTCGGGTCGGTGATGTCGCCGCCGCTGAAGCCGCCGATGTCGGTGTTCCACCAGGAAATGCCCGCCAGACCCATGTTCAGGCCGTTGGTCATCTGGTTACGGAAGCTCTCAAAGGTGGAGGGAATGTCGCCCGACCAGGCCACCGCGCCGTAGCGCTGGGTGCCCGCCCACGCCGCGCGGGACAGCGTGACCGCCTGCTTGCCCTGGGAAAGCAGCCCGTCGTCGAAGGTCTTGGTGTACATATTGGGATAATAGTTTCCCACCTGGTTGTTGGGGCCGAGGTGGTAACGGTAGTTGTCAAAATCGTAGGTGGTGTATTCAGGCTCGGCCACGTCCAGCCAGAACAGGTCGATGCCGTATTTGCCGTAGTTTTCCTTGATCTGATCCCACAGATAGCCGCGGGCCCCGGGGTTGGTGGCGTCGAAGAAGAGGCTGTTGCCCTGAAAAAGCATGGACACGGGCACGCCGTGCTCGGCCTCAATGAGGTAGCCGTGCTCCTTCATGGCCGGGTAATTATCCGACCCGAACTCCACCGTCGGCCACACCGATACCATCAGGCGCACGCCCATGGCCTTGAGCTCCTCCACCATGGCCTTGGGATCGGGCCAGTACTTAGGATCGAAGCTCCAGTCGCCCTGATGGCGCCAGTGGAAGAAGTCGATGATGATGACATCCAGCGGGATGCCGCGGCGGTGATATTCACGCGCCACATTCAGCAGCTCCTCCTGGTTGCGATAGCGCAGCTTGCACTGCCAAAAGCCCATCACATCATCGGGCATCATGGGGGCGTGACCCGTGGCATCCACATAATGGGAGAGGATGTCGGCGGGGGTATCGCCCGCGGTGATCCAGTACTCGATCTGCTTGCTGGAATGGGTGGTGAACTGGGTATAGTTGTTGCCGAACACGGCCTCGCCCACGGCGGGGTTGTTCCACAGCAGGCCATAGCCCAGGC
>JAQUVY010000009.1 GCA_028693155.1 Eubacteriales bacterium
CGCTGGGCATCGGCTTGCGACAATTTGTAGTACATGGGCAACCGCACCAGACGCTCGCTTTCGCGGGTGGTGTATTCATCCTGCCCGTCAAACCGGCCGAACTTTTTGCCGGCAGGCGCGCTGTGCAGGGGGATATAATGGAACACCATCAAAACGCCGCGCTCTTTGGCGAAGGCGATCAGACGGGTGCGCTCTTCCAGATCTTTGCACTTGATATAGTACATATGTGCGTTGTGTACGCAGCCCTCGGGCACGACGGGGAGGTCGATCCTGCCGGCCTCGCGCAGCTCCTGAAAGGCTCGGTGATAGGTGTTCCAGGTGCGCAGGCGATCCTCATTGATCTCGTCCGCCTTTTGCAGCTGCGCCCACAGATAGGCGGCGTTCATGTCGCTGGGCAGATAGCTGTCGCCGAAGTCCACCCAGGTATATTTATCTACCTGCCCACGGAAGAACTTGGAACGGTCGGTTCCCTTTTCCCGTAGAACCTCCGCGCGTTCGTTGTAGGCGCAGTCGTTGATGGCCAGCGCGCCGCCTTCTCCCATGGAGTAGTTTTTGGTTTCGTGAAAGCTGTAGCAGCCGAATTTGCCGATGCCGCCCAGGGGCTTGCCGTGGTAGGTGCTCATCACGGCCTGCGCCGCGTCCTCCACCACCGCCAGGCTGTGGCGCTGCGCAATGTCCATGACGGTGTCCATTTCGCAGGCGACCCCCGCGTAATGAACGACGACGATCACCTTCGTGCGCGGGGTGATGGCCGCTTCGATTTTTTTCTCGTCAAGGTTCATCGTGTCCGGACGAATATCCACAAAGACCAGACGCGCACCGGCCAGCACAAAAGCTGTCGCCGTGCTGGAGAAGGTGTAGCTGGGCAGGATGACCTCGTCTCCCGGTTTCAGATCGCACAGCAGCGCGGCCATGTCAAGGGCCGTGGTGCCGCTGGTGGTGAGCAGCGCTTTTTGCAGGAAAAAGCGTTCCTCCAGCCAGGTGTTGCATTTCTTGGTAAATTGCCCATCGCCGCAGATCTTGTGTGCGTCGATCGCCTGGCGCATGTACAAAAACTCGTCTCCCGTAAAAGGAGGAACATTAAAAGTAATCATTCGAAATTTGGCGCTCCTTCACCATTGCATTTTTTCCTCATACTCGCTTGAACACCGCAAATATGGGGGTTTAACCGTAAGTTACCGCTAATTATAGCATCGCCCCACCGCGCCTGCAACCTGTATTTCGACAAGGAAGGACAGCGCCGCGTCTTGCCGCCCCCTCGGCACATTGACAAAAGTTTTTGACCGGTGCTATCATGAGTCAGGTTTTACAAATAATTTTGAAGCGGATGCCTTTGGGATCCGCGGGGAAAGTAAATGCTGAAAAAAATGAATCCGGATCGTTATAAAAGAATCTTGTTCCTTGGCGTGTGCTTCTTTACCTATCTGCTGTGGATGGTCGTGGTTCCCTATGACCAGTGCCCGGATGAGCATATGCGGATGGATCTGGTCAACTTCATGCTGGAGCATGGGTATCTCCCCTCGGGGCTGGATGCCTCCATACGGGATGTGAAGTGGGGCTTTTCCTACGCCTATTTGCCGTATATCCCGCAGATCATTTCGGCGGTTGTCACCAAGGTGTTTTTGCTGCTGCACTTCCCGCCGGAGCTGTCTTATCTGGGTGCGCGCTTTCCCAGCGTGCTTTTTGCCACGGGCACGGCGTGGTTCGCCTTGAAAATCGGGGACGAGCTTTTCAAAACCCGCTTTAAATGGGTGTTTGCCACAACCATTTGCTTTTTGCCCCAGGTCATCTTCCTTTCCATGTATATCAACAACGAAAGTCTGGCTCTTCTGGGAGCGACGGCTACCCTATACTGCTGGATCCGCGGGGATCGGCAGGGGTGGGACACCCGCGCCTGCGTAAAGCTGGCGGCGGCGTTGGCCGTGTGCATTCTCGCCTACTATAATGTATATGGGTTTGTTCTGTTCAGCATCCCGTTCTTTGTGGCAAGCTTCTACGCGTGGCAGCGGCGGCAGGCGCAAAACGGGCAGACGTTGGCGACGCGGCAAAAGAACTTGCTGCTGCTGAAGCGGGTCGCGCTGATGGCCGGCATCTGCTTTTTGCTGGCCGGGTGGTGGTTCATCCGCAGCGCCGTTTTATACGAGGGAGACTTTTTGGGCATGGACGCCCTGGGCAAAAGCGCGGAGAGCTATGCGATCGATCCGCTGCGCCCGTCTCTGCGCTCGGGGCCGGACGATTTTAAGGACATGATGACGCGCTGGGAGTGGGGGAAGAACACGATCAGAAGCTTCATCGGCGAGTTCGGCTATATGGCTATCCCCATGACAAAGAAAATGTACGACATTTATTACACGGTGATCTGCCTGGGCGTGGCGGGAAATGCGGCGTTTTTCCTGAACCGGAGCGAGCGCAAAACAGGGTGGAGAGTGGGGCTGACCCTGTTCCTGGCCGCCGCCACCTCAGTGGCGCTGAGCCTGTACAATTCCCTTACCGGCGATTTTCAGCCCCAGGGGAGATATATCATTTACATGATCCTGCCGCTGAGCCTTTTGATGGCGCGGGGCTACGAGAGCCTTTCGGCGGCGCTTAAAAAATGGCCGAGGGTCAGGCAGGTGCTTCCCATGGTTTATTGCGCGGGATATATTTTCCTTGCGTATCAGGTGTTCTTTAAATACATCGCTCTGTTTTATCTGCCGTTGTAGGCGCGTGCAGAGACAAAAAGCCGGCAGACCGCGGTTCGCCGGTTTTTTTGCGCCCCAAAAAGCCCGGGCGGCGGCGGGCGCAGTTGTAAATAAATAGAAAATTTACCTGCATTTTTCAGACAAAACCTTGCTTTTCCGATATAATGAATGCGTTGGGGAGCACAGGGGGACAATAATTGACACGGCCTGCCCGGAATGCTATGATGAAGCGATTCATACCGGGCATTGAAAGCGGCTGTAACCGCGTGAAAGAGGAACCTTTGGACACAACGAATCCGAATGCTTATTCGGTACTGATGTCGGTATATGATCGGGAAGAGCCGGCATATTTGGCGCAAAGCGTCAGAAGCATACTTCGCCAGACCTTGCCGGCGGATGAGATCGTGCTGATGTGCGACGGTCCGCTTACGCCCCCGCTGGATGAGACCATCCGGGAGCTGACGCAGGAGTGCGGTGCGCTTTTGCGCGTGATCCGCCGTCCGGCGCATGCCGGGCTGGGGCCGGTGCTGGCGCAGGGGTTGACCCTGTGCCGCAATGAGTATGTTGCCCGCATGGATACGGACGATGTAGCGCTGCCTCAGCGCTGCCGGGAGCAGCTGCGGTTCATGCAGGCGCAGCACCTTGACCTGTGCAGCGCGGCTGTGCAGGAGATGTCTAAGGACATGAAGACCGCCGGCATGGTGCGCCGTCTGCCGCTGACCCATGAGGAGCTGCGGGCGTATGCCGGCCGGCGCAACCCCATGAACCATCCCTGCGTCATGCTGCGCGCAGGCGCGGCGCTGGCGGCCGGGAATTACCGGGAGATGCCCCTGTTTGAGGACTACGATCTGTGGATCCGAATGCTGCAAAACGGCGCCCGCCTGGGCAATTTGCCCCAGGTGCTGCTGAACATGCGGGGCGGGGAGGATCTGTACGCCCGCCGCGGCGGATGGGCTTATTGCAAAAAGACGGCGCGCTTCTGGAAGGAGATGCGCCGCACCGGGTTTATCGGCGGGGGGCGCTGCGCCGCCAATATTGCGCTGCGCTGCGGCGTGTGCCTGCTACCAAACGCGCTGCGCGGATGGCTTTACCGGAGAAAGCTGCGGGAGCAAAGCTGAGGATATGATCACGATTTTGATGGCCGCCTACCGCGGCAGTCCTTATCTGGCGGCACAGCTGGAGTCGCTTTTGGCGCAAACCGTGCAGGATTTTACCGTATGGATCAACGATGACGGATCGGACGACAATACTGTGGAGATCGCGCGGGATTATGCCTTGCGGTATCCGGGCCGTTTCCGCGTCACAAGCAGCGCGGAGCCTTCGGGAAGCGCAAAGCGCAACTTTATGAGCATGATGACGCAGGCCAGGGATGATTATCTCATGCTGTGCGATCAGGACGACGTATGGTTGCCGGACAAGGTGGAGATTTCTCTGGCCGCCATGCGCGCCGCCGAGACGCGCTTCGGGCAGGAGACGCCCCTTGTGGTGCATACCGACCTCAAGGTGGTGGATGCCGACCTGAACGTGCGGTATCCGTCGTATTTTTCCATGATGAACGCCAACCCGGACAGAACCGCCCTGCGCGACGAGGTCGTGCAGAACACGCTGACGGGCTGTACGGCCATGTATAACCGGGCTTTGGCGCAGCGTCTTGCCGCGGTTCCCGACGATTTTGTGATGCACGACTGGTGGATCATGCTGGTGGCAGCCGCTTTTGGGCGCATTGTGCCCCTGCGGCAGGCGACCATGCTTTATCGCCAGCATGGAGATAACGTGGTGGGCGCGGCGCAGGCCGTGCGGACACCCGGCTTTGTACTTGAAAAAATTCTTCACGGCGGCGGGGTGCGCGAGGCGCTGTACGGAAGCTGCCGTCAGGCGGGCGCTTTTGAAAAAACGTATGGGGACGCGCTCGACCCGCAGCAGCGAGAATTGCTGCAGGCCTACGCCCATATCCCCAACATGAGCAAGCCGGCGCGGGTGCGGGCCATATTTCGGCTGAAAACCTGGAAAAATGGGTTTGCGCGCAGAACCGCGCAGTTGATCTATATCTGATTTAATTTTTTTGACAAATAAGGAGGAACGAACATGAAGGGCATTGTTTTGGCGGGAGGTTCGGGAACCAGACTTTATCCGTTGACCATGGTCACGTCCAAACAGCTTCTTCCGGTGTATGATAAGCCGATGATCTATTACCCGCTGTCCACTTTGATGCTGGCGGGGATCCGTGACATCCTGATCATTTCCACCCCGCAGGATCTGCCGAATTTTGAAAAGCTGCTGG
Organism: Eubacteriales bacterium; assembly: GCA_028693155.1. Taxonomy (GTDB): domain Bacteria; phylum Bacillota; class Clostridia; order Christensenellales; family UMGS416; genus STF2-111. Next base: position 4,963 of record JAQUVY010000009.1, read on the forward strand.
GAGATGGCTCGGATTACGGCATTCGCCTCTCTTACGCGGAGCAGCCCTCGCCCGACGGCTTGGCGCAGGCGTTTATCATTGGCGAAAAATTCATCGACGGCGACAGCTGCGCGATGGTGCTGGGCGACAACATTTTTTACGGAAACGGCCTGAGCCGCCACTTAAAAGAAGCGGCTGCGCGCCAGACGGGCGCCACCGTGTTCGGTTATTATGTGGACGATCCCCAGAGGTTTGGCATTGTAGAGTTCAACAAGGAAGGAAAGGCGGTCTCCATTGAGGAGAAGCCCCAAAACCCCAAGTCGAATTATTGCGTGACCGGCTTGTATTTTTACGACAACCGCGTGTGCGAGTTTGCCAAGCAGGTAAAGCCCTCGCCCCGCGGCGAGCTGGAGATTACCGATCTGAACCGCATTTATTTAGAGCGCGACCAGCTCAACGTGGTGACGCTGGGGCGGGGTTATGCCTGGCTGGATACGGGCACGATGGATGCGCTCAGCGAGGCGGCCGAGTTTGTGCGCGTGGTGGAGAACCGCCAGAGCATACAGATCTCCGCGCTGGAGGAAATTGCTTACATCAACAAGTGGATCGACCGGGAGAAGCTTTCCGAGTGCGCCGCCCGGTATGGAAAATCCAACTACGGAAAACACCTCAAGGCCGTGGCTGACGGCAAAATCAAGTATTAAGGCGAGGAGCGTGCAGGTATGAACGTCATTAAGACCGATGTGCTGGATGTATACATTTTAGAGCCGAAGAAATTCGGCGACAACCGCGGCTGGTTCATGGAAAGCTGGAATCAGCACGCCATGGAGGAAGCCGGGCTGCACTATAACTTCGTGCAGGACAACCATTCCTTCTCCGCTCAAAAGGGCACGCTGCGCGGGCTGCACTTCCAAAAGGGAGATGCCTGCCAGGCCAAGCTGGTGCGCTGCGCGCGGGGTAGCGTGATGGACGTGGCGGTAGACCTGCGCAAAGGCTCGCCCACCTACCTGAAATGGGTGGCCGTGGAGCTCACCCCCCAGAACAACCGCCAGCTGCTCATTCCCCGGGGCTTTGCCCACGGCTTTGTTACGCTCAGCGACGATGTGGAATTTCTTTATAAGGCCGACAACTTTTATTGCCCGCAGGCCGACGCCGGCATTCGCTGGAACGACCCGGACATCGGCGTGGACTGGGGCGTGGAAAACCCCGTAATTTCGGAAAAGGACGCACACTCCCCCTTCCTGAAGGAGTGCGACGTTTCGTTTGTATATGAGGTGAAAAAATGAAAATCATTGTAACGGGCGGCGCCGGGTTTATCGGCGGCAATTTTGTGTATTATCAGCTGAAAAACCATCCGCAGGATGAGGTCATCTGCATCGACAAGCTGACCTATGCCGGCAATTTGGAAACGCTGGAAGAGGCGATGAAAAACCCCAACTTCACCTTCATCCGCGCCGATATTGTGGACCGCGAGGCCATCTATGCCATTTTCGAGCAGCATCACCCCGATGTGGTGGTGAACTTTGCCGCCGAGAGCCATGTGGATCGCTCCATTACCGACCCGGCCATCTTTTTGCAGACCAACATTTTGGGCACGCAGGTCATGATGGATGCCTGCCGCAAGTACGGCATCACGCGCTATCACCAGGTGTCTACCGATGAAGTGTACGGCGACCTGCCGCTGGATCGTCCCGATCTGTTCTTCACCGAAACCACGCCGCTGCATACCTCCTCGCCCTATTCGGCGAGCAAGGCCTCGGCCGATCTACTGGTGCAGGCCTATCACCGCACCTTCGGGCTGCCGGTGACCATTTCGCGTTGCTCTAACAACTACGGTCCTTACCATTTCCCAGAAAAGCTGATTCCGCTCATGATCGCCAATGCGCTGGCGGATAAGGAGCTGCCGGTGTACGGCAGCGGCGAAAACGTGCGCGACTGGCTGTATGTGGAGGATCACTGCTCAGCCATTGATCTGATCATCCGCAAGGGGCGCGTGGGCGAGGTGTATAACATCGGCGGGCACAACGAGCGCACCAATCTGCAAGTGGTGGAGACCATCCTGCGGGAGCTGGGCAAGCCTGAGTCTCTCATCAAGCATGTGAAGGATCGTGCCGGGCACGATATGCGCTACGCCATCGACCCCACCAAGATCCATAACGAGCTGGGCTGGCTGCCGTCCACCTCCTTTGACGTGGGCATCAAGAAGACCATCGACTGGTATCTGAGCAACAAGCCCTGGTGGGAAAAGATCATCAGCGGCGAGTATGAGCAGTATTACGAAAAAATGTATGCCAACCGCTAAGGCGAGGAAGGATGCTATGAAAGTATTGGTGACCGGCGTCAAGGGTCAGCTGGGCTACGACGTCTGCAAGGTGCTGGCAAACCGCGGCATTGAGCACCGCGGCGTGGACATTGAGGATTTTGACATCACCGACGCGGCGGCGGTGGAGGCGTATCTGAGCGCCTACCGTCCCGACGCGGTGATCCACTGCTCGGCTTACACGGCGGTGGATCGCGCCGAGGACGACGCGGCGCTGTGCGCGCGCGTAAATGGGGAAGGCCCACGCAACATTGCCCGGGCGTGCAAGAAGCTGAACGCCAAGATGGTGTATATCAGCACGGATTATGTATTTCCCGGCGAGGGGGAGCACTGCTACACGCCGGATGATCCGACGGACCCCGGCAGTGTATATGGCCGCACCAAGCTGGCAGGGGAGCTGGCTGTGCGCGAGCTGCTGGAACAATATTTCATCGTGCGCATTTCCTGGGTGTTCGGGAAAAACGGGAAAAACTTCGTCAAAACCATGCTGCGCCTGGCGCAGGATCATGCCGAACTTACCGTGGTGTGCGACCAGATCGGGTCGCCCACCTACACCGCCGATCTGGCGCCGCTGCTGTGCGACATGATCGAAACGGAAAAATACGGCGTCTATCACGCCACCAATGAAGGCATTTGTTCTTGGGCAGAGTTTGCGCAGGAGATCTTCCGCCAGGCGGGGCTGGGTACCATCGTTCACCCCATCCCGTCCAGCGAGTACCCGGCCAAGGCCAAACGCCCGCTGAACTCGCGCATGAGCAAGGACAAACTGGAAGAAGCCGGCTTTTCGCGCCTGCCCACTTGGCAGGACGCGCTTTCGCGCTATCTGAAAGAAATACAGTAGGGAAAAGGATCTTGTTTTTATGACAAAGCAAAGAAGACTCGGCCGCTGGGGGATTTTTGCGGTCGTGATGGCGGCGTACGTATTGGCGTCTGTTCTTTACTATTTTGTGGCGGGACCCGCCCTGCGATGGCAGGCGGCACCGGATCAGGTCAAGATGGCAACCAGAACAGACAGCGTGGGAGAACTGGTGGAGGGCGTTACCGTGCGCCAGCAGTTCACCGCTGCGGGCGACCGCATACGGTCTCTTTCCGTTATTTTGGGTACTTACGGACGCAAAAACAACGTGCCTCTGCATCTGCGGATGGTGCGCGAAAACGGCGAGGTGGCATACGAGGACGATGTCTCCATTGCCGACGCGAAGGACAACACCAACTATACCATCCGCCTGCGAAGCATGGTGGAGTGCACGCCGGGTGAGACCTTGTTTTTGGAGATAACCTCACCGGAGGCGCAAAGCGGCAACGCGGTTACGCTATGGTATGACAAAAACACCCAGCGCGAACCCCTTTTGGTCAACGGGCAGGAAGTGACGGGCACACTGTGCTTTACGCGCAACGAAGCGGTGCCGGCGCCGTTTACACGCTGGTTTTTCATCTCGGCTGCCATCGTGGGGGCTGCGCTGTTCCTTACCGGCTTGGGGCTGTGCCTTGCGGTGGGGCATCGCGAAGGCCGCCTGATGCGCGACCTGGGCGCGCTGCGGAAGTATAAATTTCTGCTTTCCCAGCTGGTCGGGCGAGATTTCAAAACCAAATACCGGCGATCCTACCTGGGCGTGCTGTGGAGCATTCTGAATCCGCTGCTGATGATGCTGGTTGTCTCGGCGGTGTTTTCCTATGTTTTCCGGTTCAATATTGAGAAATTCCCCGTGTATCTGATCCTCGGGCAAACGTTCTTCAACGTGCTGTCCGAATCGACCACGATTGCCATGGGTTCCATCATCGGTTCGGGGCAGCTCATCAAAAAGGTCTATGTTCCGAAATATATCTTCCCGGCGGAAAAGGTCATGTTCTCGTTCGTAAACTTCGCCATCTCCTTTGTCGCCATTGCCATCGTCATGATCTATTTCAAGGTGCCGCTGTCAGCCAGTATGATCTGCCTGCCGCTGGTGCTGATCTATTTGTTCTTGTTCTGCATGGGTGTGGGCTTGTTTCTTTCGGCGCTGGCCGTGTTTTTCCGGGATACGCTGCATCTCTACAACGTGCTGCTGACCGCGTGGTCCTATCTGACCCCGATTTTTTACCCGGTGGATTCGCTGAACAGCACCATGCTCAAGCTGATGAACTTGAACCCCATGTATCATTACATCCAGTACTTCCGAAACATCATGATGTACGGAACCTTCCCCACCATCCAGGAAAACTGGATCTGCCTGGGGTTCTCTATCGCGGCACTGGCGCTGGGAATGTGGTTTTTCCGCAGGCGGCAGGATCGCTTTATCCTTTATATCTGAGGGAGCAGGACTGATGAAAGAAGGAAACGTCGTTGAGGTGCATGATGCATCCATGCATTTCAATATGTCTGCCGACAGGATTGACAGCCTGAAGGAATACGTCGTGAAGCTGCTCAAGCGGCAGCTTTTTTTCAAGGACTTTATCGCCGTAGATCATGTGTCGCTGGAGATCCACAAGGGCGAGGTGTTCGGCATCGTGGGGACAAACGGTTCGGGCAAGAGCACGCTGCTTAAAATGATCTCGGGAATTTTAAAGCCCACCAGCGGGGATGTGGAGATCAGCGGCAACATCGCGCCTTTGATCGAGCTGGGTGCGGGGTTTGACGGCGAGCTGACGGCCCGCGAGAATATTTACCTCAACGGAGCGGTTTTGGGATACGACAAGCCCTTTATCGACCGGCACTTTTCCGGCATTGTGGACTTTGCCGAGCTGTGGGATTTTCTGGATGTTCCCATCAAAAACTATTCCTCGGGCATGGTGGCGCGTATTGCCTTTGCCATTGCCACAGTGATAAAGCCGGATATCCTCATCGTCGATGAAATTCTGTCGGTGGGCGATTTCCTTTTTCAGCAAAAATGCGAACGCCGCATCCGCGAGCTGATGGACGGCGGCACCACGGTGCTCATCGTCTCTCACAGCATCAATCAGATTGAAAGCCTGTGCGACCGCGTGCTGTGGATCGAAAAGAGCAAGCCGGTGATGATGGGCAGCACCTTCGAGGTGTGCAACGCCTATCGCAACCTGCAAAAAGGGGATCACAAGGAAGCGCCTCAGGAGGATCGCTCGGTGGAGGTGCGCCGGCAAAAGTGCCCCCTTTGCGGGCAGGAGGACAGCGTGTTTTCGGTGGACGAGGGCGTGATGCTGCGCCGCGAAGCCCGCTGCTGCCATTGCGGAGGCAGGCTGCGCGAGGCAGACCTGGGCCGCACCCTGATGAAATGGATGGGCGCGCCGGACAAGGATTTGACGCAGGCCGATGCGCTGCTGGGTGAGCTGCATATTTTGGATCTGACGCCTTACGGCGCGATCAACAAAGCGCTGAAATTCCTCCCGCATTACCAAAGCTGGGACTATCTGCGAAAAGTGGCTGACGGCGCGGGACAGGATCTGGGAGAGCTGCCCTTTGCCGACAATACGTTTGACCTGGTGATCGACCAAGAGATCGCCAATCACTATCATGATTATGAGCAGGCCTTCCGAGAGATCGGGCGGGTGCTGAAGCCGGGTGGGCTGCATCTGTTCTCCGTTCCCATTCACGAGGGGCGCAGCAGCATCTCCCGCGCGCAGCGCCAGGAGGTTTCCTTAACGGTGGAAGGTACGCGCCTGCTGGTGGAGACGGACTGGGGTGACGACATCGGTCGGATCGTCGATGCTTACGGCTTTGAGACGACGGTGGAGAAGTGCAACCAGCTGACCAACATTGAAGACATTCCCAATGTAGATGAAACCTACGAGCAGTGCCTTACCGTGCCTGCCAAGTATTACTACCGATATAATTCCATCATCATCACTGCGAGGAAAAAGAATGCATAAATTGAATCAGATCGTGACAAAGGATCCCTGCGCCGTGTGCGGCGCGCACGAGGGGTTCGTTTTGGAAATGGGGGCTACGCTCAAGCGCGAGGCAAAATGCGCGAACTGCGGTGCGGCTCTTCGTTCCTCCGATCTATTGGGCGCGCTCAGCGCGTCCTTTTGCGGAAGCATAAAACCCATCGGCGAAGTCTGGGAGCAGCTGGCCGATCGGGTCATCGTCAACGCGGCAGCAGCCGGTGCGGTGCACGATGCCTTGAAGGCGCTGCCGCATTATCATTGTTTTGAATATATGGATGGCGTGCAGCCGGGCCAATATGAAAACGGCGTGCAGTGCAACGACTTGCAGGCGCTCACGTTTCCCGACGCGTTTTGCGATATTTTGATCACGGAAGATGTGCTGGAGCATGTGCAGAATGTCAACGCTGCGCTGGGCGAGATCAAACGGGTGCTGAAGCCCGGCGGCCTTTTTTTGTTTACCGTGCCGCTGCAGGAAAGCCAGCCCACCAAAGCGCGGCCGGCGGATCATCCCTATCACCATGTGGATCCGCTGCGTCCGCAGGGCATTCCGGTGCTGTGGGACTGGGGCAGCGATCTGCCGCAAATTTTGGCGGAGCACGGGCTTCAGGCGGCGGTGCTGCAAAGCCATGTGTTTTATCGGCCGGAAGAGATCACCGATCTGGATGCGGATTACGAGCGCGGCCGGCAGCTGCACCCGTATTTTTATCTGAAGTACAATTCCAACGTCGTGATGGCAATCAAGCAGGAGCAACCCCTGAGTGCGCAGTGCCTGACGGCGGTGGATTCTTTCAACCAAACACGCCAGGCCGCGGCAGAGCGGCTCAGGGCGGCAAAGCTGGAGGATACAAAAACGAAAAACTTTGTAAAGATTTATTTCGACCGGGGAGAAGGGTTTTCCGAGGAAACCTGCGAGGTGTGCCCTTACCAGGCCGATTATGAGACGTATTGCACGGTAAATGCAGAGCTTTTTGTGCCAGAAGGCACCACCGCCCTGCGCATTGACCCGGCCGATGAGACGGCCTGTCTGGTGCGCGGGTTCACCCTGTGGGGTGAGCACGAAACGAGTTATTCGTTTTCGCAGATCAACCGCGACACCTTCTCGCAGCAGGCGGGGGATGTATTTTGCACAAAGGATCCCTATTATGTGACCCGGTGGGACGGCAAAGCGGCACGCCTCAGCCTATGCTTTGAGATCATGCCGGTACGGCAAGCCGTGGCCTTTGAGATGCTTGCCTGCCTGGCGCAGGAAAAGGATGCGCTGATCGGGGAGGAGCGCGCCGCGCGCGCCGAAGCCGAGCAGGAGAACGCCCGCAAGGCGCGCATGGTTCACGAGCTGGAGAAAAAAGCACACCACCTGGAGATGCACGCCGAAGAGCTGGAAGATCGCGCTCAGGGGATGGAAGACTACATCAATATGAAAAACAAGCAGTATGAGGACACCATCGCCTCCACCAGCTGGAAGATAACCGCCCCCATGCGCTTTGTGGGCAGAGCCATCCGCAAAAGCATCCGCCTCTTCAAAAAAGGCGTGCGCAGCCTGCGGGTCAACGGCGTGAAGCGCACCTGGGTGCTGATGGTCACCTATCGCGCCCGCCGCAAGGAATCGCAGCGGTTTGAAAAAATCATGCAGGAGAACGGCGGCACGGCGATCACCTACACGCCGTACGAGGCGGAATATCAGGACAACGAGGTGCTTTCGGGAGCGGCGCAGGTCAAAGCACTGGCTTTTTATCTGCCCCAGTACCATACCTTCCCGGAAAATGACGCCTGGTGGGGAAAGGGCTTCACCGAGTGGGTCAACACCAAAAAAGCCGAGCCCCGCTTCAAGGGGCACTATCAGCCGCGCACCCCGCATGAGGACATCGGGTATTATGACTTAAGCGACGTTGAAACGCTGAAAAAGCAGGCAAAGCTGGCCAAGGAGCACGGAATTTTCGGCTTTTGCTTTTATTACTATTGGTTTTCCGGCAAGCGCCTGATGGAAAAGCCCGTGGATATGCTGCTGGAACATCCGGAGATCGACATCAATTTCTGCCTGTGCTGGGCCAACGAAAACTGGACCCGCGCCTGGGACGGTCAGGATAAAGAAGTGTTGATGAAGCAGGATTACTCCGAGCAGGACGACGACACCTTTATCGAGGATCTGAAAAAATATCTGGATGACCCGCGCTATGTGCGCGTGGGCGGCAAGCCGGTGGTGATCGTTTACAACCCCGGCCAAATTCCCCATGTGAAGCGCACCTTCTCCATGTGGCGGCAGGTGGCTCGACAGCTGGGCATCGGGGAGATCCTCATCTGGACGTGCCAGACTGCCAACAACACCGCGTCCTCTTTGAGCATTGCGCCGTATGTGGATGCGGAAGTGGAGTTCCCGCCGCACAATATGTGGCATGAATTTCTGGGCGTAAAGGGGCTGGAGCTGCAGGGCAAGGAAGCGTTTATTTATCATTACCAAAAGCTGGTGCACTATTTGATGCGCCGACCCGACCCCCAAGGCGGGCTGCCCGTATACCGCAGCGCCATGATGTGCTGGGACAACGCCGCGCGCAGAGCCAATGGCTGGACGACCTACTACGGCTATTCTCTGGACAGCTATTACCAGTGGCTGGTCAACAATATTCAATATACAAAGCGCAACTTTGAGCCCGGCGAGCGTTTTACCTTCATCAACGCCTGGAACGAATGGGCCGAGGGAACTTACCTGGAGCCGGATGAAAAATACGGCTATGCCAACATCAACACGACCACGCGCGCGCTGTATGGCATCCCAAGGACGGATCCGCTGAAGGTTTTGCGCGCGCAGAGCCCGGTTTTGCGCAGCGACAGACTGGCGCAGGGCCCGCGCATCGCCGTGCAGGCTCATGTGTTTTATACCGAGTGCCTGGCAGAGATCATTGACAACGTGAACGCCATCCCATACCCCTTTGACTGCTATTTTTCCACCAACACGGCGGAGAAGCAGGCAAAAATCCAGCAGTATTGCCAGCAGCATTGCCGAGCGGCAAATACGCTGGTGGAGGTGACGCCGAATCGCGGCAGAGATGTGGCGCCGTTCCTTTGGCAGCTTTCGCCGGTGATCGGGAACTACGACTATATCTGCCATCTGCATTCCAAACGCACCAGCGGAAAGGATCACGGCGACCTGTGGCGCAAATATCTGTACCGCAACTTGCTGGGCAGCAAGGAGCATGTGGAGAGACTGCTTACGCTGTTTGAGCAGGATGACGCGCTGGGGCTGATATTCCCCGAGACCTATCCGCCGCTGATCTATCAGGCCGGATGGGGCGACAATGAGGAGCTGTGCAAAAAGCTGTTCGCCAAGCTGGGAGTGGATGTGGAGCTGCCCAAGCGAGCCGTTTTCCCGGTGGGCAATATGTTTTGGGCCAGAACTGTGGCTGTGCGGCAGCTGTTTGAGGGCAACGTGACCGTGACCGATTTCCCCAAGGAAGCCGGGCAGGATAACTACACCATCGCCCACGCCATTGAGCGGTCCTGGTGCTGGCTGGCGCGTGCCAACGGCTACGGCTGGCAGAAAACCATGAACCTTTGCTGGCAGGATCCGCCTAAGAAGACGACGCGGCTGGCGTTTTTTGTCCACTTTGATAAAAAGGACCGGCTGAGCCAAAGCGATCTGCGTTATTTGGAGGAGCTGAGAGGCTGCGTGGATGAATTGGTGTTCATCACCAATTCCATGCTTTCCCGCAGCGCCCTGGACGCGGCGGCGCGCTATGCCGACCGCATGATCACCCGGGAAAACCGCGGGTATGATTTCGGCGCCTGGAAGCAGGGGCTTCAGGAGTATGGCTTTGAAAAGATGGCCGCGTTTGACGAGGTGATACTGGCCAACAACAGCTGCTACGCGCCGCTCATGCCGTTGGAGCATGTGTTTGCAAAGATGGAACCGCGCAACCTGGATTTCTGGGGGATGACGCTGTTTCCCGAGTGTGACGACGGCTCCTATATCAGCAAGGACATCATCCATGAGCATGTGCAGTCGTTCTTTGTGTACTTCTCCCGCCGGGTGATCCAAAGTCCCGCCTTTGCGGCCTTTTGGAAGAACCTGGGCGAGTTTAACAACTTTACCGACGTGGTGGCAAACGGAGAAAACGAGCTGACCTGGCAGTTGGTGCAGGCCGGCTTCCAATACGGCGCGTTTGCCGAAGAGTCGCTGTTCCTTCCGCGTTATCTGGGCTCTTATGCCATTCCTTACGAAAAGCCGTATGAGCTGCTGGTGTTGGAGGATCCGCTGGTCAAGAAAAAATGCATGGATCATATGTCGCCTGAGGAGGATATCCGCATTCGGCATTTCGCAGCGCAGGTGGGCAAGGAAGGGTGGCTGGACGAAAGCCGGAAAGGGTGAACGGTGAAGAAAGCCGATTTTTTCAGGAAGCTGTGGCGCAGCCGGAGAGCCTGGATGGGCAGCGTGGGGATCCACGTTTTACTGACGGTGCTGTTGTATCTGCTGCCCGAGAGCTACGGGAGCGGCGCTTCGCTGCCCATCAGCCCCCGCCTGCTGTTTCCCCTGTGCGGCAATGTACTGCTGGCTCCCTTTACTGTGCTGTTCGCCCTGGCGCGGCGGCGGGGCTGGAAGCCCGAGCATGTGTTTTTGCTTGTGTATATTCCGCTGTCCATCCTGTTTCAGGTGGCGCTGCCCTTCAGCATGGTGCCCGACGAGGCGACGCACTACACGCGAGCCTATTCCATTGCCATGGGGCAGCTTCTGCCGCATAAGCAGGACACAAGCACCACCCTTACGCTGCCGGCAAATTTGCTGGGCGGTATGCAAAATGGAGAGATGAAGCTGCGAGATGTGGCCGCTCTGGCGGGGCTGCAGGTGGACGAGAGCACCACGGTGGAAGGGGGTGCCAGCGGCACCTTTTATTATCCGCCGGCCAGCTATGCGCTGCAGGCGGCAGGCATTGCGGCGGCAAGGCTCTTCACGCGCAACGCGGCGGTGCTGGCGTATGCCGGGCGACTGCTGCCTTGGGCGGGCGTTTGCATTCTGCTGTATTTTTCCATCAAATATATCCCGGTGGGGAAAAATGTGATCATTGCCATCTCGCTGATGGGCATCTTTTTGCAGGAGAGCATTTCTCTGGCGGTAGACGGTCTTGCGGTGGCTGCGGTCATCGCCATGACGGCGTTCGTGCTGTATCAGCGCGGGAAACCGGGAAAAATGACGCGCAGGGACTATCTGATCATGGCGTCCGTCCTGTTTATGGTCTTAAACTTTAAACCGCTTTATTTACCTTTTTTGGCGCTGATCTGCGCCATCCCGGCCAGCCGGTATGGCTCGCGAAAAAGAAAAGCGTGGGTAACCGGCGGGGTTCTTGCGGGCTGCGTGGTGCTCGCCCTTGCCTGGGCGGGGCTGATGCTCAGCTATCGCGGCATGGCGCAGAGCTACGGCGGTGCGCTGGAGGGTGTGGATACCTCCCGGCAGCTGGCGGTCATTTTGAGGGATCCCCTGCGCTATGTCATGACGCTTTTGCGCACGGTGTATCGGTTGGGCGAGTTCTATATCAACAGCCTGTTCGGCAGCGCGCTGGGATGGATGAACATCAACTGCAGCTATTTTGTGGTGGGCTGCAACATCGTGGCGATGGGTTGGGTGGCCTGCCGGGAAAGCGCGTGGCATTCGGATGAAAGGCTGACCGGCGGCTTGCTGATCGGCTTGAGCCTGGCCTCGGTGCTCATCATCTTTACCGGCGAATATCTGCAATGGACAAAGGTGGGAAACGATGTCGTCAGCGGGGTGCAGGGGCGCTATTTTGTGCCGCTGCTGCTGCCGCTGATCCTCGCGGCCAAGCACAAGAAGGGGAGCGAGGCGGCAGCCCCGGGGGGCACCGCGGTGCTGAGCGAGCCGCTGCTGCTGAGCACCGCGCTGGCCGTGCTGGCGCTTTTCAACGTGCTGTGCGTCACCGCGGCATAAACCAGACACGAAAAAAGACCGGCTTTTGCCGGTCTTTTTGCTTTATTTCGGATCGCCCGGGGCGGCGGGCTGCTTCCACTTTTGATACAGCCCCGCGATCACCTGTTCAATGGGGGCGCGCCCCAGTTCCACATCGGTGACCTGCGGCAGTTGGCCGATGGCCTGCAGCAGGTTGGAGGTGGACAGTGCCTGGTGGTCAAAAAGATAGGTGTGCCGTTCGCCTTCGCTGTGCGACAGGGTGGCTCCCGGCACCTGCGGCGCCGGGTCGGCGCAGGTCAGGGTAAGCGTGCGGGAATCTCCGGCGATGGCCCGCAGGCCATCGGGCGCCCCGTCAAACACGATGCTGCCCTGCGCGAGCATGACCAGCCGCTGCGCCATCTCGGTGAGGTCGTCCAGGTCATGGCTGGTGACCAAAATGGTGGCACCGAAATCCCGGTTGAGTGTTTTGAGCGTGTCGATCATCTGGCGTTTGGCCAGCACGTCCAATCCCAGCGTGGGTTCGTCCAGCAGGATCAAGGCGGGGTCGTGCAGCAAAAGCAGCCCCAGATCTGCGCGCATTCGCTGCCCCAGAGAAAGCTCGCGGGCGAAGGTGTTCCAAAACGGCTTCAGATCCAGCATCTCGCAGGCCAGATGCAGCTGACGCTGATACACCTCCTCGGGGATGTCCCAAACCTGTTTTTTCCATTCGAACGACGTGCACACCGGGTGATCCCACCACAGCTCGCTGCGGTTGCCGAAAAGAATGCCCAGCTGCTTCATCAGCGCAATGCGCTGCCGCACGGGGTCCAGTCCCAGCGTGCGGAGGGTACCCCGATTGGGAGAGAGCATGCCGCACAGCAGCTTGAAGGTGGTGGATTTTCCCGCGCCGTTGGGGCCGGCGTAGGCCACGAATTCTCCCCGGCGGATGCACAGATCCACCTGATCCAGCGCGGTGACGGTGCGGTAGGTGGGGTGAAATAAATTTTTAAGTACATTCTGCGTGTTTTGACGCTGAGAAAAGCATTTGGTGACGCCGCGCAGCTCAGCTGCGGTGTCCCATGCTGCGGTATCGCTGAGAACCGAATTTGCCATAGTGTTTCATTCCTTTCTGAAAAAGCACGGCGGCGATGCCGCATATAAAAAGCGCCAGCAGGGGGAGCAGCGCGGCAGCGCCAAAAGGCGATCTGCCCAGCAGGATCATGGCGGGCAGCCAGGCAAGGCAGCCGGCGGGAAATACAACGACCAGCAAAGCCTGCAGCCACCCGGAAAGCCCGCCCAGAGGATAACCGCCAAGTGTTGCCAGGGCATCGATGGCCACCGAGGAAATTTCCTCGCTGCCCGCCGGGTGGTAAAAGGCGCTGACCGATACCAGATAGGCCAGCCCCACCCAGATAAAAAGCGCGCTGAACGCCATGAGAAGCAGCAGCCCCAGCCAGGGCAGGGAGAAGGGCAGCGACAGCCGCACGGCGGCAATGACGGTCACCGCGATGCCCCCCAGCAGCACACCGCTGCCCGAAAAAGGCAGAAAGCCTTCGCTCAGCAGCTGCACGGTCAGCGGCAGGGGCTGTATGAGCATATGATCCAGCTGGCCGCGGCCGATGCGCCGGGAAATGTTGCCCACGTTGTTGCCCAGAAAAAAGAGGTTGAACAGGCCGGATACGATGTTGTAAAAGCCCAGCATGAACAGAACCTCGTCGGCGCTGAGGCCGCCCACGCCGCCGAAGCGCACCGCCAGCAAAAACACACCCAGTACGGAGGAGAGATTGCTGAGCAGATCGGAAAAAATGGTCAGAACGCAATACTTGGTGTCCTGCGTCAGCCAGTGCAGATCCAGCCGCGCATAAACGCCCCAAAGCCGAAAGAGGGCTTTCCAGTTACCCGCCATAGGACACCATCCTTTCCTGGCAGCGCCGAAACCACCACACGGCCACCGGCCACAACAGCGCGTTCCAGAGCAGCTGCACGGGCAGCAGAGCCTGGGGCGTCGATAAGCCCGTGGCAATGGCCAGGGGCGCACCCGCCAAAGAGCCCAGCGGCATCCATTCCAGCACCTTGCCAATGCCGAAGGGCAGCACGGCGAAGGGGATCAGCGCACCGGTAAAGAGCGCTGTCAGCGCCCGGCGCAGCGATTCCACCATCCAGGACATATTGTTTGCCCGTATGATGAGACCGGCGAACAGAAAATCCACACAGAAGCCCTGGCTGACGGCCAGCGCCAGCGACAGCACGCCCCAGGGATTGACAGCCAGACGTGCGCCCAGCAGCGGGGCGAGCAGCAGGCAGGGCAGCGTGAAGAGCAGCAAATGCATGCCCCAGGAACCTGCCGTGCTGGCGGCCAGCTGGCCAAAGACGCTCATCGGGCGCTGATACAGCGAGAGCATGGTGCCCTCGTGCAGCCAGCTGGAGGCGGGGGTGCGCACGTCCAGCAGCGGCGAGAGCGCCGCGGAGAGCAGCGTGTAGGTCAGCATCTGTTCCAGTGTCATCCCCTGGGTGTCGGCACCGACGGCAAAAAGCACCTTCCAGATCATCAGCAGCGCCAACAGGCGCAGCCATTTCATGAGATAAGTTCCCACCACATTCATCGCGCCAAAGTAGCCCGACTCCTTCAGGCTCATGCGCATGGTGGCAATATATTTCTTCATCTATAAGCTCCTAAAACAAAAAATCCGAACGCCCATTTCTGGACGTCCGGATCGATCAGCCAATCAGCAAAAATCACGTCGAACGGGCAAAAAAGGGCATAGTAATCCCGTAACGCGCAAAAATGGATGTGCGCGTGTGCACATGAACAAGAAAATTGCGTCGGTTCAAACCGATTGCCATGCTTTTGCCCCCTTTCCTTTTATCGGCACTTACTATAAATGGCGCGCATGGTTTTGTCAAGAGGCTTGTTTTCACCCCCGGCCTCGCGCGGGAATATGCTGTAGCGTACTCTCGTGCAGATAAGGAGTGTGCTGATTATGAATCCATATGATCCCTATTACGATCCCTGTATGCAGCGGATGTATCCGCAGACCCAGCAATGGGATATCCCGGGCGAGGTTATCGAGACCGGCGCGCCGGTGTTTGCCTGCCCACCGGGCTACCGCACGCACAGTATCGCGCAGGGCGATACACTGTCGGCGCTGGCCGCAGCTTACCAGACCACGGCGGCCGCCATCGTCATGGCCAACCCCGGCTTGCAGGCCGATACCATCCTGCAGATCGGAAGAAAGCTCTGCATCCCGCCGGTGCGTGCCTGCGCCGGGCAGCTCTATGTGCTTAAAAGCGGAGACACGCTTTATGAGCTCGCCCGTGTGAACGGCATCACGGTGGATGCCATCCTGGCCGCCAACCCCTGGCTGAATCCCCGGCTTTACCGCGTTGGGGATACCATCTGCCTGCCGGTAAAAAAGAACGTTTGCCCCGAGGGCGCTCAGCGCTACACGGTGCTGGAGGGAGACACCTGGGTGTCCATTGCGCAGCTGTTTGACGTGTCTTTTGCCGCGCTGCGCCAGGCAAACCCCGGCATCAGCCTCACCGGCGCGCCCACGCCCGGCACCGTGCTGTGTGTCACGCCGGGCAGCCTTTCCCCGGTTTGCCCCCTGGGGAAGGAATACCAGCTGGAGGAGGGTGAGGGGCTGACCCAGGCTGCCGCCAAGTGGAACGTTTCGGAAGGCGCGCTGCTGGCGGCCAACCCGCTTTTCCCGCCCAGTTATTTCATCGGCGGCCACAAGATCTGCATCCCCAAGCGAATGGGATAGCGGATTTGGAAAAATAAAAGATGCCCCGCAAAACTGCGGGGCATCTCAATCATACTTATTTCCGTGTTTTTATTCGGCGCTGTAGGGCTGAGAAACGGCGTCAGCCATGGTGTCGGCCCAGGTGCACAGGTCATCACACCCGGTGGTCAGCTTGTCGATCTGCTCCTGCGTGTAGCTGGAGGGGTCGTCGATCACAGCGGGGATGGTGCTGATCTTGTCGGCGATGGCGTTGAGCTTGGTGGCGACTTCTTCGTTGGCGCCCCAGCCGTTGTCGTTGGCGGTGGTGGCCATGGCGTTATACTTCTCTACCAAGGTGCTGTAGCTGGCGTTCAGCTTGGTGACGTCGGGACCGCTGGAGCAGGCGGCGAGCAGCACGCTTACAACCAGAACCAGAGCGACCATGGAAACGGAAACAAACTTTTTAATGCAGGGAATCCTCCTCAAAACATTTGGATTACTAAATAGAATCATACCATAATTAGGAAGACTGTCAATCTTTATTTTTGCAATTTTGGGCACAATAAGAAAAACCGTAAGGAGCGTAATTATGGAACCGGAAATCCCAACCGATGTGCCCGAAAACGAAGCACCGTCCCCCCAGCAAAGCATGGTTTCTACCGGCAGCACACCCATTCCCGAGGTGCACAGCCCCATCCATTGCCTCACCATTATCGGCCAGGTGGAAGGGCATATAGTGCTGCCACCTCACAACAAAACGACAAAATATGAACATATCCTTCCCATGCTCATCGCCATCGAGGAAAGCCCGGAGATCAAGGGTTTTTTGGTGCTGCTTAACACGGTGGGCGGCGATGTGGAGGCAGGGTTGGCCATTGCCGAGATGATAAGCGGTATGACAAAGCCCTCGGTGTCTATCGTGCTGGGCGGGGGACACAGCATCGGCGTGCCGCTGGCGGTCAGCGCGGACTATTCCTTTATTGTGCCCAGCGCCACCATGACCGTGCACCCCATCCGCATGACGGGGCTGGTCATCGGGGTGCCCCAGACCTATGATTACTTTAACAGGATGCAGGAACGGGTGGTCAATTATGTTGTGGACCATTCGGGCATTGAGTGGGATACGTTCACCGAGCTTATGATGCGCACGGGCGACATGGCAAACGACGTGGGCACCATTCTTGTGGGGGAAGAGGCGGTGCAGTGTGGCCTCATCGATGAGGTTGGGTCGCTGGATAAAGCGTTGCTGCGCCTGAAGGGCATGATAAAGGAAAGGGAAAAAGAAGCATGATGTACACCATCGTTCCGCCGGATATGCTGCAAAACAGCCAGCCCCAAGTGCCCTCGCTGCGTCAGACCATCGTCAACGGCGTGCCCGTGCGGGTCAGCGGCGGCATCATCTGCGATGTGCTCAGCACCGACCCGGGCGATTATTTGCGCCTGCCGCATTTAAGCCGGGTGGAATAAATTGCAGAGTTTTCGAAAAAAACGGCGAATCTCGCCGCTTTTTCTTGTTCTGCCCGAAGCCGCCTTATATAATGACAATAGATTATTGATGAGGTGGCTTATGACGATTTGGATAGACGGAAAGCCTTTCTCCGCGCGGGAAGGCATGCTGTTGGACGCGCTGGTGGAGGCTGGTGCCAAGGTGCCCGCTCCCTGCGGCGGAAACGGCCGCTGCGGCAAGTGCCTGGTTCGCATCCATGACGCAGGCGAGCCCACCGCGCAGGAGATCAAACTGCTGAACCCCGCGCAGATCGCGCAGGGCTGGCGTCTTGCCTGCAAAACACCGGTTTGCGAGGGTATGCGGGTGGATACACCGGCCGAAAAGACCGGCGCAAAGATCGCCGTGGAGGGGCGCAATGCGCTCTATGCGGTGGAGCCGTCGGTACGCGTGCTGCCCTTTGCGCTGGAAAAGCCCCATATCGGGGATCAGCGGGATGACGCGCGGCGTCTCTTGGAGGCTTTGGATGGCGCGGAGACGATCCACCCGGCGGCGCTGGCAAAGCTGCCCTTTGCCCTGCGCGCGCAGGACTTCGCCGGGGAGGCTGTCGTGTGCCGGGGCGAGGTGCTGGATGTGATTGCACCGCAGCAGCGGGTTTTGGGGGTGGCTGTGGACATCGGCACCACCACCTTGGCGGCTTATCTGGTGGATCTGCGCAGGGGAGCACAGCTTGCCTCCACCTCTCGGCTTAACCCGCAAAAGGCGCGGGGAGACGATGTCATTACCCGTTGCGACCATGCAAAATCGCAGGGTGTTGACGAGCTGCAAAAAATGGTGACCTCTGCGGTGGGGGACATGGCAGCGCAGATGTGCGGGCAGGTTCAGGCCGACGCGAAGCAGATCTACGAAATGACCATTGCGGGCAATACGGTGATGCTGCACCTGTTTGCGGGCATCTCACCGGAAAATATCGCCCAGGCACCGTTTGTTCCCGTGTGGACGCGGGAAATGCTGTTGGAGAGCGCGGCGCTGGCCATTGCGCTCAACCCGGCGGCAAAAATTCTTCTGCTGCCCTGCGTGGCCGGCTATGTGGGCGCGGACACGGTGGCGGCCATGCTCTCCTGCGGGATGCACGAGCATACGGAGACGTCGCTGCTCATCGACATTGGCACCAACGGCGAGATCGCGCTGTGTACCGGCGAGAAAATATACGCCTGCTCTACGGCGGCGGGGCCGGCCTTTGAGGGCGCGCACATTCGCTGCGGCGTGGGCAGCGTGACCGGCGCCATCAATTCGGTGAAGGTGCAGGGCGAAAAGTTGAGCTATACCACCATCGGCGATGGGCAGCCCTGCGGCATCTGCGGCTCGGGTCTGGTGGATCTGGCGGCGGTGCTGCTGGCGCACGGGGCGCTGGATGTGACGGGAATGATGGACGAGGAAGAGTCCGACGGGGCGCTGCGTCCCTATTTTACCGAAGAAGGCTTTTTCCCCGCGCCCGAGCAGCAGATCGGCATTGTGCAGAAGGACATCCGCGAATTGCAGTTGGCCAAGGGCGCCATCGCGGCGGGGGTGGACGTGCTGCTGGCCGCGGCCGGCATTCCCGTGGGTCAGGTAGATCATCTTTACCTTGCCGGGGGCTTTGGAACCTATATGGATAAGGACAGCGCGGCGGCCATCGGGCTGATCCCCGCGGCACTGCTTAAAAAAACCGAGGCGGTGGGAAACGCGGCGGGAACGGGAGCCAAAGCGGTGCTGCTGAGCGCGCAGATGGAAGCGCAGGCGCGCGCGCTGGCCAGGCAGACCGAGTATATCGAGCTTTCCGCAAGACCCGAGTTCCAAAACGCGTTCATGGACAAAATGATGTTTGAGTAAGAAGGAGCGGCCGCCCATGGGGGCGGCCGCTTTTTGTGTGCGCAATATGAAATGTTCGTTGACAATTTCGTGGGGAATCCGTAGACTCAACATAACGGCTTGACAAAAAAGGAGGAACTGAGAATGAAGGAGAAGAAGTTTCTGATCAGCGCCATCGTGATGTGGGCAGTGGCTTTGTTTTCCCTGCTGAGCATCATCGGCAAAAGCGGCAGTTCTGTTTTTGAAGGTATCCTTCTGGCGGCGGCCTACGGCTTGCTGGGATATGTGCTCTTTGCCCAAAAGCCCGGTGTGCTCTCAATCGTCAGCGGCGGGGTGATGACGGTGGTTCCGCTCATTGCCATCGTGAGCTGGCTGGCCTGGTTTGCGCAGCTGACGGCGAACCGCGGTCTGGCGCCTGCTTGGGTCGCAATTTTTGCCTTCAATACCGTAAGCAGCGGGCTGGCCTTTCTGGGGTTCGCTGTCTTTCTCCTGATCATGCTGGGGGTCAAGCTGGTGAAGCTGCAAAAGTTTACTGCGAAGATCTGGATCGTGCCCGGCATTCTTCTGCTGCTGGCCGGTGCACTTACCGTGGTGGGCAGCGTTGTCCTGACGGTTCTCAACGGTGTACAGGGTGCGAACTGGCAGGTGGCCGTAAAAAATCTGGGAACCGGCGTTTCGGGCGGACTGCTTTACCTGCTGCAGGGTGTCGCCTGTGCGCTGGCCGGGAAGCTTCTCAGCGGGCTGAGCGCCTCGCCCAATGCGGCGCAGGGGGAAGCCCAGGTGCGTTAGCACAACGCGTTTTGGGGGGAAGTCGGCTGTGCCGGCTTTCCCTTTTTGTTTTTTCAAGGGCGGGGGAGCGGCGGCGAATGGCTCTTTCTTCTTCTGCTTTAGTATGTTAAAATAGAAGCAAGTGATGCGGCGCGCGGCGCGGGCTGCATCGTATTTCAGCGATTCATGCGGAGGTTATTCGTATGGCATATGAACCAAAAATCAAAAACGACGCGACCGAGGCGCTGGTGGAGAGCATTTTGTCTCTGGGCAGCGCGGAAGAGTGCTATCGCCTGCTGGAGGATATGTGCACGGTAAACGAGATTCTGGCCATGAGCCAGCGTCTTGAGGTGGCGCAGATGCTCAAGGAGAACGTCACCTACCACGAGATCGTGGAAAAGACCGGCGCCAGCACGGCAACCATCAGCCGCGTAAACCGCTGCCTCAACTACGGGGCGGGCGGGTACCAGCTGGTGTTGAAACGCCTTTCCAAGGAAAATCAATAACCGGACGCAAAGGAGCATTCATGGACTTTTCACAATTGAATCCCATGCAGAGGGCAGCTGCGCAGAGCGTGCAGGGGCCTCTTCTCATTTTGGCCGGAGCGGGATCGGGCAAGACCAAGACCCTCATCAGCCGCATTGCCAACATTCTGGAGCAGGGGCTGGCTCGCCCCGAGGAGATTCTGGCCATCACCTTCACCAACAAAGCCGCGGCGGAAATGCGCCAGCGTGTGACGGCGCTGGTGGGCGACCAGGCGCAGAGGATGCAGCTGAGCACCTTTCACTCTTTTTGTGTGCGTTTGCTGCGCAATCATATCTCCGAGCTGGGGTATACGCGCTGGTTCTCCATTTATGACGATGATGACTCCATGAGCGTCATAAAGGCCGTCATCGCCGAGATGAACCTCAACGACAAACAGTGCCCGCCCCGCGCGGTGCGCTCGCGCATCAGCGACGCCAAAAACCGGCTGCTTACGGCGGACGAACTGCTCAAGGACAGCGACGACCCCAGAGACGGCGTGGTGTGCGAGATCTTCAAGCGCTATGACGCCAAGCTGCGCGCCAGCAACGCGCTGGATTTCGACGATCTGCTGCTCAAGACGCTGGAGCTGTTTACCGAGCGTCCGCAGATCCTGTCTTTTTATCAGCAGCGCTTTCGCTACATCCATGTGGATGAATATCAGGACACCAACAAGGCACAATATATGCTGGTGCAGCTGTTGGCGGCTTATTACCGCAACATCTGCGTGGTAGGCGACGACGATCAGTCCATCTACGGGTGGCGCGGCGCGGACATTCGCAACATTCTGGATTTTGAAAAGGATTTTCCCGACGCCAAGGTCATCCGCCTGGAGCAGAACTATCGTTCCACCGACCAGATTTTGGCGGCGGCCAACGCCGTCATCGCCAACAACACCGCCCGCAAGGAGAAAAAGCTCTGGACCGAGCGCACCGGCGGCGAAAAGGTC
This sequence comes from Eubacteriales bacterium, assembly GCA_028693155.1. Taxonomy (GTDB): domain Bacteria; phylum Bacillota; class Clostridia; order Christensenellales; family UMGS416; genus STF2-111. The sequence goes on from JAQUVY010000009.1 coordinate 26,245, forward strand.
TGCGTTTATCAGGCCAACAATGAAAAGGACGAGGCGCAGTTCTGCCTGCGCACCATCGCCTCGCTCAAGGGCGACTATTCCTATTCGGACTTCGCCATTCTTTACCGCACCAATGCCCAGGCGCGCGCGGTGGAGGATTCCCTCGTGCTCACCGGCGTTCCCTACAGCGTTTACGGCGGTATGCGCTTCTATGACCGCAAGGAGATCAAGGACGTGGTGTCCTATCTGCGCGTGCTGGCCAACCCGGCCGATTCGGCAGCGCTGCAGCGCATCGTCAACGTGCCCAAGCGGGGCATCGGGGCGTCCACCATGGCAAAGCTGGCGGGCGTGGCCGACGCCCAGGGGCGCACGCTGTGGGAGGTGCTGTGCGACCATGAAACCGTAAAGGAAAACGCACCCCGCGCCGCTTCGGCGATGGGCGTGTTCACCGAAACCATGAAGCGCCTGATGGACAGCGCCGAGGGCATGGGGCTGGTGGACTTCTTGGATCAGGTGCTGACCGACACCGGCTACGAAAGCATGTATCAGAACGCGGGCGACGAGGACGCCGCCGAGCGCGTGGAAAACCTGAAGGAATTCCGCTCCGCCGCCGCTGAATTCGCCGAAAGCAACGAGGGCGCGGCGCTGGGAGACTTTTTGGAAAATATCGCGCTGGTGTCCGACGTGGACAAGCTGGAGGACGACAGCGGCAAGGTAACGCTGATGACGCTCCACTCGGCCAAAGGCCTGGAGTTCCCCGTGGTCTTTATCATCGGCATGGAAGATGGTATCTTTCCTTCCTCCCGGTCTATGGACGATATGGATCGTCTGGAGGAGGAACGCCGCCTGTGTTATGTGGGCATTACCCGCGCCATGAAAAAGCTTTATTTGGTGCATGCCCACCAGCGCCTGATCTATGGCGAGATCCGAACCTATCCGCCTTCCCGGTTCCTTACGGAGATCCCTGTGGAGTGCGAGGAGCGGGCGGGAGAGCTGGAGCGCAGAGAGAGCTTCGGCGCGGCGCAGGGGCGCGTGTTTGCCGAGGGCAGCGCCTTTGGCGGCGGCCGAGCCTTTTCCTCAAAAAAACGCCCGCCCGCGACGACCTTCAAGCCGGGCTTTGTGGCCGCGCCCAAACCTGCGGTCGCCCAGCAGCCGCTCAATGCCGGCGATAAGGTGAGCCACAGCAAGTTTGGCCGGGGCACCATCATCAAGATCGACCAGCGGGGGGATAAAAAGTTTTATACCATCGCTTTCGAGGGGATGGGCATCAAAGAGCTGCTGGCCAGCGTTGCTCCGCTGGAAAAGCTGTAAGCGTACATATCGAAAAGGAGTTTTGCTCTTATGGAAGAGATGCGGGTGCTGACGGATCGTCTGAACGACTATGCATACCGTTATTATGTGCTGGATGAACCGACGGTGGCCGATGCGCAGTACGACGCGCTGTATGACAGGCTGCTGGAGCTGGAGCGGCAGACCGGCGTGGTGCTGGACGACTCTCCCAGCCGCCGGGTGGGCGGCGCGCCCATCGAGGCGTTTGAGCAGCATACGCACCTGGCTGCGCTGTGGAGCATGGATAAGGTGCGCACGCCGGGTGAGCTGATGGCGTGGCAGCAGCGCGCGCAAAAACTCAAGGACGGCGCGGACAGCGCGCTGCCCCCGCTGGAGTACGCGGTGGAGTATAAGTTCGACGGCCTGACCGTCAACCTGACCTACGACGGCGGCAAGCTGGTGCAGGCTGCCACCCGGGGCAACGGCGTGGTGGGCGAGGGGATCCTGGCGCAGGTGCATACCATCCGCTCGGTGCCCCTCCGCGTGCCCTATCAGGGGCGTTTTGAGGTGCAGGGCGAGGGCATCATGCGCCTGTCGGCGCTGGAGCGATACAACAAGACTGCCGCCGAGCCGCTGAAAAATGCCCGCAACGGCGTGGCCGGTGCGCTGCGCAATTTGGATCCCAAGGTGACGGCAGCGCGTCAGCTGGATATTTTTTTCTATAACGTGGGCTACATCGAAGGGCGGAGCTTTTCCGGCCACCGGGATATGCTGGCGTTCATCCGGGAGAACCGGCTGCCCTGCAGCGACTTTGTGCGCTATTGCAGCACGATGGAGGAGATTATGGCCGCCATCGACGAGGGGGAGGAGAATCGGCCCGGGCTGGATTTCCTTATCGACGGCATGGTCATCAAGGTGTGCGATTTCCCGACCCGGCGTGCGCTGGGCTTTACCAATCGCTTTCCGCGCTGGGCGGTGGCCTTTAAGTTCAAGGCGCAGGAGACGACCACCCGCGTGCTGGATGTGGTGTGGGACGCTGGGCGCAGCGGCAAGCTCACCCCGGTGGCGGAGCTGGAACCGGTGGACATCGGCGGTGCCACGGTGAAGCGTGCCACGCTGAACAATTGGGACGACATCCTTCGCAAAAACGTGGCCATTGGCCGCCGTGTGTGGGTCCGCCGCTCCAACGACGTGATTCCTGAGATCATGGGCAGCATGGAGGACGACGGACCGGTAAAAGAGGTGGAGCGGCCGCAGGCGTGCCCGGTGTGCGGTTCGCACGTGGTGCAGGAGGGCGCTCATCTGTTTTGCCCCAACGCGCTGGCCTGCCCGGCGCAGGTGGTGAGCCGCCTGGCGCACTTTGCCTCGCGCAACGCCATGGATATTGAAACCTTCAGCGATAAAACCGCAGCCATGTTCTTTCAGGAGCTGAAGATGCGGGATATTTCCGACCTGTATTATCTGGAGCGGGAAAAGCTGATCGTGCTGCCGGGCTTCGGCGAAAAAAAGGCCGATCATTTGCTGCAGGCCATCGAAAAAAGCAAGCAGATCCCGCTGGCCAGGTTCATCTTCGCGCTGGGCATTCCTGATGTGGGGGAAAAGACTGCGCGGGATCTGGCGCAGCATTTCGGAACCTTTGAGGCGTTTGCCGCCTGCACCGCCGAGGAGCTGGTCACCTTGCGCGATGTTGGCGAAGCGGTGGCTGAGTCCATCACGGATTTCTTTGCGGACGAGCGCACCCAAGCCGTGCTGGGCAGAATGTTCGCCGCCGGCATCGCGCCCATTTCGCCTGAAAAGGTGGAGGCAGGCGGGGTTTTGGAGGGGAAGACGGTGGTGCTGACCGGCACCTTGCCGCATCTGAAACGCAAGCAGGCCGAAGAGATGATTTTGCGCCACGGCGGAAAAGCGGCGGGCAGCGTTTCCGCAAAGACCAGCCTTGTGCTGGCGGGCGAGGAAGCGGGCAGCAAGCTGGAAAAGGCGCTGTCTCTGGGCGTTGCGGTGGTCACCGAGGAAGAGTTTCTTGCCATGCTGGGCGAGCAGGTGGAGGAGTTATGAGCAGAGTTTTGTTTATCGGCAACAGCCACACCTATTATAACGATATGCCGTTTCTGTTTCGCTTTTTGACCCAGCAGGGGCCGGTGAGCGAGGCGCAGGTCACCATGCTGACCCAGGGTGGAAAATCGCTGGAATTCCACAAGACATCCGAGCAGGCGCGGTTTAACATTCTTTATGGAGAGTATGATTATGTGGTGCTGCAGACCCTGCAGCAGCCCTTTGGCGGAGCGCAGGAGCTGATCCGGGATGCCTCCGCGCTCAACCAGTGGATCAAAGAGGCGGGTGCCGTGCCGGTCACCTATATGATATGGCCCAAAAAGGACGAGCCCCAGCGGCATGAAGAGTTCAGCCGGGCGCACCGCGCCAGCTGGAAAGCCATCGGCGGCATTTTGGCGCCGGTGGGGGATGTGTGGCGTGTTCTGCGCGAGAGCCACCCCGAGATCGAGCTGTATTTTGAGGACGGCCGCCATGCCGGCCCCGTCGGTTCTTACTTGGCGGCATGTACCTTTTACGCGGCCATTTACGGCAAAAGCCCGGTGGGGCTGCCCTGCGCGGTGAGCAGCCATGGCGCGCCGGTGCTGTGCCTGCCCGAGCAAACCGCGCGGATCATCCAGCAAACCGTGGAGCAGGTCGTGCTGGGGGAAGGATGACCCGATGTTCAGCCAAATTGAGAGGGACGACGCTTACCGACAGGCGCTTTGCGCCCAGCTCAGGGAACGCTACGGCCTCAGCGAGGTCTGCCTTACCCCCGCGCCCCGAGGTTGGTACGGCGAGACCTGGCGGGTAAACAGCGCACAGGGCAGCTATTTTGCCAAGCTGATCTCCTACCCCGCCAAGGCGGCGCAGTTCACGCGCAGCCTGCCTGTGGTCAGGTGGATGAATGACCAAGGGATCGACTACATCAGCAAGCCTCTGGAGATGCGCGGCGGCGCGCTGAGCTTTGTGTTTCAAGGCGCTTGGGCGGCGCTGTTCGTCTTTGAAGAAGGGGAGCATACCGAGGAATACCCGCTGGAGTGGCTTTTCACCCGTCTGGCGGGTATTTATCGTTTGCCCATTCAAGATGTTGAAGCGGAGCGAGAGGTCTATACCGGAGATATGGCCGAGCGCGTCGCGACGCTGGCGCGACGCATTCCGGGCTGCGGGGTGCCGGGCGCGCAGCGGGTCTTGAACCTTTTGCGCAGGGAAAAGGACGCCTTGACCCACTGCGCCGCCCGGTTGGAGCAGACGGCGCGGCAGTGTCGGCAGCAGCCGGGAGATTTTCACATTACAAGCGGGGACACCGGCGGCAACGTCATCCTAAACGGCGAAAAAATAACCATCATCGACTGGGATCATATCAGGCTGGCACCCGTTGAGCGCGACCTGTGGTACTATATGTGGTCGCAGGAGCAGAACCGGCTCATTGACAATACTCTGGCGGCCTGCGGCTTGCCCGACCGGCTGGCGCCCCACCGCCTGGCGTATTACGCTTACCGAGGGCATTTTTATCATTTGCATGAGTATTTAGCCAGCTTTTTGCTGCCCAACGGGCAGGGAGAAGCTATCGTTCCCCAATTGGAAGATTATCTTTCGCCGCAGTGCTGGATGGAACGGGTGCTGCGCGCCGCAGAGCGCTGTTGAGCGTGCGCATGAACGATTTTTTGCCGCAAGGCGGCGCTTAGCCTCCTTTGTTGAGCCGATCGATCCGACTTTGCCGTCAGCAGTTGAACTTTATGTAAAAAAATACCCGCCGATCAAAAATCGGCGGGTATTGCGCGTTTGTGCGGGTGAGTTCCGTCAGCCCTGAACAAACAGGAAAATGAGATAAGACACATAGACGGCCATGGCGGCCACACCCTGCCAGCGGCGAAATTTCTGGGAGATGAGCGTGGGGATCACGGCGATGCCCGCGACGGCCAGGCATACGGGCAGGTCGAGGCGCAACACTTGCGTTGCCACCGGCAAAGAGCCGCCGGAGATCATGGCGCAAACCGGCAGGATCAGCGTGGTGTCGATGATGTTGGCGCCGATGACGTTGCCCACCGAAATGGAGGATTCCTTTCGGGAGATGGCGGTAATGGCCGTCACCAGCTCGGGCAGCGAGGTGCCGATGGCAATGGCGGTCAGCCCGATTACATTCTCAGGGATGCCCACCAGCCGCGCCAGTATGCTGCCGTTATCCACCAGCAAATTGGAGCCCACCACAATGCCGACCGTGCCCAGCGCAAAAAGGATCAGCTGCTTGACCACGGTTTTTTTATCGGTGGCCACAGGGGTGTCGTCGTCCTCCACCTTGTTGCGGGCGGAGAAAATGTTTTCCAAAAGGAACGCGGCGAATATGAGCAGCATGATGAAGCTGCGCGCCAGCGTCAGCTCTCCCGGCAGGCTCAGCGCCAGCAGGCCGCCCACTGCCGTGAGGAAGAGCAGACCTTTGCTCATAAACTGCTTGCGGGAGATGACCATGGGCATAAACAGGATGCTCAACGAAAGGATAAGACCTGTGTTTGCCGTGACGGAACCGATGGCGTTGCCGATGGCCATGTCCACCTTGCCCTCGCTGGCGGCAATGGTAGAAACGATGATCTCAGGCAGCGTGGTGGCCACGCTGACGATGGTGGCGCCGATGATAAACTTTGGAATGTGCAGTGCCTCGGCCATCCAGCTGGCAGCCTCTACAAACCAGTCGCCCCCCTTGATGATGAGCAGCAAGCCCACCGCGAACAATCCGATGCTAATGATCCATTCCATAGAAACTCCTTTTATCTGCTTAAGCAAAAATACATACCCCATTAGTATAAGAATTTTTTTCGGTTTTACAAGTAAAAAGCTGCCCAACGGCACAATTTGAAAAAATAAAACATTAAAAAATGAAATATATAAATTAAAATAATCAATAATATCATTGACATATAGTAATGCGCGGCTTAATATATAGCTTGAAACGGGGGTTGCGGCAAGATGAATACAACAAAAAATCAATTTTCCTGGCGGGAAAACATTCAATATGTTTTGCGCGCCGTCACAAAGTACGATAAAGGTGTGTATGGGCTGTTTGCACTGTTTACGGTGTGCGGCGCGCTGCTGCCTTTTGTGGGGGTGCTACTGCCCAAGGTGCTGATCGGCGGAATTGAGGCAGGAAACACGCTGCCGACCATGCTTGGGTGGGCAGGCGCGCTGGCGGCAGGTGGAATGGCGCTGGCCGGCCTTTCCACCTTTGCGTCTCAGCAAACCTTCATGCGCTTGGTGTTTATCCGCATGGGCGTGATCAATGAATTCTCCCAAAAAATAATGACGATGGATTATGTGCGCACCGAAGACCCAGCCGAGCTGGATCGGCTTCGCCTGGCGCACTCGGCGTTTTGGGGAAACCAGGTGGGGCTGGAGGGCGTCATGCACATTCTCTTTGACAACGTGGGCATTGTGGTTTCTCTGCTTGGTTTGGTGGCTATGCTCACCGTGCTGCACCCGTTGATCCTTTTGCTGCTGGCGGGCGGCGCCGCGGCATCGTTCGCCTTCAGCATGCGCGCCCGGAAAATCGAGGAGGGTATGCAGGGTGAGCTAAATCAGGTGGGGCGGCAGCTGGATTATATGAACACCAATGTGCAGGATTTTGCCTTTGGCAAGGACATTCGCCTGTATGGCATGAAGGGTTGGCTGTCGGCGCGGTTCGACGCGCTGATCCGCGGGAGAATTGCGCTGGAGAAGCGGCTGAAGCGTGCGCAGATCCCGCAGGTGGTGTCCGACGGTTTCTTTACCCTGCTGCGGGAGGGCGCTGTATATGGGTATTTGATCTATCTGATCTTTCAGGGGCTGCTGAGCGTGGCCGAGTTCGCCATGTATTTCGCGGCGGTGGCCGCCTTTTCTGCGGGGCTGAACAAGGTCTTGTGGGCCTTTGCCAGCCTGCGGGTGGAGCTGAAGAAGGTGGATGTGCTGCATGGCTTCATGGCGGAAAAGCAGGAGGAACGGCCGGGCATCGCGCCGCCGAGCGGCTCTTCACCGGGGATTTCCTTTCAAGACGTGTCCTTTGCCTATCCCGGCGGAAAAACCGTTATGGAGCATTTGAACTTGGACATCCGACCCGGAGAAAAGCTGGCCATCGTGGGCTTGAACGGCGCGGGGAAAACCACGCTGGTAAAGCTGCTTACCCGCCTTTACGAGCCGACCCAGGGCCGGATCGTCGTGGGGGGTGTTCCGGCGGCGGAAATTGATCGCGAGGAATATTTCAAGCTGTTTTCGGCTCTTTTTCAGGAGGTACATCTCTTTGCCTTCAGCGTGGCGGAAAACGTTGCCATGCGTCCGGCTCATCTGGAGATGCTTCAGGAAGGGCCGGTAAAGCCCACCGGCGTGTGGAAGGCCGGGGAGGGCGAGGTGGATCGGCAGCGAGCCAGGCGCGCGCTGGAGATGGCGGGTCTGTGGCAAACGGTGGAGGCACTTCCCCAGGGGATGGATACGACCATGCTGAAGCAGATCGAGCTGGACGGCGTGGAGTTTTCCGGCGGGCAGAACCAGCGGCTGGCGTTGGCCCGGGCGCTGTACAAGGACGCTCCCATCGTGGTGCTGGACGAACCCACCGCCGCGCTGGATCCCTTGGCGGAGTTCGACCTTTACCAGAAGTTCAGCGACATGACCAGGGAAAAGACGGCGGTGTTTATTTCCCACCGGCTGTCCTCCACCCGGTTCTGCGACCGCATTGTTTATCTGGAGAACGGCGCGGTTGCCGAGCAGGGCACGCACGATGAACTGATGCAGAAAAACGGAAAATACGCAGCGCTCTTCCGGGTGCAGGCGCAATATTATCAACAGGAGGCAAAAGCCCATGCACAACAAGCTTGAAAAAGGAACCTTTCGTGCCACGGGAAAGACGGCTGCCTTTTCCCTGCGCTTTGCCGCCAAAAATCAACCGTCGCTGCTGGGCTATTTATCGCTGTACGGCGTGTTTGAAGCGGCCAAACCCTTTATTGCCGTGTTCCTGCCCAAGCTGGTGTTGGAGGAGCTGATGGGCGCGCGGGATGTGCAGAGGCTGGTTTTGCTGACGGTCATCGCGGCGGTCTCTTCGGCTTTGGTTTACTGGGTGTCGGGATTGCTGAAGCTCAAGGTGGAGAAGGAAAACCTGCGCTTTGACCAACTGTTGGACAAAGCGCTCAGTGAAAAGGCCATCACCATGGCCTACCCCTTCCTGGAGGATCCGGAAACGCTGAGCACCCTGCAGCGCGCCCGGCAGGGAAGGATGACCCGCGGGGGGATCGCCGGCGTGTTTTCCTATTATCTGCCCCAGCTGTTTTCGGGTTTGCTGACCTGCGTGGGGATGCTGTGGGTCATTGCCTCGCTGGACTGGTGGGTGCTGGCCAGCATCATGGTGACCGTTGCGCTCAGTTTGCTGATCCAGCGCCGGTCCAACGCGGCTGAAAATGAATTCATGATGAAAATGGGAGATAGCAACCGCAAATTTGCGTATTACTTTTCCATCGGGTTGGATTTTCAAAGCGCGAAGGACGTGCGCCTGTACGGCGCGCAGAATATGATCATGCGCAGAACAAAGCATTACAACGGGCAGATGTGGCAGACGGAGAAGGCGTGCTTTGGAAAAATGAGCGCCTGCGCTGTCTGGCAGGCGCTGCTTAACCAGGGGCAGATGGGGTTGATCTACGCGGCGCTGGTGGCACAGGTGTTTGTAAAGGGCATCTCCTTGGCGGATTTCGTTATGTATACCGCAGCGGCTGTCAGCTTTACCACAACCTTGCTGACCATCGTCACCTCGGTGACCGGCGCGTTCATCTCGCTGCGCATGGTTAACCCTTATCGGGAGTTCATGGAGCTGAAGGACACGGTCGAGGACGGAAAAGAGGACGCGCCTGAGACCTGCGGGGCGGCGCTGGAGTTTCGGGATGTCTCCTTTACCTATCCGCGCATGGAAAAACCCACGTTGGAGCATGTGAATCTGACGATTCGCCCGGGCGAGCGCCTGGCAGTGGTGGGGGAGAACGGCGCGGGCAAAACCACCATGATCAAGCTTCTGCTGCGGCTGTATCGGCCTGATTCGGGGCAGATCCTTTTGGGCGGGCGGGACATTGCCGATATGAAGCTGGATGCGTACATTCGCCGGTTTGCGGTGGTCTTTCAGGATTTCAAGCTGTTTGCTTTTACGGTGAAGGAAAACATCGTGCTGGATCAGGAAGAGGGGGTGCGGCTGGAACGCATTCTGGAGGAAGCCGGGCTTACCCAAACGCTGGCCAAACAGAAAAAGGGCGTGGATACCAGCATCTACAAAACCTTTGACGAGGCGGGCGTGGAGTTTTCCGGCGGAGAGCGCCAAAAGATCGCCATTGCCCGGGCGCTGTATCGCGATGCGCCCATCGTGGTTTTGGATGAACCCACTGCCGCGCTGGATCCCATTGCCGAGGAAGAGATCTATCAAAAGCTGGATACGCTGGTGCAGGGCAAAACGGCCATCTTCATTTCCCATCGGTTGTCCTCCTGCCGGTTTTGCGACAGCATTGCTGTGTTTGCGGATGGGCATGTGGCGCAGCAGGGGACGCACGAGGAGCTGATGGCGCAGGAGGGGCTCTATCAGCGGATGTTCCGGGCGCAGGCGCAGTATTACGTGTAGCATCCACCTGTGGTTCCCAAGGGTAATCAATCTCTCTTTCTGGTCAGAATTGATCGCGAAGGGAGATTTTTTTATGGAGATGCAGTCGTGCACCGCATCATGCCCGAGAACGCAGCCACGACAACAGCCGGTTTTGGCTGGTACTTGTAAACTTTTTACATTTCTGATAGGCGTAGGAAAGAACGGATATACTTATTAATAATAAATCTCAATAAAAACAACTTCATACTAGACGCGTCCCGTGCGCAAACCTGTTTGCCCCATGGGGTGAGACAAAGCGGAGCCGGCGTCTGAAATCGGGCAGTTTCCCGCAGGCAAAAAGGCAGGCGGATACATACAACAAACGGAAGGGGAAATAAAAAATGAGTGACTTGAAAAAACTGACCAACGAGGTTGGAGCACCGGTCGCTGACAACGAGAATTCCATCACCGCCGGCCCGCGCGGCCCTGTCATGATGCAGGACGTGTGGCTGCTGGAGAAACTGGCACATTTTGACCGGGAGGTCATCCCTGAAAGGCGGATGCACGCAAAGGGCTGGGGCGCATACGGAAAATTCACCGTGACCCACGACATCTCCCGGTATACCCGGGCGAAGGTGCTGCAACCGGGCGAGGAGACCGAGGTGTTCGTTCGCTTTTCCACGGTGGCCGGGGAGCGCGGCGCCGCCGATGCAGAGCGTGACATCCGCGGTGTGGCGATCAAGTTTTACACCCCGGAGGGCAACTGGGATCTGGTCGGCAATAATACGCCCACCTTCTTTATTCGGGATGTGCATCATTTCCCGGATCTGAACCGGGCGGTCAAGCGCGATCCCTACACGGGGATGCGTTCCGCGCAGAACACCTGGGATTTTTGGACTCTGCTGCCCGAAACCTTTCATCAGCGCACCATCGTCATGTCCGATCGGGGCATTCCCGACGGCTTCCGCCACATGCATCTGTTCGGCGAGCATACCTTCTCCTTCTATAACGACAAGAACGAGCGCGTTTGGTGCAAGTTCCATTTTAAAACCCAGCAGGGGATCCAGAACCTGACCAACGAAGAAGCGGAAAAGCTCAACGGTATGGATCGAGAGAGCGCGGGGCGGGATCTGTTTACGGCCATTGAGACGAAGAACTTCCCCAAGTGGACCATGTACGTTCAGATCATGACCGAGGAACAGGCCAGAAACCATTATGAGAATCCCTTTGATATCACCAAGATCTGGCGGCACGCCGAGTATCCGCTCATTGAGGTGGGCGAGCTGGAGCTGAACCGCTGGCCGGAAAACTATTTTGCCGAGGTGGAGCAGGCGGCGTTTACCCCCGCGCATGTGGTGCCGGGCATTGGCTTCAGCCCGGATAAATTCCTTCAGGGGCGCCTGTTTGTTTATGGCGACGCGCAGCGGTATCGCCTGGGGGTGAATCACAACCTGATCCCCGTAAACCAAGCCAAGGGCGTCAAAGGCGGCGTGGCGGATTATCATCGCGACGGCTTCATGCGCACCGACGGCAACTACGGCCGCACGCCTGCGTATACGCCCAACAGCGCGGGCTACTGGACCAGCCAGCCGGAGGTGGCCGAGCCGGAGTTGGAGCTTGAAGGTGCCATGTGGCGCTATGATCCCAAGGAGGATCCCACCGACGACTGCTTCCGCGCGGGCGGCGACCTGTGGCGCGTCATGACGGAGGATAAAAAGGCGTTGCTGATCGCCAACACGGCGGCGGACATCGCCTCCGTTACGGACAACGTGAAGTACCGCCACGCCGTTCACTGCTATAAGGCTGATCCCGAGTATGGAGAGCGCTTTGCCAAGGCCGCCGGGCTGTGCTGGGATAAGGTCTTGGAGCTGGCAAAGCTGGACAACAACGGTCTGATCCAAGCCACGCTGACACCCAACGTTTAAGCCGAAGCGTCAGACAAGCAACAAGGCGAGCCCTTATAAAAAGGGCTCGCCTTTGTGATTTCAGCGATGAAACGGTTTCGGGCGGCAGGCTAGAAATCCGGGTCGTAGTGGCGGATGAGCGCCTGCGTGCCGCAGTCTTCCATCCCTTCCTGCGCCAGGCTACGATACATTTCCAGCACGCGCGGCAGCACCTCCAGCGTCAGCTCCATTTGCTCGGCTTCGCTGCAGGCGATGTCCATATCTTTGATGAAATGCTTGATAAAGAAACCAGGCTCGTAGTCATCCTTAAGGATGCGAGGCGCGTTGTTGCTCATTTGCCAGCTGCCGGCAGCGCCTTTGCTGATGCTGTCCAGCAGGGTTTGCAGATCCAAACCCGCCTTTTTGGCATAGATCAGGGCTTCGCACACGCCGCTGATGGCACCGCCGATGGCGATCTGATTGGCCATTTTGGTGTGCTGGCCGCAGCCCGCCGGGCCCTCGTAAATGATGTTGCTGCCCATGCAGGCCAGCAGCGGACGGCAGGCGTGATAGGCGGCAGGGTCGCCGCCGGCCATGATGGACAGCGTGGCGTTGCGCGCGCCCACATCTCCGCCCGACACGGGAGCGTCCAGTGCGAAAAGCCCTTTTTCCTTTGCCGTCGCGTAAATGCGCTTGCTGAGCTGGGGGCTGGTCGTGGTCATGTCAATGAGGTAGGTTCCCGCCGCGGTGTGGGGCAAAATGCCATCGGGGGAGAAGTAGACCTCTTCCACATCGGCGGGGTAGCCCACCATGGTGATGACAGCGTCCACGCCTTGGGCGCATGCGCCGGGGGAGTCGCACCAGCGCGCACCGGCAGCCAGTGTTTCGTGAGCTTTCTCTTTTGTGCGGGTGTAGACCTGCAGTTCATATCCGTTTTTCATCAGGTTCAGCGCCATGGGGCCGCCCATCACGCCAATGCCGACAAAACCGATCTTTTTCATGCCGCGCACCATCCTTTGCTTTGCGTTATGATGATTATAGAGGTTTCCGCAGGAGAATTCCACTCACGCGATAAAAAAAGACCCGGATGATTTCATCCGAGCCTTGGGAAAGCGCGTTATGCGACTTTTTCCGTAACGGTCAGCTGCTGGCCGTCGTAGTCCACCACCAAAGTGGTGTCCTGGGGCAAATATTCGGAAAGGATCTTCTTGGCGACCAGCGTCTCCACCTTGCTTTGCAGGAAACGCTTGAGCGGCCGCGCGCCGTACTGCGGATCGTAGCCGCTGTTGACGACGTACGCGCGGGCGGCATCCGTCAGCTCCAAATGCAGCTGGCGATCCTCCAAGCGATGGCACAGATCCTCCATCAGCAGATCCACAATGCCCGTGATCTCGGCCTTGGTCAGCGGCTTGTAGAATACGGTCTCGTCGATCCGGTTCAAAAACTCCGGGCGGAACTGCTGCTTGAGTAGCATCTCCACCTGCTCGCGGGCGTGAGGGCTGATCTGCCCGTCAGGCTCGATCCCCTCCAAAATATAGGAGGAGCCTAGGTTGGAGGTCAGGATGATGACGGTGTTTTTGAAATCCACCGTGCGACCTTGCGAATCGGTGATGCGGCCGTCGTCCAGCACCTGCAGCAGAATATTGAACACGTCAGGGTGGGCTTTTTCGATTTCGTCGAACAGCACCACCGAATAGGGCTTGCGGCGCACCGCCTCGGTGAGCTGGCCGCCTTCCTCGTAACCGACGTATCCCGGAGGCGCGCCCACCAAGCGGGACACGGAGAATTTCTCCATATACTCGCTCATGTCGATGCGCACCAGATTCCGTTCATCGTCGAACAAGGCCTGGGCGAGCGCTTTGCCCAGCTCGGTTTTGCCCACGCCCGTGGGTCCGAGAAACAGGAAGGAGCCGATGGGGCGGTTGGGATCCTGAATGCCCGCGCGGGAGCGCATGATGGCTTCGGACACCTTTTGAACCGCTTCGTCCTGACCGATGACCCTCTTGTGCAGAATATCGGGCAGGTGAAGAATCTTTTCGCGCTCGCTTTCCATCAGCTTGGACACGGGGATGCCCGTCCAGCGGGCGATGATGCGGGCGATCTCTTCTTCGGTCACCTTATCGCGCAGCAGGGTATGCGACTGCCCCTGCTCGGCAATGCGTTCTTCTTCCTCCAGCTGCTTTTGCAGCGCGGGCAGCTTGCCGTATTTCAGCTCGGCGGCTTTGTTCAGGTCGTAATCGCGCTGCGCCTTTTCCATCTGGGCGTTGACCTGCTCGATTTCCTCGCGCAGATGCTGCACCTTGGTGATGGCGGATTTCTCGTTTTCCCATTTTGCCTTCATCTCGGCAAACTGGGCGCGCATCTCCGAAAGCTCTTTTTGAATTTCTTCCAGATGACCTTTGGAGGCCTTATCCGTTTCCTTCAGCAGCGCGGCTTCCTCAATCTCGTGCTGCATGATCCGCCGGGAGATCTCGTCCATTTCCGAGGGCATGGAGTCCATCTCGGTGCGAATCATGGCGCAGGCCTCGTCTACCAGGTCTATGGCCTTGTCGGGCAGAAAGCGATCAGTGATGTAGCGGTTGGACAGTACGGCCGCGGCGATCAATGCCTGGTCGGTGATCTTGACGCCGTGGAACACCTCATAACGCTCCTTCAAGCCTCTGAGGATGGAAATGGTGTCGTCCACCGAGGGCTGATCCACCAAGACGGGCTGAAAACGCCGCTCCAGCGCCGCGTCTTTTTCAATGTACTGGCGGTACTCGTTCAGAGTCGTCGCGCCGATGCAGTGGAGCTCGCCGCGCGCCAGCATGGGCTTGAGGATATTGCCGGCATCCATCGCGCCGTCGGTTTTGCCGGCACCTACGATGGTGTGCAGCTCGTCGATGAACAGAATAATCTGTCCCTCGCTCTTTTTAACCTCGTTCAGCACGGCTTTCAGACGTTCCTCAAACTCGCCGCGGAACTTGGCACCCGCCACCAGCGAGCCCATGTCCAGCGAGAAGAGCTGCCGGTTTTTCAAATTGTCGGGTACGTCGCCCCGCACAATGCGCAGCGCCAGTCCTTCGGCGATGGCGGTTTTGCCTACGCCCGGCTCGCCGATGAGCACCGGGTTGTTCTTGGTTTTACGGGACAGAATGCGAATGACGTTGCGGATCTCGGCGTCACGCCCGATGACCGGGTCTAGCTTCTGGTTTTTCGCCAGCTCCACCAGATCGGTGCCGTATTTTTTCAGCACGTCATAGGTGGATTCGGGGGAATCGCTGGTCACGCGGGTGTTGCCGCGCACCGTGGACAGCGCCGCCAGAAACGCCGGGCTTTCCACATGAAAGGCGCGAAACAGCTCCTGCAGGCCGCGGTTGGGCTTGGCCAGCAGCGCCAGAAAAATATGCTCCACGGAGACATACTCATCCTTCATCTGCTGAGCCTGGCGCTCGGCCTCGGTAAAGACCTGATCCACATCCATGGAGATGTAAACCTTGTCCGGCTCCCGCCCAGGGCCGGAAACCTTGGGCAGCGTGCTCAGCTTCTGGGCAAGGGTCTGGCGCAGCGCGTCGCAATCCACATTCATCTTTTTGAGCAGCTGAGGAATCAGGCCGTCCTGCTGATTGAGCAGAGCGTACAGCAGATGCTCCTGTTCGATCTGCGTGCTTTGATATTCGATGGCAGTGCTTTGTGCGTTCTGGATCGCCTCAAGAGATTTCTGCGTAAGTTTTTGTGTGTTTAACATAAGGTACCTCCTTTGAGCAATTGTTATAAGACAGCCGGATCGGTGTTCAGGAAAGCGCGATACCCTTTTTCAATTTGATGGATAAGCGGGGCATCGTGTGTGTCGCTGGCCAGATACAGCTTGATGGCGGTGTCGAAGGTCTGGATATAATCGCACAGGGACTGGGCAACCTGCTCAGGCGTGCCGTCCGGGCGCGCCAGCGCAAAGGCGCGGGTAAAGCGCCCGTCCTCCGCCGTGCAGGAAACGGCGCGTCCGCAGCAGTGCTGCTCCAGCGCTGCCCACAAGGTGAAGAAGGCTTCAAGTTCCTCCAGTAGCCGGGCGCTTTGGGTGCGAAACTGTATTTTCAGCACACCCAACGTGGGGGTGGGGGTGCGGTTCAGCTCCACGCTGTAACGCACGGTGGGGTTGTAGCGGTAGTGCAGCGCGGTACGGAAGGAGAGCATGGTGTCTGACGGTTGAGCCTGCACCTGCAGGCTCGCGGTGTCTATGATCCGCTCCATGCGGTTGAAAATATCCTTCATCCGCATTTCCGGGGTAACATAGCTGACATACTGCGCCAGGATCTGGTTGACCAGGTTTGAACGGCTGGTTTCCATGGAATAAGCCATCCGATCCACCTCCGCCACGACGGGATCGGACAAAACCAGGCTGTAAATGCTTTTCTTCATGATCCGCTGCTCACCTTCCTAACGGTAATTATTATACCCGAAACAATAATTCGTAATCGTGATTATTAAAAAACTGTGCGAATAAATTTTGTATTGCCGTATTGACATTGAGTAAGCCATCGCTTACAATAAAGAAAAATTAGCCATAGCTTACTTTGGAGGAATGCATGACGCTTGACCAAGTGCAAATCGGAAATTCGGCAAAAATATCCTCGGTAGGCGGGGAGGGCGCGCTGCGCCGCCGCTTGCTGGACATGGGACTGACACCGGGAACGACGATCATGGTGCGCAAGCGGGCGCCCATGGGAGATCCCATTGAGCTACAGCTCAGGGGGTATGAACTGACCTTGCGGGAAGAGGACGCACAGAAGATCGAGGTGGCAAGCCTATGATCTTTGCGTTGGCAGGAAATCAGAATTGCGGAAAAACCACGCTGTTTAATCAGCTTACCGGATCCAACCAACACGTGGGCAATTTCCCCGGCGTTACGGTAGAGCGTAAGGACGGGCAGATTCGCGGACATAAGGAAGCCACAGTGGTGGATCTGCCGGGGATCTATTCTCTTTCTCCCTACACCAACGAGGAGATCGTGACGCGGGATTTTCTTTTAAAGGATCGCCCCGACTGCATCATAAACATCATTGACGCCACCAACATTGAGCGAAACCTGTACCTCACCTTGCAAATGATTGAACTAAATCTGCCCATGGTGTTGGCGCTGAACATGATGGACGAGGTGCGCGCCAACGGCGGCGCCATCGACATTCATAAGCTGGAGGAGGAGCTGGGGATCCATGTGGTGCCAATCTCAGCCAGCAAGAACGAAGGCGTGGAGGAGCTGATCCAGGACGCGATCGAAGCGGCAAAGAAAAAGCAGATTCCCAAACGGCTGGACTTTTGCTCGGGCGCCGTCCACCGCGCCATTCACTCGGTGGCGCATCTGGTGGAAGACCACGCGCGCAACGTCAACGTGCCGCCGCGCTTTGCGGCGACCAAGCTGATAGAGGGCGATGAACCCATGATGGCGATGCTGGGGCTGTCGGACAACGAGAAGGACATGATTCAGCACAGCGTGACCGAGATGGAGGCCGAAACCGGCACCGACAAGCTGGCGGCCTTGGCCGATATGCGATATGCGTTTATCGAGGAGCTGTGCGCGCAGACGGTCATCAAGGGCAGCGAAAGCAAGGAGCACGCCCGCAGCGTCAGGATCGACTCGGTGTTGACCCACAAATACCTGGCGATCCCCATTTTCCTGGGGATCATGATGCTGGTGTTCTGGCTGACCTTCGGCGTGATCGGAAGCGCCCTAAGCGACTGGCTTTCCATGGGTATCGACTGGCTGACCGGCGTGGTCAGCAGCGCCCTGCTGGCTTATGGCATCAATCCCGTGGTTCATTCCCTGGTGATCGACGGCGTGTTCGCCGGGGTAGGCAGCGTGCTGTCGTTCCTGCCCATCATCGTGGTTTTGTTCTTCTTCCTGTCCTTGCTGGAGGACAGCGGCTATATGGCTCGCGTGGCGTTTGTCATGGACAAGCTGCTGCGCAAGATCGGCCTTTCCGGCAGGAGCTTTGTGCCCATGCTCATCGGCTTTGGCTGTTCGGTGCCGGCGATCATGGCGACGCGCACGCTGTCCAGCGAGAGGGACCGCAAAATGACCATCCTGCTGACGCCGTTCATGAGCTGCTCGGCCAAACTTCCTATTTATGCGGTTTTCACGGCGGCGTTTTTCCCGCGCAACGGTGCGCTGGTTATGATCTGCCTGTATGTGTTTGGAATTCTTTTGGGTGTGGTGAGCGGTCTTATCCTTAAAAAGACGGCGTTTAAGGGCAACCCGGTTCCCTTTGTCATGGAGCTGCCCAACTATCGCCTGCCCAGCCCCAAAAGTGTGCTGCTGCTCATGTGGGATAAGGCGAAGGACTTTTTGACCCGCGCCTTTACCGTCATCTTTGTGGCCACGCTCATCATATGGTTTTTGCAGACCTTTGACACACGGCTGAACGTGGTGGCGTCCAGCGACGCAAGCATGCTGGCGGGCATCGGGCGTATGCTCAGCCCCATTTTCATTCCCCTGGGCTTTGCCGACTGGCGCGCCTCCACGGCGCTGATCACCGGCCTTTCCGCCAAGGAAGCGGTGGTCAGCACCTTGGCCGTGCTGACCAATACCTCCATCGCCACGCTGCCTGAGGCGCTGGGGCAAATGTTCTCCCCGCTGGCGGCCGTGGCTTATCTGGTGTTTACGCTGCTGTATACGCCCTGCATCGCGGCGATCAGCGCCGTTAAGCGCGAGATGAACAGCGTTTGGAGCGCTATCGTGGTGGCGTGTTATCAAACCGGGACTGCCTGGCTGGTGGCCTGCGTGGTTTACCAAGCAGGGCGGCTTTTCGGGTTGGCATAAAGGAGAATTACAATGGACTATTCCCGACATGTTCCAGAGGATTTCAGCGGAGTTGTTTCCGTGCAGCGCAAGGGGGAGGCGCTGTGGCGGCGGGCATACGGTTACGCAGATCTGCCCAATGGCCGGCCGAACCTGGAGAACACCCGCTTTGGCGTGGCGTCGGGCGCAAAGGCGTTTACTGCCGTGGGCATTATGACGCTCATCCGGGACGGCAAGCTTGTCCTTGGCACAGCGCTGGGCGAGGTTTTTCCCGAGGGGATGGGCAAGATCGACCCCGCGGTGACCATCGCGCAGCTGCTGACCCATACTTCGGGTATTTATGATTATTGCGACGAAGCGGTGGTGGAGGACTACGCTGATCTGTGGAGAGACTTCCCCAATTATCGCATCCGCTGCAACGCAGACCTGCTGCCCCTGTTTCGGGATCACGGTATGCTGGAAAAGCCCGGCGAAAAATTCCGTTATAACAATTCTGGGTTCGTGCTGCTGGGTCTGGTGATGGAGAAGATCAGTGGGCTTGCGATGGAAGCGTATCTGCGCCGGGCGGTGTTCGCGCCGCTGGGCATGGCGGACACCGCCTATCCCGCGCTGGATCGTTTGCTGGCTAATTGCGCCAACGCCTACATACTCGATAAAAAAACAGGGGAGTATTACACCAACATCTACAGCATCGACGCCAAAGGCGGCGGCGCGGGCGGCGTGTTTACCACAGCTGCCGATGTGGAGAGCCTGTGGCGAGGGCTTTATGCCGGCGAGCTGCTGCCTCTGGCGATGGTGCGCGATATGCACACGCGCCATGCCGGAGGTCGCTACGGCTATGGCTTTTGGATCCGGGAGGACGGAAACCCCAGCTTTCAGGGCGGCGATCCGGGGGTGGGGTTTGTGACCTCGTATGACCTGGCAACGCAGACCACGGTGACCGCGATAAGCAACTTCGAAAAAGACGTCTGGAAGATCCAGGACGACATCATGAAAAAGTGACGGAGTCCCCTGCGCAAGAGAGTCTCAAAAAGGCATCACCTACCCGGTTGATTAGAACCAAGAAAAATGGACATTGAATAAAAAGGCCTCCAATCGTAAGATAGAAGTACGATTGGAGGTCTTTTATATGTCAGGGAAAAAAGGGATATCACATTATCCGGATAGCTTGAAAGAACAAATCCGGAAAGAAAACGAAGCAGGTGCCAGCATAAAAGGATTAGGACAAAAATATGGCATTGGTGACAGGTACAGTTTTTGCCCAAATAAGCTGAATTCGGTCACATCGGTGACCCACTTCCGGTTGGGCTTGTCTGCTTCAAAATTACGCTCCAGCAGATTTGGCGCGATCTTGCCAACTTCAC
>JAQUVY010000089.1 GCA_028693155.1 Eubacteriales bacterium
GGGCAGGCTGTTTTTATTGCGATGGGTTTGGGAGGGGTTACATCGCTCTGACGCGCAAAATACCATTGATGGAGGCAATGCGCGATACCACGGCTTCGTCGGGCAGGCCGTCCAGCTCCAAAATGGTGCAGGCGTAGTTGCCGCGGCTCTTGTTGATCATGGTGTCGATGTTGACTCCGGCTGCGCCCAGCGCGGCGGTCACCTGACCGACCATGTTGGCCACGTTGCGGTGCAGCACGCACAGGCGGTGATCGCGTGTGCGGGGCAGGGAGCAGGCCGGGAAGTTAACCGAGTTGACGATATTGCCGTTTTCCAGGTAATCCTTAAGCTGCGCGGCGGCCATATCGGCACAGTTGGTTTCCGAATCGGGGGTGGAAGCGCCCAGGTGAGGAATGCAAAGCACGTTCTCGTTGCCGATGAGCTCGGCGCTGGGGAAATCGGTGACGTAGCGGCGCAGCTGCCCATCGGCCAGCGCCTTGAGCATCGCCGGGTTATCCACCAACTCGCCGCGGGCAAAGTTCAGCACGACCGCGCCGGGCTTCATTTGCGCAAACTGCGCCTCGCCCAGCATGCCGCGGGTCTTGTCCATCAGCGGCACATGCACGGTAATGTAGTCGCACTGGGCGATCACATCGTCCAGATCGGTGGAACGGATGATATGACGGGACAGATGCCAGGCCGACTCCACCGAGATGAAGGGGTCATAGCCGTATACCTTCATGCCCAAGCCGTAGTAGGCAGCGTTGGCCACCATCGCGCCGATGGCACCCAGGCCGATGACGCCCAGCTTGCGTCCCTTGAGTTCGGGGCCGACAAAATTGTTTTTTCCTTTTTCCACCAGCTTGCCCACCTCGGCGCCTTTGTCGCCCAGGGTCTGCGCCCAGTTGGCACCGTCAATGATCTTGCGGCCGCTCAAAAGCAGGCCGGCGATGACCAGCTCTTTTACCGCGTTGGCGTTGGCACCCGGCGTGTTGAACACCACGATGCCCGCCTCGGCACACTGCTCCAGCGGGATGTTGTTGGTGCCGGCACCCGCGCGGGCGATGGCCAACAGACTGTCGGGAAGGGCGGTTTCGTGCATATTGGCCGAGCGCACCAAAATGCCCTCAGGGGCGGCGGCGTCAGCGCTTACGGCATAGGCGTCGCTGCTCAGGTGCTGATAAATAATATCGTCAATGGCGTTCAGCGTTTTGATTTGATACATGGTTTCATCCTTCTCCTTATGATCGGGTTATGCGTGGCTGGCCTCAAATTCCTTCATGCAGGCCACCAGCGCCTGAGCGCCCTCCAGGGGCAGTGCGTTGTACATGCTGGCACGGATGCCGCCCACCGAGCGATGGCCCTTGAGGTTGGCCAGGCCGCGGCTCAGCGCGAACTTGACGAACTCGTCGGTCAGTTCATCCTTGGTCAGCACAAAGGTGGCGTTCATGATGGAACGGTCAGCCTTGGCGGCCACGCCGCGGAACAGCTTGGAGTTGTCCAGATAATCATAAACGGCCTTGGCCTTGGCTTCGTTCTGTTGCTGAATGGCTTTGACGCCGCCAAAGGCCAGCAGCCAGTCGAACACCAGCCCGGCTACATAGATGGACCAGCAGCACGGGGTGTTGTACAGCGAGCCGTCCTTGGCCTGCACGGCGTAGTCCAGCATGGTGGGGCAGATGGCTTGCGCCTTGCCCAGCAGATCCTTGCGCACGATGACCACGGTGACGCCCGCAGGGCCGATGTTCTTCTGCGCGCCGGCGTAGATCAGGCCAAACTGATCCACATCGTATTCTTTGCCCAAAATGTTGGAGGACATATCGGCCACCAGCGGAACCTTGCCTGTGTCAGGCAGGGTGGTGTACTGGGTGCCGTAAATGGTGTTGTTGGTGGTGATGTGAACATAGTCCGCATCGGCATGGAACAAATCCGGGGTGATGACCGGCAGATGGGTGTAGTGATCGGCCTTGGAGGAGGCGACCACGTTGACGGTGCCGTATTTCTTGGCTTCGGCGGCGGCTTTTCCCGCAAAGGAGCCGGTGTCGATGTAGTCGGCGGACTGAGAACCGTTCATCAGGTTGAGGGGCACCGCGGCGAACTGCGTGCTGGCCCCGCCTTGGACAAAGAGCACGGCGTACGCATCGGAAATGTTCATCAAAGAGCGCAAAGAAGCCTCGGCGCGCTGTACGATGTCCTGAAAGGGCTTGCTGCGGTGGCTCATCTCCATCACGCCGAAGCCCAGCCCCTGATAATCAGGTAAACTGGCCTGCGCCTCGCGCAGCACGCTTTCGGGCAGCATGGAAGGACCGGCTGAAAAGTTATAGACTCTGCTCATGGGAATGTCCTCCTTTATCCTCATCTAAAATGATTCATCCTTCAAACGATGCCATTGAAAAGGTGAGAAACTTGCGTTTCCTTTATCACGGCAAAGTGTAATTATCCATATTATAAGGGGAAACCAATAATTATGCAAGTTTAATTATTTGAAATTGCATTTTTGCCCGGGGTAACAAAAAGTTAACAATCCGTGGATTTGCCTTTGCAAAAGGGCAATGCTATAATAAATAAGCAGTATGGCGAGTTTTGCCAATGGTACGGAGTGGCATGAATACAAATGAGAAAAAAAAAGAGCGATTCTCCGGCGCGCAGTGGAAAAAGCGCCTGTGGACGCCGCTGAAATATATTGTTTCGTCCTTGACCGGTACGGCGCTGGACTATTCTTTGTTTTATTCTCTGTACACGTTGGCAGCGCTGCCCCGCACGCCCGTGTTTGTGGGCGCCCGGCTTTGCGGTGCCGTGGTAAACTTCCTGCTGAACCGCTTTGTCGTGTTCAAAAAGAAGGATCGGCTGTGGAAAAGCCTGCTGTGGGACGCGACCCAATACGCTTTGCTCAGCCTGTGTACGGCCGGCGGCGCGCTATTGATTCTGAATGCGTTGGCCGATCGCATGGGGGTGCCCACCATGCTTGCCAAGGTGATGGCGGATATGACCATGTTTGCCTTGGGTTATGTGGTGCAGAGGTTCGTGATCTTTCGTAAAAAAAAGACGACGCCTGTATCGTAAGAAATCGACGGGTCTGCGGATCCGTGAAAGTTTCAGGAGGATTCCAATGCGCTTGTTTGGAAAAAAATCCGTTGTTTTGCTTTGCGCCGTGTGCATCGCGGCAGTGCTTGTGGGATGCGCTCCCGCTGCCGGGAAGACGCCCGAGACCGCGGCAACGCCCGAGCCCACCCCCCAGCCCACCGTCTACAAACTGACCGTGGTGAACTGGCCGGGTGAGCAGGTGCAGACCTTTGAGCAAACCACCATCGGCCGGCGCCTGACCGCGCAGACCAATGTGAAGGTGGAGATCACCTATGTCAATGGGGATACTCAGGAAGAGCTGCGCAAGATTGCCGCATCGGGCAATCTGCCCGACATGATCTGGTCCGATGGCCAGTGGCAGGAGTTAATCTCGGCCGGCTCTTTGGTCGATCTGACAGAGCGCCTGGCGGCGGATCCCGAGGGCATGGCTTCTTATTACCGGCCGGGTGAGCTGGCGGCGGTCAATGGCGGCAGCGCCGTCTATGCGCTGGGGACACAGCGCAACGAAGTGACCGATGCCTATACCGCGGCGGGTTATTACCTGCGTTATGATGTGCTGGAGTCGGCGGGTTTTCCGCAGATCACCACCTTGGCGCAGTATTGCCAGATCATCGAGGATTATTTGAAGGCCCATCCGTCCGAGCAGGACGGCACCAAGAACATCGGCCTGGGGCTGGCGCCCGGGGCATGGAGCTTTGGCAGCCAGGGAACAGGTGCTTATGCTTCCGTATCCGGCTTTTTGGATTACGGCATTTTTGCCGTGGATCCGTCGCTGAACACGGTCAAAATGACCATGCAGAGCAAGTGGCTCAAGGACTGGCTGCGCGTGGTGAACGATCTTTACAGCAAGGGCTGCCTGGACAGCGAGCTGTTTACCCAGACACAGGAACAGTACGAGCAAAAGGTCACCGCAGGCAGCATGCTGGGGTTCTATGACCCCACGGGAGCGCTGGCCGCCAAAGCGGAGGCTTCCCTGACCGAGGCCAAACGCAATTATGTGGCGTTCCCTGTGGTGCTCAACGGCGTGGAGCGCGACTATTGCCGCGGCACCGCGCAGTATCAAACCGGCGGCATCGCCATCACCACCGCCTGCCAGGATGTGGACGGCGTGTATGAGTTCATAAAGCTGATGGCTTCGGACGACGTGCAGATGCTGAACAAATGGGGCGTAGAAGGTGCGGATTACTCCTTTACCGAGGAGGGACGCTTCACCCGCAGCGCAGCCCAGTGGAAGAATATGAAGGATGCGTCTTACTGCGCCAAGCGCGGCATCGGCATGCTGAATATGTTTCCCAACCGAGAAGGCGGCGAGGATCGCAATTATGGCAAGTTTATTGAGGGCAACTGGACAAACCCGCAGATGAGCGCCGAATACCCCGCCAACAACTACACCGCGGCGCAGCTGCGCACCATCGAGGGGCTGAAGCTGGAACGGTTGGGCAAGCTCTTCGGCGCGCAGGAGTATTCCCAGTGGGGAGATCTGCAGGCCAAGTATGAGGCGCTGGGTGAGGACTCGGCGGCGCATACCGCGGTAAAGCAAGCCATCGCGCTGGCCGACGAATACCATGTGAAGCTCATCAAGGTGGGGCACAAGCAGCTTGATGAGCTGTGGGCGGAATACCAGAGCAAGCTGGCGGCTGTTCCCGGGTTGGCTGATGTGGAGACGCAGGCGCAGCAGTGGATCAACGAAGGCTTGGGAAAATAATGAACTGCACATGGAACAGCCGCTTCGCAAAAGAAGCGGCTGTTTTTTTGCAGGGCGTCGCTCGGCAAAAGGGGCGGTTGTTTCGTGCATAAGTTGGTACATAAAGGGTTCCGTGGTTGCTTTGGCCATTGGGCTTGTGAGAAAGTGACAGGCTCGCCGCAGTTTGCTTGTTCTCGGGAGCGATGCCATGGCCGTTTGCGCAGCTTTTCCCCGAAGAAAGGGTCAAGGGATGCAATCCCTTGCGGGGGGGTTCTCACTTGCCTTCTCTCTACGCCGCTCCCGCGATCGCCGCTGCGCGACAACACTGCGCTGGGCTTCCATGTGTTTCAACTGCCAGCGCCGCTGGGATGGCACTGGTTAAGGGGCGGTCGCCCCTTGAACCCCTTCATGGGTACATAAAGAATCTAGCGGTTGTTTTTAGCCATTGGGCTTGTGAGAAAGTGACAGGCTCGCCGCAGTTTGCTTGTTCTCGGGAGCGATGCCATGGCCGTTTGCGCAGCTTTTCCCCGAAGAAAGGGTCAAGGGATGCAATCCCTTGCGGGGGGGTTCTCACTTGCCTTCTCTCTACGCCGCTCCCGCGATTGCCGCTGCGCGGCAACACTGCGCTAAGTCTGAGCATGTTTCAGCGGCCAGCGCCGCTGGGACGGCACTGGTTAAGGGGCGGTCGCCCCTTGAACCCCTTCATGGGTACATAAAGACTCTAGCAGTTGTACTTAACCATTGGGCTTGTGAGAAGGTGACTGCATTGACGCAAGTTGCTCGTTCTCGGGAATGATATCCTGGGGTCCTTGAGGGCGAATATCCTGCGGAGAGTCTGATCTTCCACGACACCAAGAAAATTTAGTTGCTTTCGCGTTTCACCGAAGACGAAACGCTTTTTGTTGGCTCGCGGCGCTGTCATAGGGCTGACGCCCTATTGTAGCTTGCTTGCTTCGCTGGGTTAGCAGTTGCTCTTGGCTGCCCTCGCACTTCGGCCTTTGGCCGAAGTGCTTTCGGGGTCTGGGGTGCCCCCAGCCGCCAGGGGGTAATGGGGGATGTAAGGGGGATTTCAGGGGGCGCATCGGAACGCCCCCTAATCACCCTTGCCCCCGCCGGAGGCGAGTTATCCAAAGAGCAGTTGACGGGAATCCCCCAAGGGATTACTTATCCCTTTATTCGCCGCTCCCGTGATTGTTGCCAAGGCAACAAAACTGCGCTGGGCTTCCATGTGTTTCAACTGCCAGCGCCGCTGGGACGGCACTGGTTAAGGGGCGGTCGCCCCTTGAACCCCTTCATGGGTACATAAAGAATCTAGCGGTTGTTCTTAGCCATTGGGCTTGTGAGAAGGTGACTGCATTGCCGCAAGTTGCTTGTTCTCGGGAACAACACTTTGATTGTTCTTGCAGCTTTTCCCCGATGAAAGGGTCAAGGGATGTAATCCCTTGCAGGGGTTCTCAATTGCCTTCTCTCTACGCCGCTCCCGTGATCGCCGTGGCGGCACTGGGCTATCATTGACGCTGTGCGGCGAGCGTGCTAAAATGCAGATACTTAGTAAAGGATGAGGTCGAATGATGAATTATCAACAGGAAATCGTGCGGGCATTGCAGGCCGCTTGCCCGTTGGAGGAAAAGGAACTGCGGGACATGCTGGCCGTGCCGCCCGATCCCGCGATGGGGGATTACGCCTTGCCTTGCTTCCGCTTGGCCAAGACGATGCGCAAGGCACCGCCGGTCATCGCGCAGGAGCTGTGTGCAGCGCTGGAAAAGCCTGCCTGCGTGGAGCGGGTGGAAGCAGTAAACGGGTATGTCAATTTTTATTTGGACAAGGACGGCTTTTCCCGCTCGGTGCTGGAGGCGGCGGAGGCCTCACCGCGCTTTGGTTCGTCCGAAGAGGGCCGGGGAAAGACCGTTTGCATCGATTATTCTTCCATTAACGTGGCAAAGCCCTTCGGCATTCACCATCTGCCCTCCACGGCCATTGGCAATTCGCTGGGGCTGATTTATCGGTATTTGGGCTACCATACCGTCAGCATGAACTTCCTGGGCGACTGGGGCACGCAGTTTGGCCGTATGATCGTGGCGTATAAAAAGTGGGGCAACCGGGAGCAGGTGGAGCACGAGGGCGTTAAGGCGCTGGTGGCGCTGTATGTGCGCTTTCACGAAGAGGTGGATGCGCACCCCGAACTGGCCGACGAGGGACGCGCCTGGTTCAAGAAGATCGAAGAGGGCGATGCCGAGGCGCGGCAGCTGTTTGACTGGTTTAAGGAGATTACCCTCAAGGAGGTCTCCCGCGTTTACGACAAGCTGGGCGTCACCTTTGACGAGTATCAGGGCGAGAGCTTTTTTGCGAACAAGACCGACCAGGTCATTGCCGAGCTGGAGGAAAAGCACCTGCTCAGCGATAGCGACGGCGCAAAGGTGGTGTTCCTCGAAGAGGAAAAGATGCCGCCCTGCCTCTTTGTGCGGTCGGATGGTGCCACGCTGTACGTGACACGCGACATTGCCGCCGCCTTTTGGCGCAAGGAGCATTATCACTTTGACAAGTGCCTGTATGTGGTGGCTTATCAGCAGGATCTGCACTTCCGCCAGTGGTTCCGCGTGGTGGAGAAGATGGGCTACGACTGGGCAAAGGATCTGGTGCACGTTTCCTTTGGCATGGTCAGCATGGCCGACGGTGCCATGTCTACCCGCAAGGGCAGGGTGGTGCTGATGGAGGATGTGCTGGACAACGCCGTTGAAAAGGTAGATGAGATCATCCGCCAGAAGAACCCCAATCTGGAAAACCGCGAAGAGGTGGCGCGCCAGGTGGGCATTGGCGCGGTGCTTTTCAGCGTCCTTTATACCAACCGCATCAAGGACACAGTGTTCTGCATGGACAATGTGCTGAACTTCGACGGAGAAACGGCACCCTACGCCCAGTATACCCACGCGCGCTGCTGCAGCGTGCTGCGCAAGGCCGCGAACTTTTCCTTTGAGGGGGAGAGTGATCTGTCGGCGCTGAACAATCCCGAGGCGCAGGCCGTGCTGCGCGCCATCGACGCGTTCCCCGCCGCCGTGCGGGAGGCCGCCGCGCGCTACGAGCCTTATTTGGTGTCCCGGCAGGTCATCGAGATCTGCAAGGCGTTCAACAAGTTTTATTATGAACAGCGCATTTTGGACTGCCCCGACGCCCAAGCGCGCGCCCGCTTGCGCCTTACCCGCGCCGCCTGCGCGGTGATCCGTCAGGGTTTGGCGCTGCTGGGCATTCAGTCGCCTGAGAAAATGTGATTCCGCGATGGTTTTGCTGCCGCCCCTTAAAAAACGGGAGCGGCAGCTTTTTTTAATGGGATAAGGAGGATTGGCTGTGAGAAAAGCAGTGGTGGCGCCCGATTCGTGGAAGGGCTGCCTGAGCGCCGGGCAGGCAGCGGCCGCCATGGCGCGGGGGCTGCACCGGGCGGGCTTTGACCGGGTGGAGGAGATCGAGATGGCCGACGGCGGCGAGGGCACGGTGGAAGCGCTGCTGCGCTGCGCGGGCGGCGAACGGGTCACTGTGCCGGTGGAGGGCCCGCTGGGCGAGCCGGTGAACGCGTGCTACGCCCGGCTGGACGCGCACACCGCGGTCATCGAAACGGCATCGGCGGCGGGGCTTACGCTGGTGCCGCCTGAGCGGCGCAACGCGCTGCGAGCCAGCACCTACGGGGTGGGGCAGCTGATGCTTCACGCGCTGGAAGCGGGCTGCACAAGGATCTATGTGGGGCTGGGTGGCAGCGCCACCACCGACGGCGGCCTGGGCATGGCGCAGGCGTTGGGCATACGCCCGGCGGACGCCTCGGGCAACGAGCTGCCCCGGGGCGGCAGCGCGCTGCTGTCGCTGGGCGAGCTGGAAACCGAAGGGCTGCACCCGCTGGCGGCAAAGGCCGAGTTTGTCGCGGTGTGCGATGTGGACAACCCGCTGCTGGGCGCGCAAGGCGCGGCGGCGGTGTTCGGCCCGCAAAAGGGTGCCTCGCCCGCCATGGTACGCCTGCTGGAGGAGGGGCTTGAGCGGCTGGATCGAATTATGCGGCGGGACATGGGCCTGTCGGTGGCCGACAGACCCGGCGCGGGCGCGGCGGGCGGCCTGGGCGCGGGTATGATGGCGTTTTTGGGTGCGCGGCGCATGGGCGGAGCTGAGTTTGTGCTGGCTGCGGCAGGCGCGAAGGAAAAAATGTGCGGGGCGGATCTGGTGCTGACAGGAGAGGGACGCACCGACGCCCAGACCCTGCAGGGAAAAGCGCCGTTGGGCGTGGCGCGGTTGGCGCGTTCGGCGGGTGTGCCGGCGGTGTGCCTGAGCGGCAGCCTGGGCGAAGGGTGGCAGGCGCTTCTGAACGAGGACTTTGCCGCCGTGCTTTCGGTAAGCGACGGGCCCATGACGCTACAGGAAGCGATGGAACGGGGAGAGCAATTGCTGGAGGATGGGGCTTTTGTCGCGGGACGGCTCTTTTTGGCAGGAAAAAAAGATTGCATTCCGGCCGGCGGCAACGTATCATAAAGGTAGAGTTTCTTTCACATTGAAAGGAGAAAGTGTCATGGCTATTCAAAAGGGCATTCAGCTGTTTTCCGTGCGGCATTTGGCGCAGAAGGATCTGATCGGCACCATCGCCAAGATGGCCGAAATGGGCTACGACGGCGTGGAGTTTGCCGGGTATTTTGACCACAGCGCGGCGCAGCTGCGCCAGGCGCTGGCCGATCTCGGCGTCAAAGCCGCCGGTTCGCACATTGCTTACGATATGTTTACCCAGCATTTGGACGAGTTGATGGCGTTCAGCGCCGAGCTGGGCCTGAAAAATCTGGTGTGCCCCTTTATCCCCGAGGAAAAGCGCAACAGCCGCGATGCCTGGCTGCGCACGGCGGAGGATTTTGACCGCATCGGCGCCCGGTTGGCGGCGGAGGGCTTCGTGCTGGGCTATCATAACCACGGCTCGGACTTTGAGGAGTTTGACGGTGTGTTCGGCATTGACCTGCTCTACGGCAATACCTCCGCGAAGAACGTGAAGATGCAGCTGGATGTGGGCAACGCCGAGGTGACAGGCAAGGTGAAGGCGCTGGACTTCATGCGCAAGTATGCCGACCGCTGCGAGCTGGTGCATGTGAAGGACATGGCCGCGGTGGGCGATGATACCCCGGTGGCCGTGGGCGAAGGCGTGCTGGACATTCCCGCCATTGTGAAGCTGGGCAAGGAGCTGGGCGCGCAGTGGTTTACCGTGGAATATGAAGCCGAGCAGGGCGATA
>JAQUVY010000090.1 GCA_028693155.1 Eubacteriales bacterium
GGACGAGCACGACCGCCGCATCATTCGCATATCCACCACGCAGGAGGGCGATGCCTTTATTGAGGGCCACTGCAATCAATTTTTGGACAAAACGCTGGCGCAGATCGACGCGCTGGGCGAGCAGGAAGCCATCCAAATGAAGGAGGCCATTGCCGTCATCGCACGCCTGGCAGCCAAACTGGAAGGGTAGGGCGGCGCGCAATGAAAAAATGGTTCGCCGTGCACGCGCGGCCGGGGGAGAGCGTTTACGCTGCCCGTCTGCGCCGCTCCGTTCGGGTGTTCGGTCTTTTTGCGCTGATCCTCATCCCCGTGTATACGCTTTTGTTCGCCAGCCGCGCCAACCTGCTCACCTCCACCATGTCCATCATCGGCAACTCTCTGGGGCATTTCCGGGGGTTGGTGATCTGGGGCGTTTGCTCGGCGGTGTTCTTTTTGGTGTTCACCGGATACCTGTTCGTTTTGACCCGCTTTACCAACCGGCGGGTGGCGCGCATGCTGCTGCTTTCCTGCGCCATGCTGGTGGCAACGGTTTTGGTGCCCTTTTTACCCGAGGTCATGCCGGGCTGGGCGGCGCTGCACAATACGCTGGCCATGGCCGCTCCGGTGCTGATGGTCGTCGTCATGTACCTGTTCGTTTTTTACCTGCAAAAGGTGGATCGGCACATCTATAAACGCGCCATCCTCTTTTTAAGCGGTGTGGTGGCCGCCTCGGCCGCCGTAATGTTTTTGGTGGGCATCAGCAGCCTGCTGGAAGTCGTGTTTTCCCTGTCCATGTGCGTGTTTCTGTTTTGCCTGCTCGTCTGGGTTCTGCGCTCCAAAAAGGTGGACGCCGAGGACGCCCTGGCCGAAGCGGAAAACGAGCTGCACCACCACAGCGACGGAAAGCCGACCGCCTTATGAGAGAAGGAGTTATGGATTTTTCCCGCGTTCGTCACGTCATCTGGGATTGGAACGGCACGCTGCTGGATGATGTAAAGCCCACCATGGATTCGGTCAACCAAATGCTGGTGCGGCGGGGATTGCCGCCCATGGATTTCCCTTTTTATCAGGCCGTGGTGCGCTTCCCGGTGGTGGAGTATTACCGCATGCTGGGGTTCGACCTGGCAGAGGAGGGCTTTTCCTCCATGGTGGAGGACTTCACCGCCACCTACGAAGCCGCCTGGCGGGGCAGCACCGTGCGCCCCGAAACCTTTGCCGCCCTGGACCTGCTGGAAGCGCGGGGAGTCGTCTCCTCGGTGCTGACGGCCAGCCACCTGGGCGCGGCGCTGGAGCAAATGGAGTATTTCGGTTTGAACGGCCGTTTTGCCCGCGTCACCGGCGTGGA
This sequence comes from Eubacteriales bacterium, assembly GCA_028693155.1. GTDB lineage: Bacteria > Bacillota > Clostridia > Christensenellales > UMGS416 > STF2-111. The sequence continues at coordinate 1,325 of JAQUVY010000090.1, forward strand.
TAATTTTAACGGTCACGGCAAAACGCAGTTGGCCCGGGCGCATATGGACGCCTGCGGCTTATCCGGGGAGGAAACGGTGCTCATCGGCGATTCCCCTCACGATCTGGAAACCGCGCGGGCGGCGGGATGCGACTGCATTTTGCTGTCCTGCGGACATTTTTCCGCCCTGCGCCTGGCGCTGTGCGGTGTTGCGGTGGCGCCTGACGCGCTGGATGCCGCACGCCTCATTTGCCGGTCGGCGGAGTAAAAAAAAGGAGACCACTCGTGAAAGAACTCTGGAACCTGTTCGCCATGTTTTTTCGCATTGGCGGGCTGACCTTCGGCGGGGGCTACGCCATGCTGCCCATGCTGCAAAAAGAGCTGGTGGAAGACCGGCAGCTGCTCACCACCGAAGAGATCATGGACTATTACGCCATCGGGCAGTGCACCCCCGGCATCATCGCCGTCAATACGGCCACCTTTGTGGGCTATAAGCTCAAGGGCGTTCCCGGGGCGATCATCGCGACGCTGGGTGTGGTGGCACCTTCTCTGGTCATCATTACCGTCATTGCCGCGTTCATCAAAAACTTCGCTTCCTACCCCGCGGTGCAGCACGCGCTGGCCGGCATTCGCGTGGCCGTGGCCGCGCTGGTGACCAACGCCGTCATTAAGCTGTGGAAGAGCGGCGTAAAGGACTGGATCGGCATCGTGCTGTGCGTGCTGGGCTGCGGCTTGTCCCTGTTCACCAGCATATCGCCCATTTTCGTGGTGATCGGGGCGGCGCTGGTGGGCATCGCCGTGCAGAGCATGAAGCAACGCCGCCAGAAAAAGGGAGGCACGGAAGCATGATGACACTGTTATTATTATTTTACGAGTTCTTTAAGACCGGCCTGTTCGCCATCGGCGGAGGTCTGGCCACGCTGCCCTTCCTTTCGCAAATGGCTCAGGTGCACCCCGAGTGGTTCACCGCCGAAATGCTGGCCGATATGATCGCCATCTCCGAATCGACGCCCGGCCCCATCGGCGTGAATATGGCCACCTACGCCGGCTATAACGCCGCCGGCATCCCCGGCGCGCTCATCGCCACGCTAGCGCTCATCGCGCCGTCCATCATCATCATTGTTTTGATCGCCAAGTTTTTGACCAGGTTCAGCGACAACAAGCTGGTTCAGGGCGCTTTTTACGGCCTGCGTCCCGCCGTCACCGGCCTGATCGCCGCGGCAGGCGTTCAGGTGCTGCTGCTGAGCGTGGTCAGCGTAACCGGGGCTTCCTGGCAGACGCTGTCCATGGACATCAATGTGCTGGCCGTGGGAATCTTTACCGCCGTTCTCATTCTGTCGCTGAAGCTGAAAAAGGTACACCCGGCGTTCTATATTCTGGGTGCCGCCATTTTGGGCATTGTGTTTAAAATGTAAAGCGGGCGGATTGCGCCAATAAAAAAGCACCCGGTGAAGCGGTTTTGAAGTGACCCCAAAAAGTTAGACAAATATTTTTATTAAGCAACCGAGAGGGCTTGTTGTCTGTGAATTGCAGGTGGCAAGCCCTTTTGTTTTACCCCGATGCGGGAAAACGGCCCTTGCCTTTTATGGCAACCGTCGGCTACGCACCCAAATGAGACTGTGCCTTAACGCCCCATTGCCAGCGTTTTTTCGGACGGCTTGGCATGGCCGCCTTTGCCCGCCGTTTGTGCCGCCAGCCCTTTGGCAGCGGTTGCGCGGTGCCTGCAAGGGCACAGAAAAACACCCCAGCTGTTGTTCAGCCTGTCATGCTGCCCAACAACTGGGGTGCTTTTTGCGTGTTATTCGGCGTCGTTTTGCGGCGGGTCGATCACCGCGCGCCGCAGCGGCAGCCAGCTTTCCAGCGCCTTTTTCAGCGACAGATCCCAGAAAGGCCATTCGTGGCGATACCCCGCCACCTCTTCAAACTGCACCGTGCAGCCCAGCGACTCCATGCGCTTGGCCGTGCTGCGGTTGTCGATCAGCGCCGCCTCGTCCAGCGACCCCACGGTGAAGAAAAACTTGGGCATGACCTTTCCCGCGTCCACCTGCGCCTTGGCGTAGTTCCACGGGTCGTCCCAGGCGTCGGGAATGACCTTTCCCGTGTCCTTTGTCAGCTCCATCCACGGCGTGGCGGGGGTGTCGCTGCGCGCCGCGCCCGGGCCGCGTGCCCCGCCCGACATAACCAGCGCCGCCGCGAAATTCTCGGGGAACGCCACGGCTGTTTTGAACGCGCCGAATCCGCCCATGGACAGCCCGCCCACAAAGTTATCCTCCCGCGCGGCGGACAGCGGAAACAGCGTGCGCAAAACCCGGGGCAGCTCGCGGGCAATATAGGAAAAATACTTCGCCTTGACCCGGTCGGTGTAAAAGGCGTTGTAATCCGCGGGCATCACCACCGCCACCTTGGCTTCGTCGGCATAGCGCGCGATGTTGGTGAAATGCAGATAATCGCTGGCATCGCCCCCGCCGCCGTGCAGCAGCCACAGCACCTGATACTTCATTCCCGGCCGGTAAAACTCCGCGCTGTCCGAGGAATGCGCCGTGGGCAGGCAAACGGTCACGTCGGTCTGCATCCCCAGCATCTGAGAATAGAGGTTCATCCGGATCACAGCCATGAGCACACATCCTTTCCCCAATAAAAGATAAATTCAGCATACCCCAAAAAAAGCCGCGCCGCAAGAGGCCTTGCGCAGGCATGGGCATTTGTGCTATGGTTCCCTTATCCGATCCATCATCGGCAAAAAGGAGGGTGTCCATGCTGGAATATCGCTATGACACGCAGCTGCTCATCGAGGGCACGGAGCTGTCCGAAGACGCCATCAACGACTACATCACCCAGAACATACCCGGCGACTGCCTGCTGGCCGTGGGGGACGAGGAGCTCATCAAGATCCATTTCCACACCAACGTACCCTGGCGGGTGCTGGAATACTGCGCCACGCTGGGAGACATTTACGACGTGGTGGTGGAAAACATGGAGCGCCAGGAAAACGGGCTGCACGGCTGACCTTACCCAAACAAAAATCCCCGCACTGCAAAGCAGAGCGGGGATTTTTTTATACGAAACGGTTTCCGCCTCAGGTGCGGCCGATAAACAGCTTGTCCACAATTTTACCCACGGCCTCGGTCACCTTGGCATTTTCCAGCGAATCCTTATCGGCAATATCCGACCAGCCGCTGGTCAAAAAGCTCAGGCCGATGCTTTTGGCCTGCTCGTCCTTGCGCACATATTCTCCGCAGATGATGCTGCTGCCCATCACGGTAATGCTCACATCATATTTCCCCACGCCCTTTACAAACACGCCCTTCATCAGGCCGCTGCCGCTCAGGGACAGCTCGCCGGGCAGTTCGTCGGCCGCCTCATTTTTCAGGATCTCGTAGATCTCTTCCAGTGTCCACTTTTTCGCAGCCTTGGTGCGGTGCTGCTTCATAGCTCCCATTCCCATAAAAACATATTCTCCTTTTCCCGCGCGGTTTTTCCGCGCTTGCATAAATTATAGCACCATGCTGTGTATTTTTCAGGGAATTTCGCCCAATCTATATGTTTACTTGTTTTATAATGAATGGTAGGAATTGATTTCCATCAGTTCCATAATATCCCCGGCAACTCCGGGGCTTAGGAGCGTGACCTATGAAAAAACTGGCACTTTGGCAGCGTACCTTATCCCTGCTGCTTATCCTGACGCTGGCCTTTTCCCTGGCCGCCTGCGGTTCTGCCGAGCCCGATCCGCAGGATCCGGAAGTATCGCCCGACACCTCGTCGGCGCCGGCGGTATCCACGGACGGCATTCAAGTCATTCAGGTCATGGCCAAAGGGCTGGACTCCACCAGCGGCGAGCTGTTTGACATGACGCAGTTCGTGGCGGGCAAAGACACCCTCCTTGCCGCCCCCCTTCCCGAGGGCAGCGAGGTCACATCCGACGGCTCCATGAGCCTGAGCGTCGCCAAGGACGGGCAGGAGCTCATTCAGCTGCTGCCGGTCAACGCCGGTGCCACCGGCGGCCTGGCCATGTTCACGCCCAAAGCCATGGGCGACGTGGGCAACTGGAGCGCCGGGGAATACACCTTCACCTTCGTCAACGGCGAGGAGACCATGGAGCGCAAGGCCACCTTCCAAGAATCCAAGAAGATCAAGGTGCTGGCCATCCCCGTGATCGCCAACTATGCCGGGCGCGTGGTGTCCTGCGAGGGCGAGTGGAAAACCGCCATTCAGTTTACCCAGGATTGCTACCCCATCTCCAAGGACGGCATCGAGTATGTGCTGGGCAGCGAGCTGGATCTCTCGGACGCCTCCTACGACCTGACCACCGACGAGGGGCAGTATAACGTATGGGCCGCGCTGGCCGCGCTGCAGACCCCCTCCAACGATTATGAGCTGATTCTGGGCTTTGTGCGCGAGCGCCAGGGCGCCGACGGCACCACCCAGGGCTATACCTACGGTCTGCCCGCCAACATCATCACCGAGAGCGACGGCGATATGCAGCCCACCGTGGCTCATGAGATCGCGCACTGCTACAACGTGGGCGATGAATACCCCGGCGGCGCCATCAACAACGCGGTCAACCCCGCACCTTACGGCATGGAAGGCTCGGACTGGAGCAACCGCGACGCCACCATTTCGGGCAACAAGGAAGCGGTGGTCTCGGCCACCCAATTCGGCAATGAAAACACCGGCTCGGTGGTCAAGCCCGAGCAGATCCCCGTGGACGTCGCCCAGATGAAAACGCTGGCCACCGTGGGCAGCTTCATGGGCAGCGGCAGCTCCAACATGGACGACTACTGGATCACCTCCGACATCTGGAACCAGCTGTACAAGGCCTTCGTCACCGGCGAAGCCACCAGCCAGGCCAACGCAGGCACCTCTCAGGCCGGCGGCCTGACCTGCCCCGGCTGCTACAACAGCGCCGACGCCAGCGGCTATGAGTGGTACGGCTGCTGCGAAACCTGCGGCGAATATACCGCCGTGGACATGAACACGCTGAGCGATACCTTCACCTGCGGCTCGTGCGGTGCGGCTACCGCCGCCACCACCCAGAGCATCTGCGGCTTTTGCGCCCAGTGCCAAACCGGCGCCACGCTGGAGACGCTGCAAAGCTCCGCCTCGCAGAAGAGCTCCAAGACCGTGACCTCAGCCGAAGCCACGGAAATTAGGGCCATCGACATCACCGGCACACTGTACGCCGACGGCAAATTTACCGCCACGCCCTGGTTCGCCTACACCGCCTCCTCGGCGGACGTAAAGCCCCAGCGCAGCGGCGCTTACAGCGTCGTGATGGAAAACGCGGCGGGGGAGACCCTGTCCCGGCAGTACTTCGACGTGTCCTTCTACACCCAGTCCAATCCCCCGGTGAAAAAGGACTTTACGCCCGTCAACGTGACGGTTCGCTATCCCGAAGGCGCGGCGAAGATCCGCGTGATGCAGGGGGACAAGGAGCTGTTCACCCAGAGCGTATCGGCCAACGCCCCCGAGGTCGCCTTTACCGGCATCACCGAAAATCAGGAATACGCCGGCAAGGCCACCATCAGCTGGACGGGCAGCGATGCCGACGGCGATGCGCTGAGCTATGAGCTGTGGTACTGCACCAGCGAAGGGGAGTACACCAACGTGGCCTCCAACCTGACCGCCACCAGCTATGAAGTCAACTTTGACAACCTGCCCGGCGCGCAAAACGCCTACTTCTATCTGTACGCCACCGACGGTGCCAACACCGCCGAGATGGACAGCCCCTACATCAACGTGGCCTTCAAGGCCCCCGAGATCATTTCCAAGCAAACCGCCGTTCCCGAGTACAAGATCACCGACGAGATCCTCTTTGACGCCGACGTCTACGACATGCAGGACGGATGGCTGTATGAGGACAGCGAGGTGAAGTGGATGCTGGACGGCCGCGAATACATGACCGGCAGCCTGCTGTGGATTTACCCCTACGAGCTGACGCCCGGCGACCACGTATTCACGCTCAACGCCGTCAACTCTCAGGGCGTTTCGTCCACCGCCGAATTTACCTTCCGCGTGGAAAATGACGAAAGCGCGCTGCCCAACGACTGGTCCCGCCAGGACATTAAATCCGCCCTGTCCAACGGCTTCATCGCGCCGCTGCAAAATGTAAACAGCGCCATGACCCGCGGCCAGTTCGCCCGCCTGGCGGCCAACCTTTACTGGAACGTGTGGGAGGACGGCTCGCCCAACCCCGATTATGAGGAGGGAGTGGTCACCGACTGCGGTCAGGACGACTACAATCCGTTCCTGATGGTAAAGCTGGGCGTCATGGAAGCACCCAACGGCAAGTTCAACCCCAACGGCCAGCTCACCGAGGAAGAAGCGGCAGTCATCCTGTATCAGGTCTGCTCCCTGGCTGATCCCGCCGTGGCCGCGCCCATCACCGACAAGGCCGAAATGGTGGAAACCTGCAAGGGCGCGGGCATGATGGACGAGAGCGGAGACAACGCCTACACCGCGGAAAAGAGCATCACCGGCCGTCTGGCGCTGGTGCGCTGCAACCGGCTGTTCGACGCCATCTTCGGTGAATAAAGCTTAGCTGTGGTTATTTGCGGATGGAGCTGCTCCATCCGCACTTTTCTTCCCTGCATCGGCACGAGCGGCAACCATTTTTCAAAGAAAAGGAGAACCGTATTTTGAAGAATTCGCAAAACATGATCTATACCAGCGGCCAATCCCTCCCCGTGGAGGTGCTCCGCTTTCAAACCGATCCCCAGGACGTGGAGGCCTTTTTGAAGGCCGATCACGAGGTGTGGACGGTTATGGAATGCGACGCGCCGGGATTTGCCCAAAGCCCGTTTATTTATAAGGAAGTGTGGCTGAACGACCGCAAGCCGGGGGAGATCACGGTGGTCATCCTGTGGAAAAGCCAGGAAGCCTGGGATCAGGTGGGGGATGCGGAGCTGCAGGCACGGCTGACCGCGCTTTTTGACGAGCGCTTCGGGCGACCCTATCAGTTTGTCGGCACGCTCAGCGGAGACAATCTTCACGGCATACACTGCATCAGCCGGTTTGAGGAAAAACACGAAATCCGCAAAGCTGTGCCCGTTTCTTAACGCCGTTTTGACGTTTGCCGCTGGACTTCCGTCCGCTTGGGCCTTATAATCATGCTACTGTATCTCACAAGTAAGAGAAAGGAAGTGCTTTCTTGGATTACCACATTTTAAAACTGGGCTATTCAGCCGTGACCCGGGAGGTTTTGCTGGCGGGAGAAGGCGCTTCCCAGGCATGGGTTCCCATCTACGCGGTGCTGGTAAAGGATGCGAACCATACCATCCTTTTTGACACGGGCTGCAACGACGAACGCCCGGGCAACCTGCCCTATCGCTGCCCCCCGGGAGAGGGTCTGCTGCCGCAGCTGGCGCTTTACAACACCTCGGTTGCGGATGTGGACACGGTCGTCGTTTCGCACTATCACGCCGACCATTTCGGCGGGCTGCACCATTTTTCCGATTGCCACATCGTGGCCCCGCGAGAGGGCGCACGCCGGTTTTTTTCCGGCTGGGAGCGCTGTGCGCTGGTGGCGCGCCATGAAGAGCTGGAGCTGACGCCACAGATCCGCATTTTGTCCCTGCCCGGCCATGCCGACAACGTGCTGGGGATGCTGCTGGACACAGGCAGCGAAAAAATCCTCTTCCCCTCGGACGCCGCCTATACGCCGCTGAACTTCGGCCCGCCGGTTCGGCTGCCCGGCTTGTGCGCCGATCCGCTGGAATACCGCGCCTCCATGGAGCGCATTGGGGCACTGGCAAAGGAAGAAAACTGCAAGATCTTTTGGTCGCACTGGCCCGTGGAGGGTATGTAGCCCTTCATAATGGGCGCATTAAGCTTTGCCGATCGGCAGCCGCACCCCGTTGCGGCTGCCGATTTTTTTCCCGGCGCGCGACTTGCCTCCTTTGCCAAAGGCCCGCAAAGGCGGTGTTGCCATGGCAGGGGGGAAATGCTATGCTCCCTTTTACTGTTATTTCATGTTTTTCTTTTGGCCGACTTGGCTGACCCGCTGCGCAGACGCGGCCGCGGTGAATAATTTTTTTGCGGGCTACGGCGACCAGCGCATTGAATACGCGGACGAACTGTGGCGCTCCACGGCGCCCAATCCGCTTATGGGGGAGGGCATATGAGTAAGGTTCTGATTTTGGTGGGCAGTGCGCGAAAGGGCGGAAACACGGACCTGCTGGCGCAAAGCTTTGCCCAGGGGGCACAGGCGCACCACGACGTGGAAATCATTTCCGTGGCGGACGTTTCCGTAAAACCCTGCACGGGCTGCAACGCCTGCGCCGCAGCCCCGGGGTGCCGCTGCGTTCAGCGGGACGATATGGACAAAATTTATGACAGCCTTTCCCGGGCGGATGTTTTGGTGCTGGCGTCTCCGGTATATTTTTACGGCGTCAGCGCCCAGCTGAAGGCCGTGATCGACCACCTGCACACGCCTTTGAGAAATGCGTTTAAGCTGAAAAAGCTGGCGCTGCTGTTGGTGGGTGAGGCAATATGAGCTGTTCCTGCGCTTTTTCCATCTTCAGGACGCAGGCCGGGTGCTTGTCCGCGGGGTGAAGGACAAGGGGGACATG
>JAQUVY010000091.1 GCA_028693155.1 Eubacteriales bacterium
TGCCCGGTATACATCTTATGGATGTCGATACCCTCGCCGATGATATTGCTCACCGTCATGCGGGGATTCAGGGACGCATAGGGATCCTGAAACACCATCTGCACCTTTTTGCAAAAAGCCAGCGACTCCCTGCCCCGCAGATGGGTAACATCTCTGCCGTCATAGAGGTATGTGCCGCTGGAGGGCTGATAAATACGCGAAAGCACGCGCCCCAGCGTGGACTTGCCGCAACCGGACTCGCCCACCAAACCCAGCGTTTCACCGCGGAACACATCCAGGTCAATATGGTTTACCGCCTTGAGGACCTGCTTGTGGCCCACAGGGAAAAATTCCGAAAGATCTCTGCATTCAATCAACGCTTTGTTGTTTTCCATGTTCCCCTCACCCTTTCTTGAACAGATGCTCAGGTTTGGGAGCATCGGGATGATGCAGCCAGCAGGCGCTGACGTGTCCGTTGCCCAGATCGTATTCCGGGGGATACTCCTCGCGGCAGATCTTCATGCAGTTGACACAGCGATCCGCAAAACCGCAGCCCTTGGGCGGCATCAGCAAATCGGGCGGCGTGCCGTCAATGGCCAGCAGCTCTTCTTTGCGGTCGTGATCCATACGGGGACGGGCTTCCAGCAAGCCCCAGGTGTAGGGGTGGGCGGGACGATAGAAAATATCGTCCAGCACGCCGGTCTCCACAATGCGCCCGGCATACATAACCGCCACACGGTGCGCAATGGACGCCACCACGCCCAAATCATGGGTGATGAGGATCAGCGCTGCCTGGGTTTCCTTTTGCAGCTCCTTCATCAGCTCCAGAATCTGCGCCTGAATGGTTACATCCAGCGCGGTGGTGGGCTCATCCGCGATGAGCAGCTGCGGCTCGCAGGCCAGCGCCATGGCGATCATGGCTCTTTGGCGCATACCGCCGGAATATTCATGAGGATACTGCTTGATGCGCCGCTCCACGTTGGGGATACGCACCTTCTCCAGCAGCTTTACCACCTTTTCGTTGGCCTCCGCGCGGGAAATATTTTGGTGGAGGCGCAGCACCTCCGCAATTTGCTTGCCCACCTGCATGGTGGGGTTCAGGGAGGTCATGGGGTCCTGGAAAATCATGGCGATCTGCGCACCACGGATTTTACGCATCTCTCGCTCACCGGTCGCCAGAATATCTTTGCCGCTAAAATCCACGCTGCCGCCTTTGATGCGTGCCGGCGGCATGGGGTTCAGCTTCATCAGGGTTTGTGCCGTCACGGACTTGCCGCAGCCCGACTCGCCCACGATGGCCAGCACTTCGCCCTTATCCAAATAGAAGGTGACGCCGCGCACGGCCTGCACCTCGCCCGCGTAAGTATCAAAGGATACCTGCAAATCATTAACCGTTAAAATTCTATCAGCCATGTTGCACCTACTTTCTCAACCTGGGGTCGAACGCGTCGCGCAGAGCATCGCCCAGCAGGTTGAAGGACAGCATGGTCAGGCTGATAAAGACTGCCGGTACGATCAGCACATGGGGATGCTGCTGGAAAGCACGAATGCCGTCCGAAGCCAGCGTGCCCCAACTGGCCTGGGGAATGGGAACGCCCAAGCCGATAAAGCTCAGGAAGGACTCGGTAAAAATTGCACCGGGGATGGCCAGCGTAAGGTTTACGATGACCACGGACAGCAGGTTGGGCAGCAAATGACGCAAATTGATGCGCCACACGCCGGCGCCCATCACCCGCGCAGCCAGCACATATTCGTTCTCTTTGAGCTGCATGACCTGGCCGCGTACCAGACGCGCCATGCCCGTCCAGCCCACGGTCGCATAGGCGATGATCATGGTGAGCATACCCGGCTCCATGATGACCATCATCAGAATGACGATGATCAGGTACGGGATGCCGATGATGATCTCCACGATACGCTGCATGATGTTGTCGACTGCGCCGCCGTAAAAGCCGGAAATGCAGCCGTAAATGCAGCCGATGATAAAGTTGACGAACACGGCGGCCACCGCGATGGTCAACGACACGCGCGCGCCCGACCATACGCGGACAAACACATCGCGCCCCAACTCATCGGTGCCGAAAATATGCAGCCCGCCGTTGGCGTCCCTGGTCATGAAGCCGGCGTAGTTATTCACCACGTCCTGCTGCTCCATGGTATAGGGCGAGAAGATGGGAACAAAAATTGCGCCCAGCATAATGACCAACAGGATCACGATGCACACCACTGCCGTAGGATTGCGGAACAGCCTGCGCATGGCGTCTTTGAAATAGCTGACGCTGGGACGGGCGATGGCTTCACGCGCCTTGGCGTCGGACCCGACCACTTCAAACATTGCGGGATCGATTTTTCTGGTTTCTTCGCTCATGTCAGCATCATCCTTTCTTGGCCAAACGAATACGGGGATCAATGATGCCGTATGCGATGTCGACCAGCAAAGTAGCAACCACCAGGAATGCGCCGTAGAAGACGGTCGTGCCGGCGATCATGGAATAATCACGCACCTGAATGGACTGAACAAAGAACTTGCCCATGCCGGGAATGTTGAAGATGTTTTCCACAACGAAGGCACCGGTCAGCACCGAGGCGGTGATGGGGCCCAGCACGGTGACCACGGGCAGCAGCGCGTTGCGCAGCGCATGCTTCCAGGTGATGGCCATCTGGGACAGTCCCTTCGCCTTGGCGGTCTTGATATAGTCCTGACCCAGCACGTCCAGCATACTGGTGCGGGTCAGCCGCGACAGCGTGGCCAGCGAGCCAAAGCCCAGCGCCAACGCCGGCAAAATTTTATGTTTTTCTGTGACATATCCGATGACCGGCAGCTTCAAAAACTCAAAAGCCGTGCCTGCTACGGCAGCGCCCAGCTTCAACGAAATGAAATACTGCATCAAAGCGCCCATGATAAAGGACGGGATGGATACGCCAATGATGGCAATGATCATGGTCGCGGTGTCCGCCCATGTGCCGCGATACAGCGCGGCAATGGATCCGCAGAAAACACCGCCGATCACCGCAAAGATCAACGACCGAATTCCTAGGTCAAAGGAATACGGGAATGCCTGCGCAATAATGGTATTGACCGGCCGGTTATAATGGGTGGACAAGCCCATATCGCCCTTGAGCAGGTTGCCCATGAACATGAAGTACTGCACAATTACCGGCTTATCCAAGCCATACTTTGCATTCATTGCGGCGTGAGCAGACTCCGTCAACGCTTTGGTCCCGATGAACGGATCGCCCGGCAACAAGCGCATGATAAAAAACGTGATCGTTGCCAGCGCCCACAGCGTCAGGATTGCGTACAGAACTCTTTTAAGTATGTACTTCCACACAGAGGTTACCTCCTTTTTCGGCCTGCTGCCACGCTGTTTCATAAACGCCGCGCCTACCGATATACTTTGCACCAAAATATTTATTTTCACAAAAGCTGCCCAGCGGCGGCTTCCGTATTTTTCCACTTTAAGAACCGATAAACAAAAAACTGATAGTGCTTTCACTATCTTTGGACAAAAAACGTGCTTTTATTCTCGGGAGAACTTGTTTTTTAAGGATGCCGATGACCGCACACGCGGCCATCGGCACACATACTTACAAATAAACTTAGGAATTATGCTTGAGAAGATTATTCTACGATGGAAGCCCAGCGGAAGTTGACGTCCTGGAACGCGGTACGAACCACGCCCTGCAGCTTGCCGGAGGTGATGAAGTCACGCTGACGGAAGTAGACAGGCCCAAGGTAGAAGTTCTCGATCAGAGTGTTTTCGCACTCAACCAGCATGGCGGTACGCTTGTCGTAATCGGCCTCGACCAGAGCATCGGCGATGTTCTTGTCATAGGTGGCATCGTTCAGGCCGATGATGTTGTTGCCCGAGCCGGACACCCACAGATCCAGGAAGGTCATGGGGTCGTTATAGTCGGGTCCCCAGCCGTAGGAGGAAACCTGATATTCCTTGTTGTCCTGACGGGCCAGACGATCCTTGAAGGGAACCTGGGTGATGGTGCACTCAATACCAGCCTTCTTCCAGCAATCCTGGTAGTAAGCGGCGGTCAAAGCACCGGTGTCGCCCTCGTCCATCAGCAGCTCGACGGAGATGGTATCCACGCCCAGCTCGGTCTTGGCCAGCTCCAGAGCGGCCTTGGCGCCTTCGATGTCAGCATCGTTGAAGTACTTGGCTCCGTTGGGCAGCTGATCCTTGAAGACCTTATCGCCGTTGTTGATCACGGCAGGGTTCCAGCTGTAGGAAACAGAGGAGTTGTTCTTCAGCACGTTGGTGATGAAGGACTGACGGTCAATGGCCAGGGTCAGAGCCTTACGCACATTGGCGTTGGCCATGGTCTTGTCGGTCAGGTTGAACGCCAGCGCCCAGGAGGAGCCGTCGGAGTAGGACTGCACGGTTTCACCGGCACCCTTCATCTCGGCGGACTGCTCGCCGTTGAGGCCGATCATGTCAGCTTCGCCGGACTTGAAGGTGTTCATGGCAACGTTGGAGTCGGTGATCATCAGAGCAACCAGCTCGTCGATCTTGATCTCAGCAGCGTTGTAATAATCGGGGTTCTTGGTCATGACGATCTTGGACTCATGTTCCCAGGAGGTCATGGTCCAGGGGCCGTTGTACAGCATGTTGCTGGCTTCGGTGGCGTACTGATCGCCATACTGCTTGTAAAAGGTTTCGTTCAGGGGCATGAAGGTGCCAAACGCGCACAGGTCGAGGAAATAGGGGGTGGGGGCTGCTAGCGTGACCTTCAGGGTCTTCTCGTCCACAACCTCAATGCCCACGTCCTCAGCGGTGCCCTTCTTGGTGTTGTATTCCTGGGCGCCCTTGATGACATACCGCATGTAGTTGTAGCCGGCGGCGGTGTCAGGATTCAGCACGGTCATCCAGGCGAACTTGAAGTCGTTGGCGGTGACAGCATCGCCATTGCTCCACTTGGCATCGCGCAGATGGAAGGTGTAGGTCAGTTTGTCATCGCTGACATCCCAGCTCTCAGCCATGCCGGGCTGCACCAAGTTCTGGGGATCCAGGGTGGTCAAGCCTTCCAGCAGGTGACGGAACAGCGTGAAGGAGTTGGTGTCGGTGGCCAAAAGGGAGTTCATCTTCGGGGGCTCGGAGCCCAGGTTGAAGGTGACACTTCCGGCGGTCATGGTGCCGGGATAAGCGGAAGTGCTGGCGGGAGCCTCGGTGGCCTTGGGAGCCTCGGTGGCTTCGCCGGCGCTCGGCGCAACCGTAGGTTCGGCGGCAGGGGTCTTTGCGCAGCCAGCGAACAGGAAGCTCGCGGCCATCACAACGACCAGCAACAAAGTTGCCAAACGTTTCATTGTGAATTCCTCCTTGAGATTTGCTAACTAAAGCTGGTGTAATTATAGCAACGCGGTCACAAAAATGCAATATGTTTGCCCAAAAAAATTCACATTCGCAATTGGCAAATGCATCCTGCATTTTCATCAATCGCTTGCAAAATTCGTGCCAGCGGCCTGATTTTTGCGCTTTAGCAGGGGTTTTTCACTTGTTTCCGGATTGTTTTGTGAAGAATATGCAAGCTGGCGCAAGCAAAGCTGCATTTTAGAATTTGGTTTTGCGCTACAGCGGACAATCCTCCTGCAAGGCGCGGTGGTGGAAATGCCGCCGCCCGGCGGCGTAATCCTCCAGAGTCTGGCCATTGCCCACCATCTTGTATTTATAGATGAGCAGTCCCTCCAGGCCTACCGGCCCGCGCGCGTGGATCTTTCCCGTACCGATCCCCACCTCGGCACCCAGACCAAAGCAGTACCCATCGGCAAAGCGAGTGGAGCAGTTGGCAAAGACATCTGCCGAGTCCACCCCCGCAAAAAATGTGCGGATGGCCTCGTCATCTGCGCTCACGATGCAGTCCGTATGACCCGATCCGTAGGTGTTGATGTGCTCCATGGCCTGCGTCAGGTCATCCACCACGCGAATGGAAATGACATAGTCCAGATACTCGGTTTCCCAATCCTGCTGCGTGGCCGGCAGGCAGTCTATGATCTCCTGCGTGCGGGGGCAGCCCCGCATCTCCACGCCGCGGGCAGCAAAGGCGGCCGCCATGGCCGGCAGGAATTCCCGGGCGATATCCCGGTGCACCAGCAGTGTCTCGGCGGCATTGCACACCGCCACATACTGTGTCTTGCTGTCCAGCGCGATCTTCACCGCCATATCCGTGTGCGCCGCCCGATCCACATACACATGGCAGATGCCGTCGGCGTGTCCTAAAACCGGAATATGGGAATGATCCATAATATACTTAACAAAAGCATTGGAGCCCCGGGGGATGATCAGGTCGATGTCGTCGTCCATGGTCAGCATCTCGCCCACATCCTCTCGGGTGGTGAGCAGCCCCGCCCAGCCTTGGGGCGCGCCCGCTGCCTGCGAAGCCTGGCAGATGATGTCGTACAGAGCGCGGTTGGTCAGCATGGCCTCCCGCCCGCCTTTGAGCAGCACTGCATTGCCCGATTTCAGGCACAGCATGGAGATCTGCACCAGTGCGTCGGGGCGCGATTCAAAAATGATGCCGATGACGCCGATGGGGCAGCTCACCCGGTAGACCTTCAGCCCCTCGTCCATTTCCATGGCGTATTGGGTAACGCCCAGCGGATCGGCCATGGCGCACAGCTGCAGGATCCCTTCGGTCACGGTGTTGAGCTTTCCCTGGTCAAACCGCAGGCGCTTGAGCAGGGGCTGCGACAGCCCTTCTTCCCGGCTGCGCTCCAGATCCTTGGCGTTGGCCGCGAAGATCTCTTCCCGGCGCTCGGTAAGCGCCCGGGCTACCGCCCGCAGCGCCGCGTCGCGCGTTTGCCGGGGCGATGCTGCCAGCTCGATGGCCGCCGCGCGCGCCTCCTGTGCCTGCTGCTTTACCGTTTTGTCCATGTTTTACCTCGCTCCTATCCTGTTTGCCAGCTCCATGAGCCAGTTGAAAAATCCAAAATCCTGCAGAGCCGTCATCGTGACACCGCCCAGGGCGATAAGCCCCGCCAGCACCCACGGCACCCAGCCCCACGCGCCGGGCTTTGTCTCCCAGGGCTGCGCCTTCCACACCGCTCTTTTTGGGGTTATGCGACACAACCAATAATACAGACCCGCTATGGCCGCGGCAAAGGGCACCCCGATGGCCAGCCAGCTCAAGCCGCCCAGCAGCATCTGCGGCAGAGAAACGGCTCCTGCGTCGGTCAGCTCGCTGCCCACCAGCGCACTTGCCTTTTGGCTGACAAACTCCAGCAATACTGCCGTCATGTTATAAGTACCATGCAGCGCGATGGAAGGCCACAGCGAGCCGGTGCGCCAGGTGACCAGACCCAGCGCCAGCCCCACCAAGATCAGCGTGGGCAGGCTCTGGTGCTGAAAATGGCACAGGCCAAACAAAACCGAAGTAAGGATCAGCGCCGGCCACTTGGGCAGGCGTGCCCCCGCGCCGCGCAGCACGATACCCCGGAAAAGGGGTTCCTCCACGATAGCCGCCGTGCCGCCCATCACGGCCATGCCCAGCAGCAGCTCGCCAAGATTGCCCGCCGCAGGGAGATTCATCTCCAGCTGCCCGCCGCCCAGCGCCTGAAGGATCGCCTGCCAGAAGATGCTGACGAACATGGTGGCCGGCACCAGGCATACGCCGATGGCCGCGCCCAAGGCGATCTGCCCGCCCCGGGGCCGCGCGCCCATCAGGCTTGCCGCCGGTGCCTTTTTCACCAGCGCATAACCCACCACCGGCGCAATGAGCAGAATCTCCAGCACACCGGTGACCAGATAATAGCTCCAGGTACTCGTCAGCGAAAGCCCCATGGCCGTCGCCAGGCCAAAGACGCCCATCACGCCCTGATACCAGACCAGCCAGATGCACAGCAGCCAGCCCGCACCGGCAAACGAATACTTACTCTTCATGATACTCCTTTTGCCAAACATCCTCTGCGCTCATGCCCACGCGCAGCGCCTCCAGCATACGGTCACGCTCCTGCTGGTAGGGGCGACCTGCATGAAAGGTGACCGGCGGGCGGATATAGATCGTATTATCCTCCTTGTCCGTATAAACCGGATAGAAATCCAGCGTATCCGCGCCGTAGGCCTTGCAGTACAGCCTGCCCAGCTGCACAAACCCGGCGTAAAGCTGCCCGGTGTGCTCTTCCCGATCCAAAATATCGGTTTCCGGCATAACCAAAATATTCTGCCCGTCGTGTAGGGACTCCACCGACATTTTGAGCGTCTTGATGATCTCTCTGCTGCCGCGATATACAGGCAGCGCGCCCATGGATCGGTCAAACCAGGGCACGACCCGGCACAACACCCAGGCGCACGCCGCGCTGGCCCACTTGGGCCAACCCAGCCTCTGGGAAAAGGTATAATCCGCGTACTGATGATAGCAGCTCTCTTTCTCCAAAAAAGAAGCCAGTATCCAGATCCGCAGGCGGGGAATATCGCACCACGCCATCACCGAGAACGGCCCGTAGCCGTTCATATGGCGGCTGATAAAAACGCTGGGGCGGTCGCTGATGCGCTCCGTGCCCACCACCTTCAGCCGGCGTTTAAAGATATGTACCGCCCGATAACCCACCCGATAAATCCACCCGTAAAAGCGGCGGTTGATCCTGCGCGCGCTTTTCCGATCCACAAAACTGCACCTCCAGCCAAACCGGCGTCCCTTCGGTTCCCCCGAACCGAGAGCGACCCTTTGCCGCATAATGTGGTTTATTATACCATGTCGGCGGCGAATTTGCATAGACAATCCAAATTTATCGTCAAAATTGGCGGCGCTTATGCTATGATAGGGCAAAGCAAATATCACCGCCATAAGGAGGTCTTTTTTTATGCTGGATATGCCCACTCTCGTACAGCGCCTGGAGCCGCCCCGCGGCCGCGTTTTGGATATGGTGCTGGATACGGACGCCTATAACGAGATCGACGACCAGTTTGCCCTGGCCTACGCCGCGCTCTCCCCCTCGCTGAACCTGCAGGCCGTGTATGCCGCGCCTTACTTTAACGAAATGTCCTCCTCCCCCGCCGACGGCATGGAAAAAAGCTATCAGGAGATTCTGCACATCTTGAGCCTGCTGGACGACTGCGTCAAAAAGCCCGCGGTTTTCCGCGGTGCCGACCGCTACATGGAGAACGGTCAGCCCATCCTGAGCCCCGCCACGCTGGATCTGATCGAGCGGGCAAAGGCCCGGCCTGCCGGGGATCCGCTCTATGTGGCCGCCATCGGCTGCCCGGTCAACGTTTCCTCCGCCATTTTGGCCTGCCCCGAGATCATCGACAAAATCGTGGTGGTGTGGCTGGGCGGCAACGCACACACCTGGAAAGACAGCCATGAGTTCAACCTGTTTCAGGACGTGTCGTCCTCGCGCGTACTGTTTGACAGCGGGGTACCGCTGGTGCAGATGCCCTGTGTGGATGTGACCACACACCTGGCCACCACCGTGCCCGAGCTGGAATACTACCTGGGCGATGCCGGCGGTCTGGGGCAATACCTCACCGAGATCGTGGCACGCTTCAACCGCACCCACGAGGGAGCGGGCGCCCGTTCCAAGGTCGTTTGGGACATCATCACCGTCGCCTGGCTGGTGAACCCCGACTGGGTACCCACCGTGCTGGATCATTCCCCCATCCTGCACGAGGATTGCAGGCTTTCCTTCGACCGCTCCCGCCACCTCATCCGCGAGGCCATATCGGTAGACCGCGACGCGGTGTTTACCGATCTGTTCCGCAAGCTGGGCAGCAAGCGGTTATAACCCAAACAAAAAAACAGACGAACCAAAGGTGACGAACACATAAGGAAGTATACATGGGGGGATTTGCGACGTGCAAATCCCCTCCCTATTAAATGCGACACTTGCCTTAATCTGATTATGCATGGAAATGTGCCACTTTGGATTATTTATAT
>JAQUVY010000092.1 GCA_028693155.1 Eubacteriales bacterium
CAACCAGATATTGGCCATTGCGGGGAAGGATAGGCTGCCCATCTATGACGATGAGGTGACCCAACTGATTTCTTTGAGCATGACCGTGCTTTCTTCTTTATGGGCATGGTGGAAGAACAACAGCTTTACGCAGGACGCCCGGGCGGCAGACGAATACTTAAAGCAGATCCGCACCCAGCGCATTCAGGCGAAAAAAAGAAAGGGGTAACATGAATTACCCGATTACGGAAGAATATTTGACGCAAAACCCCACGTATGCCCGGCCTACCCGAATCGCCCCCACCTATGTGGTGATCCACAGCACGGCCACGCCGGGCGTCATGGCGGCGAGCTGGCCGGCGCGCTGGAACAAGCCCGATGTGGAAAAGTCCGTGCACTATTTTGTGGATGATACGGCCATTGTGGCCGCGCTGCCCGAGGGGT
The DNA here is from genome assembly GCA_028693155.1 of Eubacteriales bacterium. GTDB lineage: Bacteria > Bacillota > Clostridia > Christensenellales > UMGS416 > STF2-111. Next base: position 424 of record JAQUVY010000092.1, read on the forward strand.
ATTGGGGCTGGCACTGCGGCAAGCCCATCAATTCCATGAGTGTGGGCATGGAGATCTGCGAGCCGAAGGATTGGAAAACCGACCGCGCCTATTTTGAGGCGGCGTGGGCGCGGGCGGTGTGGCTGGCAGCGCGGATCTGCAAGCGATGGAACATCCCCACCGGCAATGTGCTGGGGCACTGCGAGGCTTACGCGCGCGGCCTGTCCAACAGCAACCACGCCGACCCGCTGCACTGGTTTCCGCTCTTTGGCAAAAGCATGGACGACTTTCGGGCGGCGCTGGGCGGCGGGCAGGCGGCCGCAATCACGCCCAAGGGCATTGCACCGGCGCTGTGGGATACGCTGGTGCGTACCGTGGCAGCCGAGTGCCGGGGAGAGCCGTATTTGGGCAAGATCGCCGTGTCGCAGTGCATTCGCGACCGGCGGGATGACAGTAAAAAGCGCTTCGGCAAAACGCTGGAGGCTGTGCTGCGCCCCGGGCAGTTTGCCGCACCCTGGCAAGGAGATTTAAGCACCGTGCCCGAGGTGGAGCAGGCCGCGCGCGCCGTGTTTGAGGGCGGCGAGCGTGCCTATCCCCAGGCGGTGCTGTGGTTTTTGGGCGCAAGGGCGGCCGCGCAGACCGTAGAGGCGCGAGACGCCGCCTGGCAGCGATTGGGCACCGTCGGCGGGCATACCTTCTGGGGCGACGAAAGGACGGCCGCGCCCATCAAAGCGGCAAATCCGTATGGGGTGCCGGTCATCACCAAGGGGCATATGCTGCGCCGGGGCAGCCGGGGCGACGAGGTGCGCTGGCTGCAATGGGAGCTGGAGCAGGCGGGCTACACCGTGGGGGAAGCCGGGGTGGACGGCGTCTTTGGCGGCGATACCGACGCCGCGCTGCGTGCTTATCAGGCCGATCACGGACTGAAGGCCGACGGCATTGCCGGCCCGCTGACCTTTAAAATGATGAATGGCTAAACAAAAAGCACCGGAATGTTCCGGTGCTTTTTTGCGCGGCTGGGGCTATTTCTCGGTCAGCGGGAGCCAGAACTCCACCAGATCGGGCTCCGCATCGGGGTATACCTCTAGCTCGGGAGCCAAGGCGTGCTGATAGGGCGACGCGGGCAGCCACTCCATAAAGGCGTGCATTTCCGCCTTCACCAGTGACATGGGCAGCTCGCCCCGGTTGGAAAAGATGGCCCACTTTGCCGCAGGCACAACATAGGTTTCCAGCTCCTGAGCGTTCGCACTGTCCAGCTCGGCGGCAATGAAAAAGTCAAACGCGCGGTCGTTGGGATCCTTCTCCACGCAAGAGACGCCGAACACGCTGCTTTTGGTGACCGCGCCGGGGACGTTGCCCGCCAAAGCGCGCAGACGGTCGGTTAAGCCGCCGCTGTTGGCCTCTGCCCAAAAACGCCCGAACTGTTCGTTGTCCTGGCCGCTGATCCATACCTTCTTGCCGGCCACGGCAAAGGCGGGCTTGCTTTCCACTCGTACCTCGATCATTTGAAAACCTCCCGAAAAAAGGATGTTTCGAATGATAGCTGGATTACTCCCGGATTGTCAAGGGCGTTCGAAAAAATATTTTTTTGTGCGTTCGTCCGTAATAACGCCCTCATAATTCAGGCCAAAAGCAAAGTCGTAGCGGTGGCCGTCGGCATCGGTGTAGGGTGTCATGTCAAAGGGAACATCCTCGCACTGCGCCTCCACCGTTTCCATATCGGCGGGCATTTGGAAGGGCAGCAGGGCACTGGGCTCGCACTTGCCCGATAGAATGTCCAGGATCGCCTGAGGCTGCGAGCCGAAATCCACCACGATCACATCAGCAGCGGGCTCAAACTCGGCCGGGACAGTGGGGTTCTGGCAGCGCAGGCTGACGACCACCGGCTTGCTGCCCATCGCCTTGCGGGCGCTCAGCACCATGTCCAGATCGGATTGGTTGGAGGCGACGTTGGTTTTGCCGCGATAGCTGCGCTCGGCGCTTTCCTCCAGCGGATCGCCGCCGGCCAGACTGTGCGCGCGGGCGTTGACCGCCGTGTAGGGGCGATATTGCAGCGTGACGGGGAGATAACCCTTTTCGGCATCGTATCCGTAGCTTTGCGGGAAATGGATCATGCACAGCGCAAAGTCGGCCTGCGCGGGATCATCGGTCACGTCGTAATACTTCTCCACGAGGTCGCGCCGCACGGGGAAAACGTCACACTCGGGCGTGCGGTTGCCAAACCAATCGGTGCCGGCGGAGATGTGCCGCAGGGGGATGTAGACCTTAAGGCGACGGTTGAGCGGCAGGAGGCCGCCGTGATTCTTCAGCAGTACGATTGAGCGCTGCTGGGCCGCGTAACCCGCGGCCATGAAGGCGGGGCTTCCGGCGATCTTTGCAGACTCCGCCGTGTCCAGATAAGGGTTTTCAAAAAGCCCCACTCGGAAAATATTGCGCAGCAGGCGGCGGGCGGAGGCCTCAAAGCGTTGGCGCATGGCGGCCTCTCCCAGCTCGGCCTCACCCATGGCGTAGGCCTCCAAAATGGGCTGCTTGTCGTTGTTGCCGCCGAACTGATCCACTCCTGCCATCAGCGCTTTATAGTGACGCCGGGCGACGGTGGCGGTTTCCATGCCCCAGCATTTGCCCGACACAAAGGCGTCCATCCGGTGGTTGTCGTGGGTGATGTTCCAGTCGGTGCACACCACGCCGTCAAAGCCGTATTGCCGACGCAGCAGATCGCCGACGATATAATCCGAATAGCTGTTGCCCACGCATTCGCCGCCCTTGTCTTGACCGGTGCTGACGGTGTAATAGGGCATGATGGCGGAGCAGCGCTTGGTGCCGCCCTTGAGCGCAAAGGCGCCCTGCGTGAAGGGAATCAAATGCTCGGCAAAATTGTTGCCCGGGTAAACGGCGTACTTGCCGTAGGCAAAGTGGGCGTCCCGCCCGCCTTCGCCGCTGCCGCCGCCCGGCCAGTGCTTGGCCATGGTGTTCACGCTTTGGCCGCCCCAACCGTCCGGTTCGCCCGGGGTGGTCTGAAAGCCGTCGCAGTAGGCCTCGGCCATATCGGCGGAAAGCTTGCTGCTCTCGCCAAAGGTGCCGTCAAAGCGCATCCAGCGCGGCTCGGATGCCATGTCGATCTGGGGGGAGAGGGCGGTGGTGATGCCCAGCGCCCGGTATTCTGCGGCGGCCACGCGGCCAAACCGGCGTGCAGTCTCGGGGTCAAAAGTGGCGGCCAGCCCCAGCGCCTCCGGCCATTGGGAAATGTCTCCGCCAGCGCCTGCGTTGAACTCGGCCTCGGCCTTGGCGCCGTGCCGGGGATCGGAGCTGTTGTTGGCGGGGATACCCAGCCCCAGCGATTCGGTGAGCGCCTGCACCTCGTTGTTCCAGCGGGCTGCAGTTTCGGCGCTGTCCACCGCGGTCATGAGGATGTGGCGCAGATGGTCGGCAGTCAAAAAGGCCCTCTGCTGATCGGTCAGGGCCCAGGCGGGCGCGTCGCTTTGGGCGCGGGGCACGCCGCTGTAGGTGCCGGCAAAAAAGCCGCTGCGGGGGCTTGCGCTCAGCGTTTGGTGTGCGCTGTAGAGCATCAGCCCGGCGATCTCCTGGGTGTTCATGCGGGCGGCCAGGTCGGCGATGCGCTCCTCCATGGGCAGACGCCAATCCTCGTAGGGATCCAGCACACCGTTTTTGTTTAAATCCTTAAAGGCGAAGCCGTCGCGTTCGATAAGCTTGACGCCCGAGGCGGGGGAATAGCCCAGCGTTTTGCCGCCGTGGTTATGCACCAGCACAAAACCCTCTTTTTCTTCCAGATCATATGCCATGAAAAACACGCTCCTTTTCGGATAAATTACAGGTATTTTTTGAAACCGCGCGCTTCGCCCTGCGCGTTGTAGCCCATGGCGCGGTAAAAGGCGTGAGCGCCCGTGCGGGTGTGGCCGGAAACGAGAATCACATAGGAACAATGGTGCGCGCGTGCATGGGTTTCCAGATGCGCCATAAGCCGCCGACCGATGCCCTCTCCCCGGCAGGCGTCGTCCACCACCACATTTTCCACCAGCATAAACGGGCGGCATTCGCCCACCAGATCGCAGCACAGGATGCCCATCACGGTGCCCAGAACACGCCCGGTCTTGTCGGCAGCCACCAGAAGATCATAAGCCGGGTCGGCCAAAATGCGCGTCAGCAGCGCGGCCATTTGTTCTGGGCGGCTTTGCTCCCCGGAAAGCTGAAGGTACAGCACGGCCAAGCCGTTCAGATCGCCTGCCGCAGCGTTTCGGATCGAAATCATTCCTTCTCCCATCTGTATAAAAAAGCGCGCCGCCTGAAAGCAGGCAGCGCGCTTTTGCGTCATAAAAGAAGCTCAAAGATGCCCAGCGCGGCAGGGTCATCCCGGTAAAGACGCTCGGGGTGAAACTGCACGCCGTAGATGGGGCGTCCGTCGGTCGCCTGCAGCGCTTCCACCACGCCGTCGGGGGCAAGCGCCGTCACCATAAAGCCGTTGGGCGTGGCCAGGGTGGCCTGGTGGTGCGTGCTGTTGACGGTGTGGCTTTCCCCCAGGATGGGCCGCAGAAAGGAATCCGGGCGAATGGCGAGGGAATGGGTGCAGGGGTTGGGATGGTTTACGCCCAGCTCCTTGCCGATGTCCTGATGAAGCGTACCGCCAAAAGCCACGGTGATGACCTGATGCCCGCGGCAGATGCCCAGCATGGGCTTGCCCGTCTGGGCAAAGACACGGCACAGGGCGATCTCAAAGGCGTCCCGCGTTTGGTCGATAAACTCGGAATCCCGGTTTTCCTGGCCGTACAGCGCGGGATCCAGATCGTAACCGCCGGACAGCAGCAGGCCGTCCAGCCCTTCACACAGCGCGGGAATGTCGCCTTGCCCGTCAAACAGGGCAACCGGCACGCCGCCCGCCGCGCGCACCGCCTCCAGATAGGGGGTGGTAAGCATGGCGCAGCGCACGCCCTGCTCGTTGATCATCCAACTGGTGGTAACGCCGATGAGCTTGCTCATGGGCATACCCGGCTGGCGATGACCTCGATCTCAACCAGCACATCCTTGGGCAGCCGCGCCACCTGCACCGCCGAGCGGGCAGGGTGGGGCGCCTGAAGCTCCTGGGCGTATACCTCGTTCATGGCGGCAAAATCCTCCATATCCTTGAGGAACACGGTGGATTTTACGATGTCATCGGGCTCAAGGCCAACGGCGGCCAGCACCGCCCGAATGTTGCGAAAGATCTGCCGGGTCTGGGCAGCCGCATCGTCACCCACCACCTTGCCGGTGGCGGCGTCGATGGGGATCTGACCCGAAAGAAACACCAGAGAGCCGGTGTCGATGGCTTGAGAATAGGGCCCGATGGAAGCGGGCGCCGCGGGGGTGGAGATCTCACGCTTGCTCATAGAACAGCTCCTTTTGGAATGATTTTATTCGTAGTCGCGCTGCAGCATGGAAACCAGCAGGTCGATGCACTGCTCGTAATCGCGGATGGAAACGGTTTCGGCAACGGAGTGACCAAAGCGGGTGGCGATGGACAGCGTGCCGGCCTTTACGCCCGCGCGGCTCAGGGCGATGTCGCCCGCATCGGTGCCGCCGAAGGCCAGCACTTCATTTTGCACGGGGATATTCGCCGCTTCCGCCGAATCCTCCATCCAGCGGCGCACCACGGGATGGGCGATCAGGTGGCCGTCCTTTACCTTGATGGCCGGGCCGCAGCCCACCTTGACCGAGCAGATCTTCGTGGTCTCGGGGGTGTCGGGGCTGGGGGTAATGTCGCAGGCCACGCCGATGTCCGGCTCAATGCCAAAGGCGGTGGTGTGGCCGCCGCGGCAGCCCACTTCTTCCTGCACGGTGAAGGCGGCGTATACGTCGTACTTGCAGTTTTCCAGTTTTTTCAGCGCTTCAATGATCATGGCACAGCCGATGCGGTCATCCAGATAGGGGCCGGTGAGGCGCTTCTCGGTTTCGATGACGGGCGCTTCGAAGATGCACATATCGCCCACGTTGACCATGGAGCGGGCTTCTTCATAGCTTTCCGCGCCGATGTCAATAAAAAGATGATCGGTCTTGAGCGTGCGGTAGTCCTCGTGCTTGGTTTCAAAGCCCACGATGCCGCGCACGCCGTTTTCAAAGCGCACCGCGTGGAACAGCTCCCACTGGGGCGTAACGCCGCCCACGTTGGCCACGCGCAAAAAGCCGTTTTCGTCGATGTGGGTCACGATGTAGCCGATCTGATCCATATGCCCGGCCAGCATGACCTTTTTGCCGCCGCAGCGCTTTACGGCGATCACGCTGCCCAGGGCATCGCGATACACTTCGTCCACGTAGGGGCGCACCATCTCTTCGATCACCCCGGCGATTTGCTCTTCATGGCCGCTGGGGCCGTAAACCTGCATAAGGGTCTTTAACGTTTCCACTGCCTGATTCATCATCACGCATCCTCCTTGCTCATGTAGTCCTGAATATGGGTCATGAACAGACCCAGCAGCTTTTCTGCGTTGGCGTAGTCATCCTTGCTCATCACCGAAACGGGGGAGTGGATGTAACGGCAGGGAACGGAGATGTTCGCCACCGGGCGTCCGGCCAGAGCCAACTGAATGGCGCCGGCATCGGTGCCGCCCCAGGTGCCCATCCGATCCTGCCAATGGATGGCGTTGGCGTCGGCCAGATCGGTGAGGAACCGGCGAAGCTTGACATCCATGATCGCCGAGCGATCCATCATGGAAAGCGCCGCGCCCAAGCCGATGCGCGTGACCTTTTGATGCAGCGGCACATCGTGCATGTCGGCACAGGTGGTGCCCTCCAGCACGATGGCGGCGTCGGGCTCCAACGCGTAGGCGGCGACCTGCGCGCCGCGGGTGCCCACCTCCTCCTGCACGGAGAAAACCGCCAGCAGTGTGGCTTCATAGCGATTTTCCAGAGCCTTGAGCAGCATGGCGCAGCCGGCGCGGTCGTCCAGCGCCCGGGCCTTGAGAAGGTTACCGCCGAAGTGCACCGGGTCGCTGTCAAAGCGAGCCCAGTCGCCCAGCGCCACCAAAGCCTTGGCTTCCTCCAGGCTTTCGGCACCGATGTCGATATACATATCCTTTAAGGGCAGCGGCTTTTTGCGGTCTTCCTGGGTGAGCAGGTGTACCGCCATGGAGCCAATGACGCCCGGGATCTGCTTTTTGCCGATGAGCACGCGCATGGAGGGCAGAATGCGCGCGTCAATGCCGCCCACGGGGGCAAAGCGCAGCAGACCGGAATCCTCATAGCCGGTGATCATAAAGCCTACTTCATCCATATGTGCGCAGGCCATAATGCGCGCCGGCTTTTCCGCCGTGCCGCGTTTGACGGCGATGACGTTTCCGATGCTGTCTGTGCGCACTTCATCGGCCAGCTTGCCGGCCTCCTGCATCAGATAAGCGCGGACTTCGTCCTCGCGGCCGGAAACGCCGGCCAGTTTTACCAATTCTTCTACTCGCATGGCCAATCCTCCCATCCCTGCTGCAGCGAATGGGCGAAGCCGGCAATGAGCTTACCGCACTTGCGCACGCTGCTGAGCTTCAGGCATTCCACCGTGGTGTGCATATATTTTTGCGGGATGGACAACACACCGCTGGGAACGCCGCAGCGAACCAGGGACACCTCGTCCATATCGGTGCCGGTGCTTCCGCCGGGAGATACCTCTACCGAATACTCCATTTCCAGATCCTTTGCCACCTGCTCCAGGCGGCAGCTGACGCGCCGATCCACCGTGACGCCGCGGGCAATGGCCGGACGGTCATAGGGCACGGTGCGGGCAGCGGGCGCTTTGGGCGTCACGGCATGGCACACGTCAACGGCAATGGCCAGATCCGGGTTGATGCCGTAGGCGGCGATCTGCGCGCCGCGGGCACCCACCTCTTCCTGGGTGGAGGCGCAGAAAATGACCTGCGCGTCGCAGGGGGTCTTTTGCAAGCGCTTCATGGCGTCCAGCAGCACGGCAATGCCCGCGCGGTCATCCAGCGCCCGCCCGGCGACTACATCGCCCTGCAGCTGCACCAGAGGCGAGGGGATGGAGATGGTGTCGCCTACGCGCACCAGCTCTTTGACCCGCTCGGGGGAGAAGCCGATGTCCACAAACAGATCGTTAATGGTCAATACGGTCTTCATGTCCTCCGCGCTGAGCACATGGGGGGGCTTTGCGCCGATGATGCCGGTGAGATCGCCGCCGCGAGCGTGCACGGTCACCTGGCGGCCGGGGAGCGTGCGGGAGTCAAACCCGCCTAACGTGGCCAGCCCCAGAAAACCGTCGTCCTCCACCGAACGCACGATCAAGCCCAGCCCGTCAAAATGGGCGGAGACGAACAGCTTCGGCCCGCTGCCGCCGGTGCGGGCGTACACGTTTCCAAAAGCGTCCTGCCACACGTCGGCCGAATAGTTTTGAAACCAATCGGCGATGAGGGCGCAGGATTCGCTTTCAAAACCGGGCAAGCCGGGTACGGCGGTGGCTTCGGCCAGGAATTCAAATAAATGCGTATTGTTCACCTGTAACCTTACCTCCGTTTATCTGTATTTAAAAATTATAGCACGGCAAGGTATGGAAAGCGAGGAAAGCTCAGGAAAAAATTATTAAGAATTTCTATCAATAAGTGTTTAAACCGCTGCCGCCCAGGTTATATTGATAAGCGTAAGGCCCAAGAGGCCATAAAAAATAAAAACACGGAGGAATAATATGAAAAAGTTCGTTTGCTCCATCTGCGGTTATACTTATGAAGGCGACAATCCCCCCGAATTCTGCCCCCAGTGCAAGGCCCCCGCTTCCAAGTTCAAGGAAGCCGCCGGCGAAAAAGCCTGGGCTGCCGAGCATGTGATCGGTGTGGGCAAGGAATTCCCCGACAGCGTGCCTGAAGAAGCGCGCAAGGAGATCATCGACGGTCTGAAGGCCAACTTCGCCGGCGAGTGCACCGAGGTGGGGATGTACCTGGCCATGAGCCGCGCCGCGCACCGCGAAGGCTATCCCGAGATCGGTCTGTACTGGGAAAAGGCCGCGCTGGAAGAAGCCGAGCACGCCGCCAAGTTTGCCGAGCTGCTGGGTGAGGTCGTGTCCCCCTCCACCAAGGAGAACCTGCGCGTTCGCGTAGAGGCCGAGAACGGCGCCACCGCCGGCAAGTTTGAGCTGGCCAAGCTGGCCAAGCAGTATAACCTGGACGCCATCCACGACACCGTTCACGAGATGGCGCGCGACGAAGCTCGCCACGGCAAGGCCTTCGAGGGTCTGCTGAACCGCTACTTCGTCAAATAAGGAAACCCCGGATATTGAAGAGGAAGCATCCAAGGATGCTTCCTCTTTTTCTGTGTCGCGTTGTTAACGCATGGAGAATACCTAGATTCTACGTCAGTACTTCAAAAAGCATAATCAAAGCCTTGATAAATATGCGTTCCTTCGA
>JAQUVY010000093.1 GCA_028693155.1 Eubacteriales bacterium
ATTTCGGAGGTGCGCCATGCCGGATAACAAAAGAACCCTCGTGTACATTTGCAGTCCCTACTCCGGGGATGTGGCGGCGAACGTAAAGGCGGCGAGAGAATACTGCCGCCTTGCCGTGGAAAAGGGATACATCCCCGTTGCGCCTCATCTTCTGTATCCGCAGTTCATGGACGATAACGACCCGGCAGAACGAAAACTCGGTATGTCCTTTGGCAACGCCCTAATGGACAGATGCGGCGAATTCTGGGTGTGCGGTGACCGCCTCAGTTCCGGTATGGAGGCGGAGTTTGACAGGGCGAGTGAAAAGAACATGACCATCAAATTTCTTACTAAAAGAAATGAGGAGTGATCCAATGGCTAATACATGGCGTTTCAAACCAGGAAATCCTGAATACGAAAGATATATTCACAGTTCCCAATGGAGGCAGACGGCTGATAAACGGCTTGAGATGGATAACCATATCTGCTGCGTCTGCGGCGGCAAAGCTACGGACGTACATCATCTTACTTATGACCGCTTCGGCAATGAAGCAATGGACGACCTCGTGAGTCTTTGCAGAAAGTGTCACGGTCAGGCGGAGAGCTTTTATGACCCGGCAGTAACGCCTTGGGCTATGGACGAGATAAAGCCGAACGGAAATAACTTCATGGCGGCTATGCGTGTGGACGCTCTGAAGATAGCGCCTATGGTTTTTGATTATCTAAAGGCGGTGCGAGGTTTTGATTTTGACTCGCTGATGCTTCTCCGCCAGCCCGACGACCCTGAAGGAAAGAAATACTGGAGAGTATTGCAAAAAGCCGTGAATGCCCTTTGCAGAAAGCGCTACTCCCGAAGCTGCGTGGAGGACAGGCGAACAATGATGCTCGAAGCCATCACTAATCATATCGAGGTCATCTGTCTCTCCGAAATTGAACACTATGTCCGAAATGCCGTACAGAATATGCGGTGGATTTCGACACGACTGAGCTGATACAGAAAGCCATCACGCATATCGACGAGAATCTTTTCGTCTCCCAGCTCCAGTATACCGTTTCTACAGGCGAACAAAAATCCGACATGGAAGCGACAGCCATTGACCGTGGAGACGCTTTCAAGGCGGCAAAAACTCACACTGAAACGCTGAACCATTCGGAAACCAGCCAAGTGAAGTATGACTTGATCGGCAAGGTCGCCGAAGGGACAATTCTGACACGCAGAACGGCTGCCGCCATCCTATCCGGTATCAGCCCGGCGAAGCTTGCCATGTTTAAGTACAATCCGGAAGAATTCATCAACAAAGTCATTCGCCTGATTAAAGAGCAAAAGGCGACGATGATCGTCGAGCATATTACGTACGACCGCATTCAAGGTAGCTATGACAGCGATATCTTCACTGCCGAAAAGCGTTCACAGGGCATTGACAAAGCCTTTCGCGTTCAAAAGCACATACAAGATTATGTTTTCACGGACGGCATTGCAGAGCAGAGCGTCGAGCGCCGGTTCGCGCAAGACCTCGAAGCCGCAAATGAGGTCTGTGTCTATGCCAAACTGCCGAAAGGCTTCCAGATTCCAACGCCAGTCGGCAATTACTCGCCGGACTGGGCGATTGCGTTTTACGCCGGAACAGTGAAGCACATTTTCTTTGTTGCCGAGACAAAGGGCACAATGGAGACGCTCCAGCTCAAGCCTATAGAACAGGCAAAAATCCGCTGTGCACGGAAGCTGTTCAATGAAATATCCACGGAGAATGTGGTTTACCACGACGTTGACAGCTACCAGAGCCTGCTGAACGTGATGAGCTCGCTATGATACGGTTTTAGCAAGGCCGCCAATACAAAGCAAACAAGGAGGCAACACTATGGAAAAATTGGGTGTAATTTATATACTGACAAACCCATCATTCCCGGAGTACGTGAAAATCGGGTATGCAGATGATATCGGCAGGCGGCTTCAACAGCTCAACAGAAGTGAGTGCATCCCGTTTGCCTTCCGCGTTTATGCAACTTATGAGGTGAGCTCTCGGCTGTCGGATTTGAAGATTCACTCCATCATTGACAAGCTGAATCCGAATCTCCGCTCCATCGAGACCACCAGTGGGCAGAAGCGGGTACGCGAATTCTACGCTATGTCTCCGGGAGATGCTTACGCATTATTGGAAGCTATTGCCGAAATTCACGGTTGTGTGGATAAACTCAGGCTCATAAAGCCGAGCTCCGAGGAGACGCTTGCAGAAGTGACTGCGCAAGAGATCGACACAGAGAGTACAGAACGGGCAGCAAACTTCTCATTCTCGAAGTGCCAAATCCCCGTAGGCGACGAAATCGAGTACGCTTATGATGAGAGCCTGAAAGCAAAAGTAGTTGATGATCGTAACGTCGAGTACAATGGAGTAACCATGTCTTTGACGGCATTGGCCAAAGAGTTATCAGGTAAGAAGTATTCTATCGCCGGTCCGAAGTTCTTTAAATACAAGGGTGAATGGCTTAACGACCGACGGCAACGTCTGGGCGTATAAACGTAAGCCTTTCGATTATTCTTCCGCAACCGTTCTTGCAGGGTAAGTAGCGACCATACCCCAGCGACAGACCACACAATCTTATAAAACAATAAAGGGCTTCCAGAAGTCAGCGATTGACCACGGAAGCCCTTATTTCAATCCCTCTCCAGCCCTTTTCGGTTGGAGAGGGATTTTCCTATTGTATCAAAATCTGCATTTATATAGAGCCGTCCTGTAAGGTGCTTACTCGATGACACCTTTTAATTTTGCCCTATACAATTTAATTTTGCTTCCATTGCCGTTTGAGGAGGGGTGCAAAAAATATTAGTTATGGTATTGAAGCAAGAGATAGAAAAATAAAAAAAACGAGACAGGAAGGGCGTTTTGCACCCGCTGTCTCGATTTTCCCTCGTATTACGGGCTTTTCTAATAGGCAAAATTAAAAGGTAGTCAGTCAATTTGTATCATTGACTGACTACCTTTGTGGCGGAGAAGGAGGGATTCGAACCCTCGAACGGCTTTAGACCGTTACACGATTTCCAATCGTGCGCCCTCGACCAAGCTAGGCGACTTCTCCTCGGGTCGTGCGTGTATTATTATAAACGCTGCCCGGTTCCACGTCAAGCGTGTTTTTTATCTATTGGGGTTTTGCCGTCAGGGCAACGCTGCCGCTTTTCTCCTGCCCGGCCTCGTTTTTCCAGCGCACCGTAATGCTCTGCCCTACCCGGCAGGCATACACCGCCCGGCGAAGCGCCAACGCCGTATCCACCTGCTCATCGGCGATGTGCGTAATGCGATCACCCTTTTGCAGCCCCAGCGCCGCCATGGGTCCGCTGCCGTCCACATTGACCACGCAGACGCCCTCCTGCTCACCCACGCCGTAATAGCGCGCGATCTGCCCATCTATCACATAAAGACCAATATAGGGAGTCTCATAGCTGCCCTCTTCGGAGATGCGCTTAACGATGGGCGCGGCAATTTCGGCGGGAATGGAAAACCCGATGCCTTCGGCCTGGCTGACCTTCAGCGTATTGATGCCCACCACGCGGCCATTGAGCGCGCACAGCGGGCCGCCCGAGTTCCCCGGGTTGATGGAAGCGTCGGTCTGGATCAGCTCCTCCATAAAGGTAACATAGCGCTCCGAGGGCACGCTCAGCGTCCGGCGCAGCGCGGATACAATGCCCGACGTCACCGTGTGTTGAAATTGCAGCGTCAGCGGCGTGCCGATGGCCACCACCTCGTCCCCCACCCGCAGGTCGGCCGAGTCTCCCAATGTGACGGCGGGATAATCCCCCTGCGGCACTTTGACCACCGCAAGATCCAGCGCCGCGTCGCTCCATACGCACTCACCCGTCAGCGTATCCCCGCTGGCCAAAATGGCCTGAATGCTCTTTGCGTCCCCCGCCACGTGGTGATTGGTCAGGATATATCCCCTTTTATCCACAAAAAATCCCGTTCCGATGCCCTGCACGTCCTCGCCGGTTTCTGCGCCGGTGCTCACCACCGACAGCCCCACCACCGCCGGCGACACGCGCTCCACTACATCCGCCACACTCAGATGCCCGCCGAGGGTTATGCCCGACCACTGGGGCACAGCCTGCTGCACGCCCTGGGTAGGCACGGGGGTGGGCACGGGTGTTTCCCGCCGGGCGCAGCCACAGGCCAGCACTGCCGCCATGGCAAGCAGACAAATCATCCGTTTCATATCAAAAAAGCTCCTTCGGTTTCTTCGGCATTAGTATGAGCCAAAGAATCCAACGGGAGCTTTTCAAAATGTTGGAAATGTTTTACAGCTGTTTTTCCATGCAGACAAAGTCCAGCTCGGGCCGCCGCGGCAGCTTACACGTTCCCCGCACAACATAACCCGCGCGCAGGTAAAGGCTTTGGGCGCGTGAATTATCCGCGCAGGTGTCCAGGCGAATGACCTGCGCCCCCTGCGCGCGCGCTGTATTCTCGGCATACGCCACCATGCGCGTGGCAATGCCCTTACCCTTGGCCTGCGGATCCACACACAGGCGATGGATGCTGTACGGTCTCCCGGCAAACTGCCAGGCCACCGCCGCGTATTCCGGGCTGATGTTGCCGTCTGCCGTAAAGCTGCCCTGAATGGCGCCCTCAGCCTCGGCGACAAACGCCGTGCCCGCGTCCACATCCCGCTCCAAAAAAGCGCGGTTGGGATAGTCCGTGTTCCACTGGCGATAGCCGTTTTGCAGCATCCACGTTACCACCCGGGCGTAAAGCGCCAGCACCTGCGGAATATCCTCCCGACGCGCCGGGCGAATGCGTTCGCTCACAGCTCGACTTCCTTTCCCAGCGCCGAGGAGGCATACAGCCCCCGCACCAGCTTGACCGCCTCAATGCCCTGCTCGCCGTCGATGGCAAAGGGCCGACCCTCGGCCACGCAGCGGTAAAAATCGGCGAGCTGCCGCAAATGCCCCACGCCCCAGTAATCCTTATGCTGCCCGGGCTGGGCGTTGCCGCTCACCAGATGCTTCAGCTCCGCGCCCTGCCAGAGGTAAAGGTCGGCGGCGCGCAGCAGCACGGTGGCCTGCTCAAACACCGCCTCCACCTCCACCGGTGCATCCGTCTCATAAGCGTTGGTGGCGTAAAACACAGCGGTCACGCCGTTTTTCATGCGAATGAAGGCATGGGCACTGTCCTCCACCTCGATGCCGGGAATGCGATCCAGCGTAACAGAGCCGCTGACGCTGCACGCGCCGCCGCCCAGCCACTGCACCAGATCCAGCGTGTGGATGGCCTGGTTGGTCATCACGCCGCCGCCTTCCTTTTCCAGCGTACCGTGCCAGTCGTCGGCGTAATACTCCGCCGTGCGCTTCCACGTCACCATGCCGCGCAGCGCCTTCAGCGGCCCGTAGGTCTGCTCCTCCACCATTTTTTTCAGGGCGACCGACGCGTCGTTGTAGCGGTTCTGAAACACCACGCACAGCCGCCCGCCGGGATCGGCGGCGATTATACGCCGGGCATCGGATACGCAAAGCGCCATGGGCTTCTCGGTGATGACATATTTCCCCGCGCGCAGCGCGTCAATGGCCATCTGGGCATGGAGATAGTGAGGCGTGCAGATATGAACCGTCTGAATATCCTCGCGCGCAAGCAGCTCCCAATAGTCGCTGTAGGCATCGCACTCCAGCTCCTGCGCCGCTTTTTTTGCCCGCTCGGGCTTGTTGTCGGCAACCGCCGCCACGCGCACGCCGGGCAATTGGCGCAGCACGTCCCGATGCATCCCATAAATATTGCCGCAGCCGATGATGGCCGCACGAATCTCCTGCGCCATATCAGCCCACCTTCACCGGTTTTCCGGTGCGAGCCGACTCGTACACCGCCAAAATGACGGCCAGCGGAGCGCGGGCGTCGCGGCCGCTGATGCGGGGCGCGCGCCCCTCCAAAATGGCGTTCACCACGTCGGTGATCTGCTTTTCATGGGAGGACGAGCCGATGGCCGCGGTGGATGCGCCGTGCCCGCTGCCCTGCCCCTCCTGCGCGCCGGAGATCTTGCCGTAAAATCCGGTGGATTGCTCGCCCTCGGCGGCAAAGCGCCACTCGCGGATCTCGTCGTTTTCAAGGATGACACTGCCGGTGGTGCCGTTGATGTCCAGGCGGGTGTGGAAGCCGGGGAAGGCCGCCGTGTTTCCCTCCAAAATGCCGATGGCGCCGTTCTTAAACTTTAAAATGGCGGTGGCCACGTCCTCCACCTCAATGTTGACATGGGCACGCGTGGCGCAGTAGGCCGTCACTTCTTCCACCGGCCCCATCATGTATTGCAGCATATCCACATAATGCACGGACTGGTTCATCAGCGCACCGCCGCCGTCCAGCTTCCAGGTGCCGCGCCAGTCGCCGCTGTCGTAATATTCCTGCGAGCGATACCACTTGGTGTGGCTGCCGCCGAAGGTCAGCGTGCCAAACCAGCCCTGCTCCAGCGCCGCGTGCGCGCGCTCCATGGCGTCGTCAAAGCGATGCTGCGAAATGCAGGAAAGCATAACGCCTGCCTCGTCGCAGGCGCGAATGAGGCGATCCGCCGCCTCCAGCGTCACGTCGATGGGCTTTTCGGTCAGCACATGCTTGCCCGCCTTGGCGGCCTTCACGCCTAGCTCGGCATGATAGCCCGAGGGGACGCACAAATGCACCAGCTGCACATTCTCATCCTTGAGCAGCTCGTCAAAGTCATAATAGGCCTTGCAGCCGTTCTCGGCGGCCACGCGGTCGGCCTTTTCCTTCACCACGTCGCACACGGCGTAGAGGTTGGCCTGGGGAATGGCATTGATGGACTTGACATGGGTGGGGCCGATGGCGCCCAGACCCACAACGGCACAGTTTACCTGTTTCATCGTCGTCGTTTCTCCTTACTTTATTTGCCCGCAGCCAAAAGCGTGCGGCGGAATCCGTACAAAGCCAGCGCGAAGCGGTCGGCACCGCTGCCGGTGCACAGCGGATTGGCGTCCAGATGGGGCTCAATGGAAACAAAGCCGTGATAGTCCCGCTGGATCAGCTCATGCAGAATATACTCCACACAGCCGTCGCCTTCCCCCGCAGGGCGGTGGGCATCGCTGAGCACCTGGGTATCAAAGCCCTTGTCCAGCCGGGCGTGCTCGGCCGTATAAACCGAGTCCTTGATGTGCATATACCGCACATAATCCTTAAGCAGCTCCCAGGCGGCGCGGTTGTCCTGCCCGCACTGCACAAAGTTGCTGGGATCGTAGGTCATAAAAAAGTGCGGGCTGCGGATGGTCTGCATGATGTCCGCACAGCGCCGGGCAACGTCGCCGAAAATGAACTTCTCATTCTCGTGCAGCAGCGTCACGCCCGCGCCCTCGGCATGGTGCACCATGTGCTCCAGGCGCTCCATCACCACCTCGCGATAGGCATCGGGGTCCTTGCCGTTGGGGATAAAAAAGCTAAACATACGGATGTAGGGGCACTCCAGAATGTCCGCCAGCTCCACCGTATGGCGAAACAGCTCAAAGTGCTCCTCAAAGGGCAGCTCCACATTGATTTTGCCGATGGGCGACCCCAGCGAGGACACGCCAAAGCCACGGGCGCTCATGCGCCGCCGGATGTCATGCGCCTGCTCCAGCGTCAGGTCCGAAACATTCACGCCGTCCGCCGTGCGCATCTCAATCCAATGGATGCCGTGGCGCTCCAGCACGTTCATCTGCTCTTCCAGATTGGGACTGATTTCATCGGCGAAGGCCGACAGGATCAACTCAGCCATAAGCTCAAACGCTCCTTGTGCTTGATAGCTGTATTATAGCGTATTACGCCGCAAATGGGGGCAAAAAAACGAATTTTTCCCAATCAGCGTATAAAAAAACCGGGAATGTGAAATAGTAGACATATACCGCCGCGGAAAAGCGGCGCGCCCAACACATGCAAAGGAGAGAATACATTCATGGAAGTCACCGAACGCACCTGTGAGCTTTCGGAAAAGCTCAAGGCTTTGTCCCATCCCTGCCGCCTGCGCATTGTGCAGGATCTTCTGGATCACGACTGCAGCGTCACCAACATACAGACGGCGCTGCAGATCCCCCAGCCCAGCATCTCGGCACACCTGGCTCGTCTGCGCACCGCCGGCATCATCGAGGGGCACCGTCAGGGGCAGGAGATCCATTACGAAGTGATCGACCCCGACACCCTGACGCTGGTAAAAGCGCTGTTCTGAAGCGCAGCGAAGAACTGCCGCCATGACCCAACGGGTCGCCGCCCAAGCGCAGGTAAAACCCACCGCTCTCCCGGCGGGGCGCAATTCTCTTAAAAAACGCGCTTTGTGATCCTCCCCCTTAAAAAAGACGCCGCGCACTTTTGCGCCGGCGTCTTTTGCCTGTGCCTTGCGTCATGCGGTCTGCTGTGGTATGATTACGCACAAATCTTTCCCCTGAGGAGCATCACCGATGAAACGAATTTTAGGCGCGCTGCGCAGGGCGGATCAGCGGTTTCGGCTGATCAACCCCGGCGACCGCATTATGATCGGCGTATCCGGCGGCAAGGACAGCCTGGTGCTGCTCAAGGCGCTGTCGCTGTACCGCAAGTTTTCCAAATGCGAATACGAGCTGCACGCCGTCATGCTGGGCATGGGTCTGGAAAAAATAGACATTTCTCCGCTGGAGGCTTTCTGCGCGCAGGCCGACGTGCCCTTTACCTTTCAGGAAACCAACATCGGGCAGATCGTCTTTTACGACCGCAAGGAGAGCAACCCCTGCTCGCTGTGCGCAAAGATGCGCCGGGGCATTCTGCTGGACGCCGCCAAGGCACACGGCTGCAACAAGCTGGCGCTGGGTCATCACCGCGACGACGCCATTGAGACCCTGCTCATGAGCATTCTCTACGAAGGGCGCATGCGCACCTTCTCCCCCGTCACCTGGCTGGATCGCAGCGATATGGTGCAGATCCGGCCGCTGATCTTTGCCGAAGAGGCGCACATTGCCCAGGTGGCGCAGGTCATCGGCGCACCCATCACCAAAAACCCCTGCCCCGCCGCGGGAACCACCACCCGCCAGGACATGAAGGATCTGATCGTCCATCTGAAAACCCTTCAGCCCCGGGCGGATCAATACCTGATGCACGCGCTGGAGGCGGTGGACAGCTACGGTCTGTGGAACGACATCAAATATCGCCCGGGCGAAGCGCCGGGAGAAAACGAAGGCAAATAAACCGGCTCTGCCCGGCAGCATAAAGGAGGCTCCCCATGGCACATACGTTTACCGAGACCATGCTGTTTCAGGTGAGACCCGACAGGTTGGACGAGTTTGAAGAACTGATTCAGCAAATCAAAGCGCAGCAGGAAGATTTGCCCGGCTGCCTGAGCGTCAAGTACATAAAGCGCTTTTATACCTTTGACGGTGTGGAAAACGGCCAGCCGCCAAGAGCGCTGACCAAAATCGTGAAATGTGTGAAGTACTATTCGCTGCTGGAATTTGATACCATTGAAAACTGCGGCGCAGCAAACGGTTGGTTTTTTGACCATTACGCAAAGGACATCATGAAGTTGCTCATTATGCCCTTTGACATCAACAGCGGCTACTCGGTTTAGCCCCGCACGCCAAAACGCCCGCTCAAGGAAACAAAGCCATTC
>JAQUVY010000094.1 GCA_028693155.1 Eubacteriales bacterium
GGGGTATCGCCCGCGGTGATCCAGTACTCGATCTGCTTGCTGGAATGGGTGGTGAACTGGGTATAGTTGTTGCCGAACACGGCCTCGCCCACGGCGGGGTTGTTCCACAGCAGGCCATAGCCCAGGCTGGAAAGGGCAAAGGGCACACACACCTGGGTGTTGCGCTGCGCCATCTCCAAAATGCAGCCCTTCAGGTTGAAGTTGGGCTGCTGATACTGACCCATGCCGTAGATCTTTTCATCGGCACGCGCCTCAAAGCGCTGGGTAATGGCAAAATCTCCGCCGATGATGGGGGTGTAGGTGCGTGCCATTTTTACCATGGCAAAGCCCTGGGGGCTGGGATTCTCCCAGAAACGATCGAACTCCTGCAGCACCAGCGCCCCGTCCTTATAAAAGGACAGCTGGCCGTGCTTGCCCACGCAGGCCTTCAGCTTGCCGTTGCAGATGGAGGCGCCTTCCTCCCCAACGGTGATTTCCACACCGGTGCATGCCTCGGGATCGTCCACCAGCGCCCAGCGCTGGGTGATGAACTCGGCCTGCTTGGTCGCCCGCACCCGCAGGGAATCCGTTCCCCAGGGCTCAATGCACAGATGCTCCTTGCCCTGCTGCGCCAGGAGTTTGCCGTCTCGGCTTTCAAAAATCATGGATAGACCCTCCTTTTTTGGTTGCTTCTATTATTATCCTATTTTATACTGTGCTTGTCTGTATGTTTTTTGGCTGAAACTATTAATATTTTGATGGGAGCCTTTGTATGGAGCTTACCGCGTTTCGAGAAGCCGTTCCTCACGGCACTTTGCAGTTCCCGGTGGATGTGAAGATCAACCTTTGCCCCGCCGCGCAAAAGGGGATGATGTACTGCCATTGGCATGACGAGGTGGAATTTCTTCACATCTTGCGCGGCCGGGGAAACGTGCGCATCGGAGACCGCTGGGAAGCGCTGGAGGAGGGCGAGGTGGCTTTCGTCCCGGCGAACCAGCTGCATTTCGGCACGGCCGATCCGGACATGGGCTGCGATTACGCGGCGGTGCTGGCCGACCCCAGGTTTTTGTGCGGCGCGCCGGGCAGCATCGTGGGCTCCAAATATATCCTGCCGCTGTGCCAGGGGGCGCTGGACACGCCGCTGTACTGGCACCACGCCCAGCCGGGCACGGCCGCGCTGGCCGAGTACCTGTCAAAAGCCGAGCAGGCCTACCTGACCGCCCAAAGGGGATACGAGCTGGAGGTGCAGTGCCTGCTGCTGCAGGTGCTGGGTCTGCTGCTGCGCGGAAGCGGCGGCGAACCCGCCGCCCCCCGGGCAAAAAACGCCGACCGCATTCGGCCGGCGCTGGCGCTCATCGACACCGCCTACGCGGCCGACCTGTCGCTGGACGAGCTGGCCGCAAGCTGCGGCGTCAGCCAGGGGCAGTTCTGCCGGCTGTTCAAGGCGGTGATGGGCATTTCCCCCTTCACCTACCTCACCGAATACCGCATCGGCAAAAGCGCCGCCCTGCTGCGCGATACCGACAAGCGTGTGCTGGACATCGCCTACGAGGTGGGGTTCCATCAGGTGAGCTATTTTACCGCCTGCTTTCGCCGCCTGATGCGCTGCACCCCGCGGGAATACCGCAAGGGCTAAATGCGCTGCGCTTCAAAGGGAACCGCCGCGCGCACCACATCCTGTGCGGTCAGCCCCTTCACGCCATGCAGGGCAGGGTCGTCGCCCTCCCAAACCAGCACCGCCGGGTGTGCCGTGTTTTCCACCTGCACCTCCTTAAGCATGGCCTGCGTATAAGCCATGCGCAGGAAAGGCAGCGCTGCGCCCGCTGCCGGCTGGGCAACGCGCACCCGCCGCAGACAAAGCGAAAACGGCAGCGCCGCCGCGCCGTAGGCCACCAGCGGCTCTTTGATGTCCGCCGCGTCCACGTCCTCCAGCGTCAGATCGGCCAACGGCCGGTTGTTCTGCAAAGGATCGCTGCCCGAATAGTTGTACAGCAAAAAGCGATCGGCACAGCGCGCCGTGCAGCGGCGCATCACCAGATCGCCCGGCTGGTGACGCACCGGATGGCAGGGATCGGAAAAATAGGTGAACACGCACAGCATATTGCGCCGCCCCCCGTGCGACACCCGCGCCCTGCTGCGCTTCTCCTCCTCGCTCAGGCTGCCGCGAAACAAGTACTCCGCCGGGCCGAAAAAAGTACAATCCTCAATGAGCGTATGCGTACCGCCGTACCGAAACGCACTGCACGCCGTGTTCATCTCGCAGCGCGACACGGTGACCCGGCAGTTATCGTCCCCGGCGATGCAGTCGTCCCCGCAGTGCAGCACACAATCGGCAATGCGCACGTCGTCGCAGGAGCGAAGGTTGATGCCGTCATGGCCGCCCTCCACCCGCACCTTTTCCACGGTCAGCCGCTGCGTGGCATAGACCGCGTGCGCCCAGTTGGCGCTGTTGCGCAGGGTATACCCTTGCAGAGTCACGTTTCTGCACGCGAAAATGCGGATGCCGTGAGGCCCCCGGTAGCATTCCTCGCCCAGCGCGTCAAAGCAGTCCTGCCCATCAATCACCGCGCCTGCCTCCCCCACAATGGCGATGTCATGGGCGCGAATGGCGCAAATAAGCGCGTTGTTCCAGCGGCTGGCCGCGTGATACATAAACGCGAAGCAATCCCCGTTCCACAGGCCGTAGCGCGTGGGCATCACCTCGCAGGCATCCTCCGGACCCAGCGGCTCCAGCGCATCCTCCAGGCGCGCCAGATAATCCTGCGGATCACAGCTGCCCTGAAGCACCGCGCCCGCAAGCAGCCGCAGCGTCACGCCCGAGCGCAGGCGCAGTCCGCCGGTCACATAGACCCCCTTCGGGATGCACACCTCGCCGCCGCCCCGCAAAAAGCAGTCGTCAATGGCCTGCTGTATGCTGCGGGTCTGTACGGTTCCGTCCTGTCTGGCGCCGTATTGCGAAATGGATACACGATACATCGGACTTATCCCCCTTTAGTTCAGGATGATCCCCTCCAGACGCGAGGCAAAGCGCGCCTGTGCTTTTTGCAGGAGCAGCTCTTTTTCCTGCGTGTATGGCAACTCATCCAACTGACGCACTGCCTCGTCCACCTGGCTGACGAAGCGCATGTCCTTCATCAAACGCAGCACATGGATATCCATGATCCCCGACTGACGCGTGCCCAGGAATTCGCCCGGCCCGCGAACCTCCAGATCAGCCTGGGCGATGCGGAAGCCATCGTTGGTCTGGCACATGATGCGCAGGCGCTGCCCCAGCTCCTGAGAGGTGCCGCCGGTGAGCAGGAAACACCAGGCCTCCTGCCCGCCCCGCCCCACGCGCCCACGCAGCTGATGCAGCTGCGCCAGGCCGAAACGATCGGCATTTTCGATGACCATGACCGAGGCGTTGGGCACGTTGACCCCCACCTCGATGACGGTGGTGGACACGATGACCTGCGTTTCTCCCCGGCGGAAGGCCTCCAGCTGCGCTTCCTTTTCCTGCGCGGACAAGCGCCCGTGCACCAGCGCCATGCTAAGACCGGCAAAGGGGCCCTTTTTCAGCTCCTCATACAAGCCCTGCGCCGAGTTGACCTCCAGCTTGTCCGAGTCCTCAATGAGCGGGCACACCACATAGACTTGCTGCCCGTCCTTTTCCACAAGCCCGCGGACAAAGCGGTACATATCCCGCTGTTTTTCGGGCGGCACCACGCGGGTGCGCACGGGTTTGCGCCCCGGGGGAAGCTCATCCACCACCGACACATCCAAATCTCCGTACAGGATCAGCGCCAGCGTGCGGGGCACGGGTGTGGCCGACATGACCAGCATATCGGGATCGGTTCCCTTTTGTGCCAGGTCGCTGCGCTGACGCACGCCAAAGCGATGCTGCTCATCGGTGACGACCAGCCCCAGATCGGCATACTCCACGCCCTTTTGGATGAGCGCATGGGTACCCACCACCACATCCGCCTCCCGCTCCTTGATCTTGCGCAGGACTTCTCTGCGTTCGGCAGCTCGCTGACCGCCTTTCAGCAGCGCAATTCTCACGCCAAGAGGCTCCAATAAACGTTTTGCTTCTTCATAATGCTGCTGCGCGAGGATCTCGGTGGGCGCCATCAGCGCGCCCTGCCGCCCCTGCGCCGCGCAGAAATAAAGTGCGCCCAGCGCCAACGCCGTTTTGCCGCAGCCCACGTCCCCCTGCACCAGGCGGTTCATGCTCGTCATGGCGCGCATGTCCTTGACGATCTCGCCCAGCACGCGTTTTTGCGCGCCGGTCATGGAAAAAGGGAGGGCATCCGCAAAGCGCTTTTGTGTTTCCCGGGCGCAGGCAAACGCCCGCCCGTGCCCCTGCCCGCGGCGCGCTTCGGCCGTGTTGCGCAGCATCAGCAAAAAAAGCGTCATCTCCTCAAAGGCCAGGCGTCGGCGGGCTTGCTCGCAGGCCTCGCCGTCTATGGGAAAATGAATGTTTTGCAGCGCATAGTTGAGTTCGCACAGGCTGTTGCGCAGGCGAAAGCCTTCGGGCAGTGTCTCCTCCACCGGGCTGATATGTGCCAGCACCTGCGCGATGATGCCCCGCAGCACCTTCTGGCTGACGCCCTGGGTGATGGGATACACCGGCACCAGACCGGGCAACTCCACTTCGTAGGGTTCATAGCCGGGATTAACCAGGCGCTTTTCGGCGAAGCGTCCCTCCACCCGACCATAAAGCACCCATTGGGTATCCGGGCGCAGCACCCGGGTCAGGAAGGGCTGGTTGTACCAAATGGCGGTGCCGGCAGTCTGCCCGTCGGTGATGGGCACGCGCATCACGCTCATATTGCGCCGCGCGTAGGACACCTGCCCCTCGCCGGTCACGGTGGCCAGCACCACGCCCTCGCCCTCATGGGGGATGGACGCCAGCGGCACGCAGGCGCTCAGGTCGTGATAGGTGCGGGGCAAAAAAAGGGCGGCATCGCCCAGGGTTTCAATGCCCAGGCGCGCCAGCGCCTTGGCCCGCACTTCGCCCACTCCTTTGAGCGTTGTGATGCTCTGCTGTGCCCATGCCATCGCCGCCTGCCGCCTCCCTGTCGGTTTTGCTCATTATAACATATCGTCATAAAAACCGCATGGGGCATTGACCACAGGGGAAAAACGGCGGTATACTAAATTTATTGGTATTATTCAATTTTTTATAGACGAGGTGGCAATCAATGGCGACAAAGCGACGTTTTGGCGACCGCAAAGACGGCCGCCGCCTGCGCACCCTGCACCCTGTGGACACCGTATCCCCCTACATCATGCGCACCCGCGCCGATTCCCAAAATTACATCATGGACAAAATTGACCTGGCTCCCGTGGATGCCTACATCCGGGCAAAACGCGCCGCGGGGCTGGATCGCTTCGGCGTGCTGCACGTCATCCTGGCTTCCTATGTGCGGGCCGTGTCGCAAAAACCCGGCATCAACCGCTTTATCTCCGGGCAGAAGATTTTTGCCCGCAACAACATTGAGATCGTCATGGCCGTGAAGCAGGAGCTGCGCCCCGGCGTGCCCAATACGCTCATCAAAACCATTTTAGAGCCCACGGATACGGCGGAGGACGTTTACCGCAAATTTACCGCGGCGTTTGAAAAAGCCTATGCCGGCAGCGAAAATAACTTTGACGGCACGGCGCGCATCATCAACTACATCCCCGGGCTGTTCAAGCGCTGGGCCGTGGGCTTTCTCAACTTTCTGGATTATTTCGGCTGGCTGCCCCGCGCGCTCACCTCGGTAAGCCCGTTCCACGGGTCGTTCTTCATCACCTCCATGGCGTCTCTGGGCATCCCGCCCATTTATCACCACCTGTACAACTTCGGCAACGTGCCGGTATTCATCGCCTTTGGCGCGCCCCGCCGGGAAAACCAGCTGGCCGACGACGGCTCGGTGCTGCACAAAAAATACATCGACTACACCGTGGTGACCGACGAGCGCATCTGCGACGGGTTCTATTTCGCCTCGGCGCTGCGCATCATGCGCCGCTGCTTCCGCCACCCGGAAATGATGGACGTGCCGCCCGAAAACGTCGTTTGCGACATCGACTGACAAGGAGTTTTTATGCCCGCCACCATGACCCATCTGCTCACAGCGCACCTGGCCGAACCGGATGCGCCGGTGAGCTTTTTTACCGGCAGCATTGCCCCCGACGCCGCAGGCCCCCGGGACGTGAAGGATCACACCCACCTGCGCGATCTCCCCATGGCCGGTCGCCTGCCTGCGCTGCGCGCCCTGGCCGGACAATGGGGCGACACGCCCTTTTCCCGCGGCTGCCTGCTGCACCTTTTCACCGATTATTGCTGGGATCGCGGCCCCCTGGCGGCGTTTGTCCGCGCCTGGCCCGATGACCAATGGTTTTTGCCCTATCGCGCGGCGCTGAGCGCTTCGGGGATCTGGCTGTTTCACCAAACGCCCTGGGCGGCGCAGCTGTTGGAGCAAATTTACCAAACCCCGCCCGTGCCGCAGGAGCTGGTGTGCGGGGTAACGCCGGATAACCTGGAACGATTTCTGGGACATACCCGGCAGTGGTTCTCCCAAGACCCCCAGCCGCACCCGCCGGAGGTGTTCCCCGAAAAGCAGGTGCGCGCCTTTTGCCGGGACACGGCGGTAGCCTGGGCACAATGGAGCGGCGAGCTTTGGCAGTAGACCCACGCGGCATTCTGCGCCGGGAGGGGGTTCCCGGGCGCAGGGAAGTTGGACTTCTGGTCATCCCGCTCCTTTGAAAAGAAGAACATACCTCGTTTTTCAGCAAACAAGTGCACAGCAGTTTTCTTTTTTATCGTGATTTTTTGTGGGAGGATTTAATGAAAGGTCTATACGCAAAAATGTTCGCAAGACCCGACCTGTGGCAACGAAGCCCCGAACCATTTTGGGATGACGCGCACATCTCAAAGGGTATGTTGGAAGCGCATTTAAATCCTACCCTGGATGCGGCGAGCCGCTCAAAAGATACGATCAGGCGATCCGTCGATTGGATCGCCTCCATCCTTCCTCAAACCAGCAAAATATTGGACTTGGGGTGCGGCCCTGGTTTATACTGCAGGCAATTTTCCGACCTCGGTTTCGATGTTACCGGGGTGGACTTCTCCCAGCGTTCCATCGGCTACGCCAAGGAGCATGATCCGCGCACCCGGTATATTTATCAGAACTACCTGGAAATCGACTATACGGATGCGTTCGATGTGATCATCATGATCTATTGCGACTACGCGGCCTTAACCGCTGCCGAAAGGCAAACGCTGCTTTCAAAAGTTCGATCGGCGCTTAGGCCCAACGGCATCTTTCTCTTTGATGTTTTCACCGATGTTCACAGCAAAGGCATATCCGAGAAAAATGTATGGTCTGTCCATGAAAACGGGGGCTTTTGGAGCGCCGACCCGCATATCGCGTTTGAAGCTGCCTATTTGTATGAAAACGGAACCGTTTCCCTCTCAAGGAATCTGATTGTAACCGAATCCGGGATGAAGGAATACTTCATCTGGGACACCTCGTACAATCTTCAACGCCTGACAGAGGAAGTATCGGCAGCGGGCTTTGAAGTGAAAGCAGCCTATGACGATGTATGCGGCCGGGCATATACCGGGAATTCCGAAACGCTCTGCGTCATACTTGCCGACCGTCGGTCATGAACATGTCGTCCCGAAAACCGCTTTCCGAAAAAGTACGCAAAAAGGATGTTGTTCCGCAGAACAACATCCTTTTTTTGCAAGCCCTCCCCGGTGTTCCCAAGGAGGCTGCGGTTTTATCGTCCCCCCGCAATGGGGCAATGGCCTTTTCAGCGCTCTATCACGTCAACCGGCACACCCAAGGCGGCCAGCGCCATCTCATCCACCCGCACCCGCTCGGTGCAAAAGGCGACCACACCCTCCCTGCCATGCAGATTGTGGCTGTGCCCGTAGGGTGTGTTCTCCACCCATTCCCCGATCTCGTCGATCCAATCGGGGCGATCAACGCTGCCGCTGACGCGTTCGGCCGTCACATGATCAATGGCCGCCGCAATGTTTTTCGGGCGCAGATAAACAACGCGGGGGTTCAGGTTGCGCACCGTATCCAGCAGCTCCTTGAGATGGGCGAGGATCTCTTCATCGCTCTTCTCGTACTGCCCCATCAGCTCGAAAATATGGTTCTGCAAAAACGCGCATTCAAAAATATACACCGCATCCGGCTCAGCCTCCCGGGCGAACCGCGCCCAGCGCCGCAGATGGATCGCCTTGAACTCCTCCAGCGGTCTGCGCCGGTCGCAGATCTCCTTGCAGGCCACCTCCCCTGTCAGCGCCCAGTAAGCGTCATCGGGATAGGCCACGCGGGTGTAAGCCAGCAGTATATGGCCGTCCTCCCGCCGGGTCTGCGCCTCCAGCGCCTGCTCCACCGCTTCCCACGGGCCGGGCTGGGGAAGGCTTTCCCAGAGCTCGCGGCAATGGTCACGGTAGGCTGCGTATTCCTGGGGCGTGAGGTAAGCCTGCCAGGCCATGTCGGCCGGGTGGCTCTCCCCCTCGGTGTAGGCGATGACCCGCCGCCCCTGCGCGGTCAGCTCCTCCTTGAGACGCCCCGCCATGGTGGTTTTGCCCGCGCCGGGGATCCCCTCCACCAAGATCAATCTGCTGTCGCCTATGTTCATACCTGCCTCCAAAAAAACAAAACGTTTTGTTACCTTAAGATCTGCAAAAACTCCAATAACTGCCTGTGATCCTGAATGTGCAGATATTCCCCCTGCGGGGGGCGCTCCAGCACGGCGTCCTTGGGTGCCATCCACACGGGCGTCATGCCCGCGCAGTCCGCGCCGTATACATCGCAAATGGGGTTATCCCCGCAAAACCACACGCGGTCGGCAGGCAAAGCCGCCTTGCGCAGCGCCAGCTCAAAGAGAAAATGATTGGGCTTGCGAAACACATACTCGCTGGACGCCAGAATAAATTCAAAATCATGCCCGGGCAGCACTGCGGCGATTCTTTCCCGCAGCGCGTCGCCGCTGTAGCTGATGTTGCTGACCACGCCGGTTCGGATGCCCTGCTCGGCCAGATAGGCCAGCAGCTCGCAAATGCCCGGCATGGGGCTTCCCGGCGCGGCCGCGTCCCAAAAAATACGCTCGGCCTGGGCGGGGCTCACCTGAAGCGTAATGCCCATATATTCATACAGGAACTTCTGAAACGGGTATTGGTGCACTTCGGAGAGCAGGTAATCCCAGGTGGTGGTGGAAAACCGCCCCAGCTCGGCGTTGATGCGCTCGGCCATGTCCTGCACCTGCCGCGCCGTGCAGCCATGGGGGTTATCCGCAACCTGCAAAACCGCTGCCGTGCCCGCCATGCCGTCAAAGGGTTGCTCATGCACCAGCGTTTCGCCGTAATCAAACAGGATCATTTCGGGTCTGTTCATCGCTGCGTCCTCCATTATCGGTTTATCATGCCATGCCCCCGCGAGCTTGTCAAGCCGGACAAAAGCGCCCCGCCTGCATGCAGGCGGGGCTTGCTTCTTTAAAAGGTGTAGCGATAAACGGCAAAAGCGGCTCTTTGGCCGGTGATGTGCACCAGCAGCTCGCGGGTATCCACCCGTGCAAACCCGCACCTCTCCAGCACGCGGCAGG
>JAQUVY010000095.1 GCA_028693155.1 Eubacteriales bacterium
GGCAAGGTGAAGGCGCTGGACTTCATGCGCAAGTATGCCGACCGCTGCGAGCTGGTGCATGTGAAGGACATGGCCGCGGTGGGCGATGATACCCCGGTGGCCGTGGGCGAAGGCGTGCTGGACATTTCCGCCATTGTGAAGCTGGGCAAGGAGCTGGGCGCGCAGTGGTTTACCGTGGAATATGAAGCCGAGCAGGGCGATATTTTGGGCGCAGTCAAGCGCAGCCTGACGGCGCTGAGCGCGGCGGAGCGCTGAGCCAAGAGCGGCTAAACAGCATACAGAAAATGGTCGTAGCCTTTGGGCTGCGACCATTTTTTTGCGTAAGATCCGGCTGCGCTAGCAGGTACAGTTGTTGTCGCAGCCGCAATTGTTGCCGCAGCCGCAGCCGCTGCCCGTGCCCAGACCGCCAAACAGCAGCACGACGATGATGATGATCCAGATCCACTCGCCGCCCCCGCCGCCAAACAGACCGTTGGAATTGCCGTTGCAGCAGTTGTCCCCGCACCCGTCGCTACAGCCACAGTTATTGTTGCCGCAGTTGTTGCCGCCAAAGCCGCCTCCTGCAAACAGCAGCACGATGATGAGGATCAAAAAGATAAAGCTGTTATCCTCGGCTCCGTTGTTGCAGCCATTGTTGCAGCCGCAGTTGTTCCCGCCGAATAAACCGAAAGCCATGCGTGTCCCTCCCCTTCATGAATATGGTCGCTTCCGGTATCAGCATACGCGGCAGCCGAGGCAGAGGTGACGGCGTGGCAGAAAAGCGCCAATCTCCACATAAAAACACATCGACATTTGGCCGGTAAAATGCTACCCTCTAGGTGATACAACCACGACATGTGAAAAAGGAGAGCCGGTATGGAAAAACGCCGCTGGCATATGCCCAAGTTCGGTATTTTTAAGGGCTACGACCGCAACGCCAAGCTTTTTGGGTTGGAGGCCATGCTGACCAACAGCTCGGTTACGCTTACGACGGGAATGTTCCTGACCGGCGTGCTGGTGATGCTGGGGCTGGACGACCTGACCATCGGCATGGTGGCGTCCTCGGGCACCTGGTCGTTCATGCTGTCCATTCTGGCATCCTATGTGGTGACCCGGGTGCGCAACCGCAAGCTTTTGCAGGCCATGGTGATGCTGGCCTACCGCACGCTGACCTGCCTGCCGGTTTTCCTGCTGCCCCTGTTTACCCATCAGGTGCTGCCGGCAATGACCGCGGCGGTGATGATCATCTCGGCCAACCTCATCACCAGCATTTTCAACGTGGGCTATTCGATTTTTTATATGGATAACCTGCCCAAGAAGAACACCACCGCGTATATTTACGAGCGCATGATGTGGATGCGCATCTCCTTTTGCACGGTGTCGCTGATCATGGGCTTGGTGCTGGACAGGATGAACCGCAGCTACGGCGGCTTTTTGCTGGTGTTCATCGTGGCCTTTGTTCTGGGCATAATGGACGTGATCTGCATTATGAAAATGGAGGACCGCGCCCAGGCGGAGGCTCCCGCGGAAAAACCGCGCCTGCGCCTGATGGCACCGCTGAAAGACAAGCGCTATCTGGTGTTTCTGACCTTCATTTTTGTGTATTTTCTTTTCCTTAATATGTGTACTTCCTACATCAGCCTCTACCAGGTGAAATATCTGGAGCTGAGCTACGCCACTCTTTCGCTCTACAACACGTCCGTGTATGTGCTGATGATCATCATGACCCGGGTGTGGAGCAAGCTGGAATACCGCCTGGGGCGGATGAAAATGCTGACCATCTGCGCCATCGGCATGGCGTTGGAATACACGCTGTTTGGGCTGGTCACCAAGGAAACGCTGTTCTTCATGTTTTTGTCCCCCTTTGCGGTGGGCATGGGCGCTAGCGGCTTTTGGACCTGCCTGCTGCCCTATCGCTACGATCTGATGCCCAAGGCGGACAAGGTGTCCTATGAGGGCTGGTATGGCATGATATACGGCATGGCGGGCTTGCTGGGCGCGGCCATCGCCGGCAAGCTGGAGCCGCTGCTGCCCACGGTGCGCTTGAGCAGTTTTGCCATCACGCCCTATCAATGGATCTATTTGGGCGCCAGCCTGCTGTGCTGCCTGACGGCGCTGGGCTTTTTCGCCGTCAACCGCCGCATGGAACACGGTGACGAAATGAAAAAAAAGGCCTGATGCTAAAGATATTGCACTATAATTTATGCGAATATCTTGGTATAATTAAAAACGGCTAAGGGGTTTTGTACGATAAAATTGAAAACCTTTTCAATTTTGCAAAAACGCCTGCAACAGCAACAAAAGCGGCCTTCGCCGCAGGAAAAGGAGAGTTATATTATGGCTTATGCAAATTGCTTGCAAATTCTGAAGGACGCCCAGGCCAAAGGCTATGGCGTGCCCATGTTCAACGTGTTGGATTATGAATCCGCCGCCTGGGTTATCGAGGTGGCCGGTGAGGAAGGCATGCCCGTAGAAGTCGGCTTTTTCCACGGCTTTGCCCCCAGCTTTGATCCCATCGCCGCGGCGCTGACCGTGAAGGAAATGGCTTCCCGCGTGAAGGCCCCCATCGGCCTGCACCTGGACCATACCCCCGATTACAAGACCATTGCCCCCTTCCTGAAGAACTGGGACTCGGTCATGATCGACGGCAGCTCGCTGCCCTATGAAGAGAACCTGGCGCTGACCAAGTCTGTGGTGGAGATCTGCCATCCCATGGGCGTGTCCGTAGAGGCCGAGCTGGGCCATGTGGGCTCGGGTGCCAGCCTGGATGACATCCAGAACCCCGATCACTACACCGACCCCAAGAAGGCTGCCGAGTTTGTGGCCGCCACCGGCTGTGATTCCCTGGCCATCGCCATCGGCAACGCCCACGGCCAGTACGTCGCCGCCCCCAACCTGGACTTCGGCCGTTTGGCTGAGGTGCGCGCCGCGGTGGATGTTCCCCTGGTGCTGCACGGCGGCTCGGGCATTCCCGATGAGCAGTTCAGCAAGTGCGCCGCCATGGGCATGAGCAAGTTCAACGTGTTCACCGATCTGAACATGGGTTATGTGGAAGCCGTTAAGAAGGCTATCGCTGCCGGCGCCGACAAGCGCGGTATGCTGGGCGTGATGCTGGCCGCCAAGGAAGAGACGAAGGAAGTCATCCGTCATAAGATGCGCATCCTGAACCCCAACGACCTGCACCTCTATCGATAAGCGATTGATTCGGCGGGCGCCGTTTCTGCGGCGCCCCATTTCATCATAAGTGAGGAAACGCTCATGAAAAAAGACGTAGTGGCCATCGGCACTCCTTTTATGGACTTTGCCGTGCACATCAACGAGCTGCCCACCAAGAAGGATCAGGGCGGCCGCATTTTGCAGACCAGCTGGCAGGGCGGCGGCAAGACCGCGTCGGCCATGGCAGCGGTGGGTCAGCTGGGCGGCACCGGCTCCTACATGGGCATCGTGGGGGACGACGATTACGGCCGTTTCCTGGTGGACGATTTTCAGTATTACAACATCGACACCTCGCACATGATCCCCGACGGCCGCAACTCCTTTTCCCTGGTGCTGTCGGACGACGTGACCAACGGGCGCAACATTCTGGGTCGCTTTAAGACCGGCCGTGCATATGCCGTGTCCGATCTGGATGCGGAATTCATCGCGCAGCATAAGCTGCTGCACCTGGAGCGCGCCGACGAGGTGGGTCATGCGGCGGCCAAGATCATGCACGAGGCCGGCGGGCTGGTCAGCTTTGACGGCGACGGCTATTCGGACGAGACGCAGGCCATGCTCAGCGAGATCGACATTTTCATCGGCTCGGAGTTTTACTACACCAAGCTCTTCGGAGACAGCCAGGATTATGAAAAGAACTTGGCCGAGGTGCGAAAGCTCGGCCCGGCCGTTGTGGTGTTCACCCTGGGCGATAAGGGCGCTGTGGTCAGCTGGGAAGGCGGATATGAATACGTCCCCGGCTATAAGGTAGAAGTGGTGGATACGGTGGGCGCAGGCGATGTTTATCACGGCGCATATGCCTTTGCCATCACCCACGGCATGAACCCGGTGGAGGCCACGCGCTTCTCCAATGCCGTGTCGGCCATCAAGTGCACGTCCATCGGCGGGCGCAGCGGTATCCCCAGCTATGACATGGTCATGCAGTTCATGAAAGAAGGAAAATGTGATCGCACCCTGATCGAAGAGAAGGTCAAGCGGTACGAGAGCTTTAAAGGAATCTGAGAATAAAGGAGGAAAGACTCTATGAAAATGAAGAAGAACCTGGTCGTTGGTGTTGTGCCCATTAAGCGCACGTTCACCGACATGGTTTCCGCCGTGGAGCAGAAGAACCTGTTTCAGGCGCGCTTGAAGGAGATCACCCCCGCCGAAGTGACCCTGGTGGACATCGAGGACGTGGCGGAAAATGGTATCCTGCGTGAATATAGCCAGCTGGACGCCGTGGCGGCCAAGCTGAAGGCCAACAAGGTGGATGCTCTGTTTATGCCTCACTGCGACTTCGGCTGCGAAGAAGTGGTGGGTCGTTTGGGCTCCATGATGAAGGTGCCGGTGCTGGTGTGGGGCAACCGCGATCCGCTGCCCAATCCCGGTGGCCGTGACCGTGACACCCAGTGCGGCACGCTGGCTTCCACCAAGTGCCTGCAGCGCTATGGTGTGCCCTTCTCCTATATCATCAACTCCGACGTGGCCGGCGAAAAGCTCCGCAAGGGCTTTAACGATTTCTGCGCCGTGGCCAACGTGGTCAAGTCCTTCAACAGGATGCGCATTCTGATGGTGGGCGGCCGTCCGCAGCCCTTCCTGTCCGTCATGACCAACGAAGACGAGCTGCTCAGCCGCTTCGGCATCGAAGTGACGCCTTGGGGCAGCACTGCGGTGGTTGCCGCTACTAAGAAGGTGCTGGCTGATCGTTTGGACGAGGTAAAGGCCGTAGCTGCGGAGTATGCTTCCAAGGTTGACGTCAGCCTGATGAGCGAGCAGGCTCAGCTGAACCAGGCTGCCCTGCGTATTGCCATCGAGGATAAGGTTGATGCCTGCGACATCGACGGCGTAGCGCTGGAGTGCTGGTCCATGCTGCCCCCCGAACTGGGCATCACCGGCTGCCAGGTCATTGGTATGCTGAGCGACATGGGTATCCCCACCGCCTGCGAGGCCGACATTCTGGGCGCCATTTCCGGCGTCATGATGTCTGCTGCCACGCTGGGTCGTGAGCCCATGTTCTTCTCCGACATCACCGTGCGCAACGCCGAGGACGACAACGTAGAGCTGCTGTGGCACTGCGGACCGTATCCGGTGAGCCTGTGCGACAGTCGCTGCAAGCCCGGCATCTCCAAGGTGGGTCAGGGCGCGTTCCATCTGAAGAATGGCCCCATCACCGTTTGCCGGTTTGATATGCTCAATGGCAACTACACCTTCTTCAGCGGTGAGGGCGAAGGCGTGGACGGCCCCGCCAAGGGCGGCACTTATGTGTGGTTCAAGGTGGACAACTGGGAGGATTGGGAAGAGAAGATCGTCTTCGGACCCTACATCCACCACGTGGCCGGCGCGTTCGGCAATTACTCGCAGATCCTCACCGAGGCCTGCAAGTACATGAACGGCGTCACCGCCGATCCCATGCGCCCCGTCAAGAAGGTTCTGGGATAACACAAGGCATTTGTTTTCGCGCAATGCGAAACCCCACCGGGCTTTTGCCCGGCGGGGTTTTTTTGCATGGGAACGAGGGGGGAAGGCTCCCATGCAAGGGGAACCCCCTGCAAGGGACTTCGTCCCTTGCATCCCATCCTCGTGGAGAGGCCGCTTTGACGATCAAAATATCGTTCCCGAGGGCGGGCAGCCTGCGGCACACCTGTCACTCCTTCCCAAGCCCAGCGGCAAAGAGCACCCACTAAACTTTTTATGTACCCGTGAAGGGGTTCAAGGGGCGCGCCCCTTGGATCGTGCAGCCCGACCATTGAAGAACTCGCCTCCGGCGGGGGCCAAACCCTTGTGCGGGAGCGGTGCTAAAAGTTCACGGGAGCGGCGAACAAAAAAGCAAGAGCCCCCTGCAAGGGACTTCGTCCCTCGCATTCCATCATCGTGGAGAGGCCGCTTTGACGGTCAAAATATCGTTCCCGAGGGCGGGCAGCGTATGGCGAAACTGCGTCGGCAGTGACGCTTGTCTTTCAAGCGTCGCTGTTATAGGGCTGACGCCCTATTGCCGTTTGCTCGCTTTTCTGGGTCAGCGGTTGCTCTTATCTGTCCTCGCACTTCGGCCTTTGCCCGAAGTGCTTCCGGGGTCTGGGGTGTCCCCAGACGGGAGGGGGAATGGGGGTTGCCAGGGGGATTTGGGGGACGCATCGTAACGTCCCCCAATCTCCTTGGCCCCCGCCGGAGGCGAACACCCTTTTGGATGGTTGATAACGGGAAGAACCCCTGCACTGGGCAACCGTCCCTTGCCCAGTGCCGCCCTAGCGGCACTGGCAGTTGAAATACATGGAAGCCCAGCGCAATAACCAGTGCCGCCTTAGCGGCACTGGCGGTCGAAATGACTAGAAGCCTAGCGCAGTGTTGCCGCTTTAGCGGCAATCACGGGAGCGGTGCTAAAAGTTGCCGCTTTAGCAGCAATCACGGGAGCGGCGAACAAAAGAAAAAGCAAGAGCCCCCTGCAAGGGACTTCGTCCCTCGCATTCCATCATCGTGGAGAGGCTACTTTGACGGTCAAAATATCGTTCCCGAGGGCGGGCAGCGTACGGCACACCTGTCACTCCTTCCCAAGCCCAGCGGCAAAGAGCACCCACTAAACTTTTTATGTACCCTTAAAGGGTGCAGGGCGACGCCCTGCAAAAAAAGGCTCCCTATAAAAGGGAGCCTCATTGGGGGCTGCAAGTTTTTCGCAGGGATGCCGTCAGATCCAGCGATCCTCCATGACGGTTTCCAGAGCAGGCCGTACCAGCGCGGCCAGCTCGGCGTATCCTTTGTCGTTGTAATGCACACCGTCTTCTTCGAAGATGTCCGTGCGCAGTTCGCCGTCACCGTCGTAAAGCAAATCGTGAATGTCAATCACCTGAATGTCGTCATTTACCGCGGCAAAGGCTTTCAGGTGCGCGTTGTAAATGTCAATCTGCGGCAGGAAGATGTGCTTGGCCGGGCAATCCTTCGTAGGAATGATGACAATGGGCAGCCCGGGGAAATCGGTGCGTGCCCACTCAAACACCCGCTGGCTCAGGGCGGCGGCGTCGGCCGGCGCATAGCCGCAGCACATGTCGTTATCGCCTTCATACCACACCAAGGCACGGGGGTTGTAGGGCTTCACCAGAGTATTGTAATAATACAGCGCTTCCTCGGCGGTGCTGCCGCCGAAGCCGTGGCACAGCACCTTCATGGGTGCCATGTCTTTTTCCAGGCGTTCCTGCCCCCAAATGCGGATGGTGGAGCTGCCGTAAAACACGGCGGCGTTTTCGATCACGGGTCGATTGAGGATTTCCTGAATGTCGCTGTCCCAGCGCTTCAGGTCAACCAGGGTTGCCATGAGCCATACCTCCTATCTCGCGGCGGTGTCACGCCTGCGCGCGCACCAGTTCCATGCCTTTTTCGATGGCGGCACGGTTGATGGGGATCAGTTTTTCCTTTTTCTCGCCCAGCACCTTGCGCAGGCCTTCTACCAGAATGTCCAGCGAAACGGCCTTGGTCAGCTCAATGTAGGCACCCAGAATGACCATGCCGGCCACGCGGGAGTTGCCCAGCTCGTTGGCGATATCGTTGGCCGGCACATAATGCACGTCCACGTCGGTGCGCTTAGCCTTGCGGCTGATGAGCGAGGAGTTAATGAGCAAAAGCCCGCCGGGCACCACCATATCTTCAAAGGCGTCCAGCGAAGGGGTGTTCATGGCGATGAGCGTGTCGGCTTCGGTGATAATGGGGGAGCCCACCGGATCGTCAGAGATGATGACGTGGCAATAGGCCGATCCGCCGCGCATCTCGGGGCCATAGGACGGCAGCCAGGAAACCTGCTTGTCGTCCATCATGCCGGCGTAGGTAAGCACCTGGCCCAGGGACATGACGCCCTGGCCGCCAAAGCCGGAAATGACTAACTGCTGCTGCATGGCGTTATACCTCCTTATCCTTATACACGCCCAGCGGGTAATAGGGCACCATGGTGTCCCGCACCCAGTTGAGCGCGTCCTGCGGCTCCATGCCCCAGTTGGTGGGGCAGCTGGAGAGCACCTCGATGAGCGAAAAGCCCTTGCCCTCAATCTGGTTCTGGAAGGCCTTCTTGATGGCCTTCTTGGCCTTGATCACGTTGGGCACATCGTGCACGGACACGCGCTCAATGTAGGAAGCGCCGTCCAGCTGGGAAAGCATCTCGCTTACCTTGATGGGGAAACCGCAGTGGCTGGTGTCGCGGCCGTAAGGAGAGGTGGTGGTCACCTGCCCGGGCAGCGTGGTGGGGGCCATCTGGCCGCCGGTCATGCCGTAAATGGCATTGTTGATGAAAATAACGGTGATGTTTTCGTTGCGCGCCGCAGCGTGTACGATCTCAGCCGCACCGATGCTGGCCAGGTCGCCGTCGCCCTGATAGGTGAAGACCACGCGGTCGGGATGCACGCGCTTGATGCCGGTTGCCACCGCCGGCGCACGGCCGTGGGAAGCTTCCTGCATATCGCAGTTGAAGTAGTCATACGCAAACACGGCGCAGCCCACCGGCGCCACGCCGATGGTTTTTTCGCCCACGCCCAGCTCTTCAATGGATTCGGCCACCAGACGGTGGATAATGCCATGGGTGCAGCCCGGGCAGTAATGGAAGGGCGCGTCGGTCAGCATTTTGGTTTTTTCAAATACTATGGCCATTATGCTTTACCTCCCAAAAAAGACTTGATGTACGCCAGAATGTCCCGAGGCATGGGGATCATGCCGCCGGTGCGCCCGTAAAAGCTGACGGGCTTGGCACCGTTCACGGCGATCTTGACATCGTCCACCATCTGCCCCAGGCTCATCTCTACCGACAGCACGCCTTTCACGGAGGGCTGGTTGGCCGCGTTGTACAGCGCTTCGGTGGGGAAGGGCCACAGCGTAATGGGGCGCACCAGACCGATCTTCAGGCCTTCTTTGGCGGCCTGGGTGATGACGTTGCGCACGATGCGGGAGGTGGTGCCGTAGGCCACGCAGATGAGGTCAGCGCCCTCGGTGTTATAAAGCTCGACCTTGGTTTCCTTCTCGGCCACCTCGGCGTAGAGCTTTTCCAGGCGCTGGTTTACCTTTTCCAGTACGTCGGGTTTGATGTACAGGGAGTTGACAATGTTGTTGTGATCGCGCTGGCCGCGTCCCACGGTTGCCCAGGATTTCTCGGGCACCTTGCGGGGGGTGTAGGTGCCGAACTCTACCGGCTCCATCATCTGCCCCAACATGCCGTCGCCCATCATCATGACGGGCATCCGGTAGGTATCGGCAATGTCAAAGCCCTCCTGCGTCAGCTCTACGGCCTCCTGCAGGTTGGCCGGGGCCAGCACCACCAGGCGATAATCGCCGTG
>JAQUVY010000096.1 GCA_028693155.1 Eubacteriales bacterium
GGGGGTATCCATAAAAGACAGCGAAAACATATCCATTCATTAGGCGGCGATAAACAGCAAAGGCGGTTCGGTTTGCGCAGGCAAGCCAAACCGCCTTATTTTTTTGCGGTGCTTTGCCCACGACCCCCCTGCCTGGCGCAGGCACCGGCGGCACCGCGCGGCGGAAAAAAGCTTTGACGATGTCCCCATTTTTTTTGTGGTGTGTACTTTGCAAAACCACGCGGAAGTGGTATAGTAACTTTGGGAAAATCTATCTAAATTGTTGCGCTTTCCCGCAGGTACATGCGGGAGAACCGATCACGGCGGGCGAAACAAAAAACCTTTTACAAAACTGCGGATACCGTTTCGAAAATGTTTTGAAAGCCTTTTTGCAAGTGTGCCTTAGCCGGGAGCTTTAGCCATTACAGCTTATCTTATGCGGTTCTGCCTTGTGTGGGCATACGATCAGAGAATTGCATGGGCTTTTTTGAGGATTGGTTTGCGCGCCGCGTGCAGTACCGGTGCTGAACAGGAAAAAGGGGCTGAGCCGCAGCGGCGGCAAAACACATTTTAGACCGCAGTGGAGCATTGGGCGCCCGTACGCGGATCTGGGTGAAAGAAATCGCAGAAGAACGGGCTTTTTTGGGCCGCCGCCGGGCACGGACGGGATTTTTACCCGAAAATGCCGAAAAAATTGCTAGATACAATGAGGAGACGCTGGGATGAGCAAACCGAACGACGATTACGAAATTGATTTGATGCAAATTTTATATATCCTGTGGCATCGTCTATGGATCATTTTGCTTGCGGCAGTGGTCGCAGGGGGCGCGGCGTTTTCGGTTGCCACCTTTGTGATTACACCTCTTTATGAGGCCGAAGCGCTTATGTTCCTCCATTTTTTGGAGGGCTACAATATGGTCACCCTCCGTATATTGATGTATGATATATTCATAAAAGTCATCTCCTTTACGTTTAGAGTATATATATCAACACAAGTTTCCTTGTGGAGTTTTATCTTCGCAAAAATAAATAACCCTGCGCAAAGTATAACACAAAAAACAAGGAAGATCACTTCCTTGCGGAGGGTCTCCCTTGTGGCCTGCTTTTTTGCTTGATGGGAGCGCTTATTTCCCCGCCAGCTGCGCCATGGCGTGGGCATAGATGACGCCGGCCTTGACCAGAGAATCGTAGCTTTGGAACTCATTGGCCATGTGGCAATTGTTCTTCTCATCGGGGAAGCCCGGGCCGAACGCCACCGCGCAGGGCAGCAGGCGGGCGTAGGTACCCCCGCCGATGGCCATGGGCGGCTCGTCGCTGCCGGTCACGTCGTGATAAATGTCCATCAGGCTGGAAACCAGCTCCGAATCGGCAGGCACATACAGGCCGCGGCTTAGGGTCAGCACCTGCCCTTGCACGCCTTCGTCGGCGGCGTGGGCGATCAGGCTGTCCAGCAGCTTTTGCGGATCCAGCGTCACCGGCAGGCGCAGGTCGAGCACCGCGCACAGCTTGCCGTCCTGAAGATACAGCTTGCCCAGGTTCATGGTCAGGCGGTCGCTCACCTCGTCGGCGCAGGCGATGCCCAGCCCCTGGCCGTCCCACTGGGCGCACAGCGAGAAGAGCTTATGCACCGGCACGCAGGCTGGATCGTCCTCTTCCAGCAGATCGCCCAACGCGCCCAGCAGCAGCACTGCGGCGTTTTTGCCCGCCCAGGGGGTGGAGGCGTGAGCGGGTGCGCCGGCGGCGCGCAGCTCAAAGCCCGTGCCCTTGCGGGTGCAGGTCACGTTTTCAGGCAGGGTGATATGCTCATGACGGGCGGCGCTGGTCAGCGCAGCCACCGCCGTGGGGGGCACCACGTTGCTGGCCGTGCCGCCGTGCACCGCGGCCAGCGAGGTTTCCTCGCCCACGGGGATCTGCAGCAGCACGTTGGCGATGTGCTTCTCGGCATAGACCGCGGGGAAACCGCCGTCCGGGGAAAAAGCCATGGTGGGGGCCGCTTCGGTTTCCAGATAGCGCTTCACGCAGCACGATCCGCTTTCTTCATCGGTGCCGAAGATGAGCTTGATGGCGCGGGTGGGCGTCAGCCCCGCCGCCTTGAAGGCGCACAGTGCATATAAGGAAATCACGCAAGGGCCTTTGTTATCGGCCACCCCTCGGCCGTGAATTTTGCCGTCAGCGAAATAGGGCTCATAAGGCGGATGGTTCCAGCCCTCGCCCTCGGGCACTACGTCCAAATGCGCCAGCACCCCCAGCGATTCCTCCCCCTGCCCATAGGTGACCTCGCCCACAAGGTTGCCGATGTTGCGGGTTTTAAAGCCTTCCCGTTGGCAGATCTCCAGCATTTTTTCCAGCGCCTTTGCCGGGCCTTCGCC
The DNA here is from genome assembly GCA_028693155.1 of Eubacteriales bacterium. Lineage (GTDB taxonomy): Bacteria > Bacillota > Clostridia > Christensenellales > UMGS416 > STF2-111. The sequence continues at coordinate 2,349 of JAQUVY010000096.1, forward strand.
CACGGGCATTCCCGGCTTTGCCTCGCCCTTGGCGCTGGGGATGGATACCAGAGAAAAAATGTCGGCAATGATGTCGTCACGGCGCTTGTCAAAATAGTCTCGGAAAAATTGATCCAGTTTTTGATCCATAGTGTGTCGCTCCTTTTCGTTAACGGCCGCCAAGCTTTTGTCAGCGGCGCAGTTTTTCCAGATAGACCAGCAATACGGCGATGTCCGCCGGGGACACGCCCGAAATGCGCCCCGCCTGCCCCAGGCTGCGGGGTGTCAGGGCGGCGAGCTTCTGCGCGGCTTCCTTGCGCAGCCCGCCGATCTGCGCATAGGGCAGGTCGGGCGGCAGCGCCAGCGTTTCCAGCTTTTTTTGCCGGGCGATCTCGCGCTGCTGCCGGGAAATATAGCCGTCGTACTTGATGGAAATCTCCGCCTGCTCCCAGGCGTCGTCGCCCAACGCCGGCGCGGTGGTGTCCAGCGCCCGCAGCGCCGAGTAGGTCACCCGCGGGCGTTTCAGGCAATCGCTCAGGCGGGCGGAGCCTTCGGGCGGGGTTTCGCCCAGCTCGGATAAAATGCCGCGGAGCGCTTCGTCCGTCGGCAGGCGCGTGCTCTCCAGATGCGCCATGGCCTGCAGGATCTCTTCCTGCTTGCGCATCCAGCGGTCGTAGCGCTCATCGCTCACCAGCCCCACGTTTCGTCCCAGCTGGGTGAGCCGCTCGTCGGCGTTGTCCTGGCGCAGCACTAGGCGGTATTCGGCGCGGGAGGTCATCATGCGGTAGGGCTCCCGGGTGCCCTTGGTCACCAGGTCGTCAATGAGCACGCCCACATAAGCCTGGGTGCGGTCGAGAATAAGAGGAGGCTCCTGGCGCACATACTGCGCCGCGTTGATGCCGGCCACCACGCCCTGGGCGGCGGCTTCTTCATAGCCCGAGGAGCCGTTGATCTGCCCAGCGGTAAATAGCCCCGGCAGGTGCTTGACGCCCAGCGAGGCATCCAGCTGCGTGGGGTCGATCAGGTCGTATTCGATGGCGTAGCCCGGGCGCATGAGCGCCATGTTTTCCAGCCCCGGCAGCGTGCGCAGCATCTGCACCTGCACATCGATGGGCAGGGAAGAGGACATCCCCTGCACATACATTTCGGCGGTGTGCTGCCCTTCGGGTTCAATAAATACCTGGTGCGAGGGCTTGTCGGCAAAGCGCACCACCTTGTCCTCGATGGAGGGGCAGTAGCGCGGGCCGGTGCCCTCTATCATGCCCGAATAAAGCGGGGAACGATGCAGGTTGTCCTGAACGATCCGGTGGGTCTGGGCATTGGTGTAGGTGAGGTAGCAGGGCAGCGAGGGGCGCTCGCTGCGGCGCTGCAAAAAGGAAAACGTGGGGCAGTCGGGCTGCCCCCACTGCGGCGTCATGCGGGAAAAATCCAGCGAATGCCCGTTTACCCGGGCGGGGGTGCCGGTTTTAAAGCGCATCAGCGACAAATCGTGGCGTTTCAGATCCGCTGAAAGCAGATCCGCCGGGAAAAGCCCCGATGGGCCGGAGCTGCGGCTGAACTCGCCAATGATGACCTTGCCCTTGAGATAGACCCCGGTGGCCAGCACCAGCGCCCGGCACAGATACTTGCAGCCGTCCCGGGTGAGCACGCCGCACACGCGGCCGCCGCGGGTGAGAATGCGGGTGCATTCGCCCTGGCGCACATCCAGATTGGGCGTGTTCTCCGCCACCTGCTTCATGTAGCGCTGGTATTCTTTTTTGTCGGCCTGGGCGCGCAGCGACTGCACCGCCGGCCCTTTGGAGGTGTTCAGCATCTTGCGCTGAATTTGGGTGGCGTCGGCCGCCAACCCCATTTCGCCGCCCAGCGCGTCCACCTCCCGCACCAGGTGACCTTTGGAGGTGCCGCCGATGGCGGGGTTGCAGGCCATCAGCGCGATGCCGTCCAAATTAATGGTAAGCATGAGGGTGGAAAGCCCCATGCGCGCGCAGGCCAGCGCGGCTTCTATCCCCGCGTGACCCGCGCCCACCACGGCCACATCGTACTCTCCCAGTAAAAATGTTTTCATTGCGAATCCTTCTTTTTATCCCGACGCGCCAGCCAAGCCAGCATTTTCCGGTTCAGCGCGTCGCCGTATTTCCAGGAGGCCCATAAAAAGCCCAGCGAAGCCAGCCCGATCAGCACCCATCCCCATAGGGGGATGGTAATGATGCCGGCACCCACCAAAGAACTGAAGATGAGCCCTGCCGGGCGGGTGACCACCACCGCCAGCAAAAAGAACGGCAGCGGGATGGTGGTCAGCCCCGCGATGAAGCACAGCGCATCATCCGGGAAAAAGGGCAGCAAAAGCATCATAAACAGCACGCCCATGCCCCGCTCGCCCAGCACATCCACATATTTGTCCATCACCGCCTGCCCCACCAAAAAGCGCACAAACGGGCGGCCCAGACGCCGCGCCAGCAAAAAGGCGACGGCCGAACCCAATATCATGGCGCCCACAGAAATGAGCATTCCCTTCCAAAAGCCAAAGAGCAGCCCTCCGGCCAGCGCCGTTACGCTGCCCGGGATGGGCGCGATGATGACCTGGGAGAACTGCACCAAAAAGAACACCGCCGGTCCCCAGGCACCGAAGCCCTCCACCCAATCGCGCAGCGCCTCAGGCGAGGAAAGCATGGTCAGAAGCCCGGCCTTTTTCAGCGCGAAATAGCCCCAGGCAAGGAGCGCCAGCACTGCGATCACGGCCAGCGCCGCAAAAACACGTTTGGTTGTTTGCTTGTCCTTCATTTTACTCCTCCACCGTGACCATGGTCAGCCCGGTCTCGCGCAGGTAATCCGCCGCTTGCGTGCGAATGTCGGATAGGATGGCCGAAGGATTTTTCACATCGGCCAGCGCCGCTTTGGCGAAATCGTAAGGAAGAATGGTGCGAATGGATTCATAATTTTTGGGATCGGCAGCCTGCGAGTAGGAGGTGACCGTCCACACATCGCCCTTTTGAGGCGTGAGCACCAGGCAGGCCGGGCGAATGTCGCGGATGACCGCCGAAAAGCTCGAGCCCACCAGATCATACCCCACAAAGGTGAGCAGAAAATATACCTTTACGGTGCCGTCGCCCAACGTTTTGGTCTGATAAATCTTGGTGTTGGTGAAATAGGCCATGGCATAGCCCAGGGAAGGCACCTTCAGCGCCTTGAGCACATGGGGAAGATAGTATTCCAGCTGCAAAGCGGCGTTGTCGCCCGTGGCCGTCCAGGTGATGGGCACGGACTTCAGAGAAAGCCCGTAGGGCAGCAGCTGCCCTTCCAGCGTATAATACACATACTCCGGCATACGGAACATGCGGTTCATCTTATCCTTGAGCAGCAGCTTGCCGTCCGAGGCACAGGCGAAGGAATAACGGGTGCTGCCCTGGGCGTCGATAAACTCCAGCTTATTTTTCAGCACCGCGGCGTCATCCGCGGTGCTCAGGCGCTGGGCGCTCCAGGCCTCCACCGTCAGCCCCACCAACGCGCTGTCGCAAAGCTCAATGTGCTGCCCCGAGGCGGTGGTGAGCCGAATGGTCCAGTCCGCATAAAGCGAGTAGGCAGGCGGCGCGAGGCGGGTTTCGCTCGCCTCCACATGGGGATAGGCGGAGGTTTCCAGTATTTCGGGCGGCTCGGCCTTCTTGCAGGCGCACAGGGTCAGCATCGCGGCGCAAAGCAGTAGGGCGGTCAGGCGTCGTGTTCTCATAGGTCAGCTCCGTTCGTAAACAGTTTTTCCGCCCACCCAGGTGCGCAGCACATGAAGCGAGTCGTCCAGCAGCACCAGATCGGCGGGGCATCCCTCACGCAGGGCGTGGGGAAGACCCACCAGCGCGGCGGGGGTCTGCGAGGCCATGCGCAGCACCTGCTCGGCGGGGATGGCCAAACCGGCCATGTTGCGCACCGCTTCGTCCAAAAAGAGGGTGCTGCCGGCCAGGTTGCCTTCGGGAATGCGGGCGACGCCGCCGCGCACCAGCACGGCCAGCCCGCCCAGGGTGTAGTCGCCGTCGGGCATCCCGGCGGCCGCCATGGAATCGGAGATCAGCGCGGTCTTTGCCCAGCCCTTGGCAGCCCAGGCCAGGCGCAGGGCGTGCCCGTCCAGATGAACCAGATCGGCGATCATTTCCACCCCGGCGGTGGGGTGCGCCAGCGCCGCGCCGGGCAGATGGGGATCGCGGTGGTGAAGCGGGGCCATGCCGTTAAAAAGGTGGGTGCACATGACGGCACCGGCGGCAAAGGCCCGGTCGCAAAGCTCAGATGAGGCGTCGGTATGGCCGATGGACACGGCTACGCCTTGCGCGGTCAGCCAGGGGATCAATTCCATGACGCCCGGCCGGGTGGGATCCACCGTCATGCGGCGCACCGCGCCGGAAAAAACCCCGCACAGCCGTTCATATTCGCTTTGGGTGGCTTGCAGGTAATAAGCGGGGTTGATGGCGCCTTTATAGGCGGTGCCCAAAAAGGGCCCCTCCAAATGGGCACCCAGCGAGCGCGCGCCGGGCAGCGGATGGCTTTCGCAGCCGGCCACCGCGGCCAGCGCCGCCCGCATGACGCCCACCGGGGCGGGCTCTATGGTGGGGCAAAAGCCCGTAACGCCATGGGCGGCCAGCGTGCGGGACATGGTTTCCAGACCCTCCCGCGCATCCAGCGCGCTTTTCCCGCCGCATCCGTGAATGTGAATATCCACAAACCCGGGAGACAAAACCGCGCCGTCGGCATCCACAACCTGCGCAGCCCCAAGATCAGCCCCCAGTTGGGCGATGGCGCCGCGGCAAATGCCCACATCGGTGCGGCGCAGACCTTCGTCGGTCAATACGTTTCCGCCGCGAATCACAAAATCAAACTGCATGTTTCTCCTTCCTTTCAAAGACAACGGCCGTAACCCAGCTCGCTGCACAGGCGGCGCGCCCGGCTCAGCAGGGCGTCCGGATGGTTGGCTTCGGGTCTCATGACCGCATAGCGCTGCAGGCGCTCCATGATCTCGCCGACCCGGGGCCCGGGCTTCAGCGCGCAGGCGGCCATGACCTGCTGCCCGTTCACCGCCAGCTCGCCGGGGGTGAAGGGCGTTCCGTCCGTCAGCATTTGCAGAAAAAGCGCTTCCCAGCTTTCGGCCGGGTCTTGCGCGCCGGGTATTTCTTTGGAGCCCCATACGTCGGCACGGCGCAGGGTGATGACGCGGGGAACGGTTTGACGCCCCAGCCGGGCAAAAAACCATCGCAGCTTATGGGTGGAGGTGTTGCCGTCCAGGTCGTACATATGCGCCTCAATGATGCGGCGCACTTCATCGGCAAACGCGTTGGGATATTTTAATCGACTGAGGATGGCCCGCGCCATGCCGCCGCCCAGCACGGCGTGGGCGTGCATATTACCCTGCAGGCTGAGGCTGGCAGGCTTGCCGATGTCGTGCAGCAGCGCCGCCCAGCGGTCAATCTCGTCGGCCGGTGCGCAGGCGCAGGCATGAAACAAATGGTGCAGCACGTCATAATCGTGATAAGGCTGGCGCTGCGCAACATCCCGGCACGCTTCCAGCTCGGGGATCAGACGGATGAGCAGCCCGCAGTTGTCCATCATCTCCAGTGCGCCCACCGTGTCTTGGCAAAGAAGAATGCGCGTCAGCTCGCCGCGAAAGCGCTCGGGGGATAGATCATCCAGCAAAGCGGCGTTGGCCTGCGCCGAGCGGATCAACGCTTCGGGCACGGTCATTCCCAACGAAAAAGCAAACCGCACCATGCGCAGCAGGCGCAGCCCGTCGTCGGCAAAGGTTTCCTGGGGCGCACGGCAGGTGAAAAGCCTGCGCGCCTGCAAATCGGAAAGCCCGCCCAACGGATCGGCCAGATCCCCCTCGGGCAGCTTGCAGTACAGTGCGTTGACGGTGAAGTCCCGCCGCAGGGCGTCCTGGGTCAGCGAAGCGCCGAAGGAGACCTCGTTGGGGCGGTGTACCCCGCCGGTGCCGTAGGATTCCCGCCGAAAAGCCGTGTATTCATATTCGCTGCCGCCGCCGCGCACACCCAGCGTTCCCAACCGCGTTTCCCGGGCGGTCACGGCAAACCCGCAGGCTGTAAAGAGCGCTTCGGCGGTTTCCCAGGGCGCAGGGGAGGCGAGATCGACATCGTGACAGGGCAGACCCAGCAGCGCGTCGCGCACCCAGCCGCCCACCGCATACAAAGGGAACCCGGCCTGCGCAAAAGCCTGCGCGCAGGTTAACAGTGCGGCAGGCAGCTGACCTACTGCGTTTAAAAGGGCGTTTCTTTGCAAATTTTGCATTTTACTATTATACCCTTCCCAAACGGGGGTGACAAGTAAGAAGCGCCTTGCCAGAGGCAAGGCGCGAGGGCAGCTAAGAGCAACTGCTGACGATGATGCCGAAAGGAACACCGCAGGTGTTCCGAAAGGCGCAGGCAAGGCGCGAGGGTAGCTAAGAGCAACTGCTGACAATGATGCCGAAAGGAACACCGCAGGTGTTCCGAAAGGCGCAGGCAAGGCGCAAGGGCAGTCAAGAGCAACTGCTGACGCTGATGCCGACAGCGAGTGTTCCGGCAGCGCCGGGACACGGGGTGCACGCGAATGACGAGGGTATCCGTAAGGATGCACAGGTCATGAGTCGTGCTTTTCAGCACTTGCCCTGCTTTTGCAGAAATGTGCGGTGTTCCGCGAGGCGGCGGCAAGGGGCGAGGGCAGCCAAGAGCAACTGCTGACGATGATGTGGAAGAGCGGGTTCGGCTTACTCTCGGGAACGATGCCTTTGCCGTCTCGTCAGCTTCTCCCCGATGAAAGGGTCAAGGGATGCAATCCCTTGTGGGGGTTCTCGCTTTCCTTCTTCCTACGCCGCTCTCATATTGCCGCTGCGCGGCAATATTGCGCGGGGCTTCTAGGCGTTTCAACTACCAGTGCCGCTGGGGCGGCGCTGGTTAGGGATGAAATCCCTTGCAGGGATTTTCCTTGTGCTATTAACTATTCTTTGAAGGACTCGCCTCCGGCGGGGGCTAAATCCTTGTGCGGAAGCAAGCCAAGTGCTGCAAGCGCGTTCGCTATTTGGGCATTCCTGCGGAATGCCCTATCGCTTCCGCGCGAGCCGTGTTTCGGCACAGCCGA
>JAQUVY010000097.1 GCA_028693155.1 Eubacteriales bacterium
GCAACTGCTGACGATGATGTGGAAGAGCGGGTTCGCCGCGCTTTGCTTACCCTCGAGAACGATGCCTTTGCCGTCAAAGCAGCTTCTCCCCGAAGAAGGGATGCAAGGGGTGGCTACCCCTTGTGGGGCTTGCGCTATCCTTCTTCCTACGCCGCGCTCATATTGCCGCTGAAGCGGTACGGGTTAAGGGTGTCCCCTCCCTGCCACCGGAAATGATTTAGATCCGCCGGGGATCGTAGGCCATGCCGCCGCACGAAAACAGGCTGACCCGCATCCCCATGCCGGCAAAGCGGGGATTGTCATAGGGTTGTCCCGGGTCTTCGCCGAGCACGATGCGCCGGGTGCCGCGGGCGTAAATGCCGAGAATATCGGGCGTGAGCCAATGGCGCCCTTGCCCTGCGGGAAGAGCGGATGCGCCATGCGCGGGAAACACCTTGCGCAGACGGGGCGCCAGCGCAGCCATTTTCTCCAGGCTCTGCGCATAGCAGCGCAGGGCGGCGGAATCTTTGAGCTGTCCCCACACTTCCCAGGTCAGCACCATATCTCCGGTAAACAGCCACCCTTGGGTGGGCTCATACAGCGCAATGGAGCCGATGGAATGGCCGGGCACCTCCAGCACGGTAAAGACGTAATTTCCCAGAGAAAGCGTATCGCCCTCCTGCAGAGGCTCCACATGGGGCGCGGGGCCGGGGTTCCAGGCTTGGGCGTCAAACGTTTCGTCCAGCGAATCGCAGAGAAACTCGCGTAAGCCGGCTTTCCCGTCCATATGGAGCGCATGAGAAGCCGGTTCGTCAAACCGCCCCACGCATACGGAATCAAATTGATTGTTTCCCGAGTTGTGATCGCCGTGGGCGTGGGTGTTGACCACCGTGATGGGCAGGTCCCCGCACAGCGAGCGGACGATGGGCGTTAAGTCGCTCAGGCCAAAGCCGGTGTCCAGCAGCAGCGCCTTTTCGCTGCCCTTTACCACAAACATGGTGGTGCGGCTCAACTCGTCCAGCGCCCACACGTTTTCTTCGAGGGGATAAACCGTAATATAGCTCTTCATTGAACACCCTCCTTTCCAAAAAAAGTACAATTCAGGATGTATAAAGGCATCGCTGCTCAGGCATAGGGGGGATGCCTTCATGCGCCGCAAAAAAGGCCACCGGCGGGTATGCCGTTATCCGAACAGCGGCAAGCTATAAATAATACCTGCGATGGGATATTTAATAAAAATGACACAAACAAGCACCAATCCGACTACGATCAGCAATTCAACGCCATCGTGTTTAAAAGGCGTTGCGGTTTCCGCATCTTCGCTTTTTCTGTGTTTTTTTACCATGATTGCGGCAATGATCCCATAGCCAATCATGGCGCCCAGCGTGTTCATAAGCAAATCATCTGTGGCCACAACGCGCGATGAGAACAACTGGCAAAGTTCTATACACAGCGATAACAGCGCCCCGGCGATGGCGGTTGAGCGAAAGCTTCTGAACCCTTTCCATATGGCAGGCAAAAATATACCAAAGGGTATAAACAACACAATGTTTGCCGCAAATTGAAATATTGCTTGCGGCGAAAACTGTTCTTTAAACAGATCGCTGAAAGGGATCAGGTTAATGGCGGGATTCATCGATAAAACCTGAACGTATGGCATTCCCACGATGTCAAAAACTGTTGCCAAATACAGCGTAAACAGAGCCACGAGTATCATTTTCTTGGCTCCATCCCGCTTTATTCCACCGAATATAATCGGAATGGCAATGAGTGGAACGATGGCACCGTTTAATATATCAATAAGACGAAATAACAATCTTTGCCCTCCTGTTACTCCTATAGAACTACTCTGTTGCAATTATAACAATATCCGATTGCTCTGGCAATGATGGCGCGGCTTGAAATCACCGCATCGCCCGGCAGCGCCCCACAGCAAAAAAAGGCGTCTGCCATGGAAATGCTCCATAGCTGACGCCTTTATAACCATTTATACCTTTCTCAGGTTCAATATTCTCCCAGCCAGCGCTTCAGGTCGGCTTCCACGGCGTGCCCCTGTTGCAGGCTTTGGGGGGCGTCCAGCAGGCGCTGGTTGGCCGAGCCGCGAAAGGGGAGCTCCAAAGAGCGTTGCGCCAGCACGAAAGGACCGTCGATGAGCAAATCGGTCTGCGCCAGCAGCGCCAGCCGATGGGGATCTCCCTGGGCAAGCAGCTGCTCCAGCGTGTAGCCGGTATAGGTGACGACCGTCAGCCCCAGGTCGTGCACCTGCGCTGCCAGCTGCGCCAGCGCTTCGGCCTGGCACATGGGCTCTCCCCCGGTCAGCGTTACGCCGTCGCTTAACGGGTTGCCCCGTACCATGGCCAGAATCTCATCGGTATCCTTCCACTCCCCGCCCTCAAAATCGTGCGTTTGGGGGTTATGGCAGCCCGGGCAATGGTGCGGGCAGCCCTGGGTGAACACGGCCAGGCGGTAGCCCGGCCCGTCCACAATGGAATCGGGCGTCAGTCCCGAAAGCTTCACTCTCATCTGGGTTACACCGAATGCTTGACGCGGTCGTGCTCTTCGGCGCGCTTGGCGTCGTTAAAGCGATCCAGCGTGCCCACCAGATAGCCGGTGATGCGGCGAATGCGCTCAAACCCGCCTTCTTCTTCGGTACGGCCGCATTTGGGGCAGGTGTCCCCGATGATGCCGTTATATCCGCACACCGGGTCGCGATCCACGGGATGGTTCAGCGAGCCGTAGCCCACACCGGCGTCGTGCATGGCGCGGATGAGCTTTTCAAACACGGGCAGGTTCTGGCTGGGATCGCCGTCCAGCTCCACATAGGTGATGTGGCCGGCGTTGGTCAGCGCGTGGTAGGGCGCTTCCAGACGAATCTTATCAAAGGCGCTGATGGGGTAATACACCGGGATGTGGAAGGAGTTGGTGTAATAATCCCGATCGGTCACGCCGGGGATAACCCCGTAAACCTTTTTATCCATGCGCACAAAGCGACCCGAAAGCCCCTCGGCGGGGGTGGCCAGCAAAGAGAAATTCATGCCGGTCTTTTTGCTCTCCTCGTCCATGCGCGCGCGCATATGGCCGACGATCTCCAGCCCCAGGTTTTGCGAGGCCTCGCTTTGCCCGTGGTGCGCGCCGGTCAGCGCCACGAGCGTCTCGGCCAGGCCGATAAAGCCCACGGACAGCGTGCCGTGCTTGAGCACCTCGCGTACCTCGTCATCCGGGCCCAGCTTTTCCGAGTCGATCCACACACCCTGCCCCATGAGGAAAGGATAGTTGCGCACCTTCTTGCGCGCCTGAATCTCAAAGCGCTCCAGCAGCTGATCGATGCACAGGTCGATTTTCCGATCCAGCTCTTCAAAGAACCAGTCCACATCCCCCTTGGCCTTGATGGCGATGCGGGGCAGGTTGATGGAGGTGAAGGACAGATTGCCGCGGCCGGGCGCGATCTCGCGGTCGGGATCGTATACGTTGCCCATTACGCGGGTGCGGCAGCCCATGTAAGCGATCTCGGTTTCGGGATGGCCGGGCTTGTAATACTGGGCGTTGAAGGGCGCATCCAGGAAGGAGAAGTTGGGGAACAGCCGCTTGGCGCTGACGCGGATGGCCAGCTTATACAGGTCATAGTTGGGCTCGCCGGGGTTGTAGTTCACGCCCTCCTTCACGCGGAAGATGTGAATGGGGAAAATGGGGGTTTCCCCATCACCCAGCCCGGCTTCCTGCGCCAGCAGTACGTTGCGGATGACCATGCGCCCCTCGGGCGAGGTATCCATGCCGTAGTTGATGGACGAAAACGGCGTCTGCGCGCCGGCGCGGGAGTGCATGGTGTTCAGGTTATGCACCAAAGCTTCCATGGCCTGGAAGGTTGCCTCGTCGGTTTCGCGGGTGGCCTCGCGCAGCGCGAAGGCCTGTGCCTTTGCCAGCATATCGGCATCGGAAATGCGATCGGCTAGCGCCTTGGCCTCGGCGGCCAAATAATCGTCGTGCTCCTCCAGACGCAGGGTGAGCCCCTGTGCCAGCAGCTCCTTTTGCTGCACCTTGATCTGCTGGGGATCCAGCGTCACGCCGCACAGCAGCTCGGCCGCCTTGATCAGGTTTTTCCGATAGGCCTGAATAAAGGTTTTGGCAACCCCGGGCGCCAGGCCGTAATCGAAGTTGACGACGCTTTGCCCACCGTGCTGGTCGTTTTGGTTGGACTGGATGGCGATGCAGGCCAGCGAGGCGTAGGAGGTGATGTGGTTGGGCTCGCGCAGCACGCCGTGCCCGGTGGAAAACCCTCCCTGAAACAGCTTCAGCAGGTCGATCTGGCAGCAAGTGGTGGTCAATGTCAGAAAGTCCAGGTCATGAATGTGGATGTCTCCCTCCTGATGGGCGCGGGCGTGCTCGGGGTTGAGCACAGCCATTTCATAAAACTGCTTGGCGCCCTCCGAGCCGTACTTGAGCATGGTTCCCATGGCGGTGTCGGCGTTGACGTTGGCGTTGTCGCGCTTGATGTCGCTGTCCTTGGCGTCGGTAAAGGTGATCTCTTCATACACCTTCATCAGCCGGGAGCCGGCCTCGCGCCGCCGGGTACGCTCGGCGCGGTAGAGAATGTAGCTCTTGGCGCAGCGCACATGTCCATTCTGGATAAGTACGCTCTCCACTACATCCTGTACCTGCTCCACGGTGGGGGTGGTATTGCCCGCCGCCTCCAGTTCTTCCTCCACCTTGTAGGCCAAAGCCATGGCGTATTCCGGGTCTCTGCGGCTGCCGCAGGCCTGAAATGCCTTGTAAATCGCGTCGGCGATGCGGTGTAAATCAAAATCGACGGTGCGCCCGTCGCGCTTGGTAATGGTGGTAATCATGGCGATGCTCCTTGTGTTGAAATCGTGCAAGCGCAGTATAACGCACAATATATAGTATGTCAACAGCCGAAGAGGTACACTATATATTGCACAAACGGAGCGGCTGCGAAAATATTTTTATTGATTTTTTTCAAAGGGGTTTCCGCGCCGCCCCAGCGGGGCTTTTCTTGTGCGCCTTGCAGCCCGGGGGAGAGGAAAAAACAATTTTTGTTCCTGAAGCGCTTTTTTTGTGGGCACACAAAACGAACAAGGACAAAATTTGTTAATGATTCTTTCATTTTGCGTCCACAGAAATGTCACCGCGGATTAAAACAATTATTTTACAATAACTCAGGTAAAGAAAATAGCAGGAGGCTTATTTATGAAGGGCAAGAAGAAAAAGACCGGTCTTATCATCACGCTGGCGGTGGCCGTCGTGGTGGTGGCCGGCGCAGCGGTGGGCGTAAGCCTGTTTTTGAAGCAAAAGGCCGCCGCTTCCCAAACGACCTACAGCACGGTCACTATCGGCACGGGCGATCTGGAAAAGTCCATTGAGGGCACCGGCTCCCTGAGCTACGCCCAGGCAAAGGACCTTCGCTACGATTTTGACGTGACGCTGCAAAGCATTGAAGTAAGCGCCGGCCAAAGCGTAAGCCAGGGCGACGTGCTGGCAAAGGTGGATACCACCGCGCTGGGAGACACCATTACCACCCTGAAGCAGAAGGTCTCTTCGCTGGACAGCAGCATTGCCCGGCAGAAGAAGAGCGAGAGCGACACAGAAACCGTCAAGGCGCCGGCCGCCGGCCGCGTCAAGGCCATCTATGCCCAAAGCGGAAGCACCACGCAGAGCGTTATGGACGCCAACGGCGCGCTGGCGCTGCTGTCTGTAGACGGCAAAATGACGGTTACGCTGGAAAACACTTCCCTGACCGCCGGGCAGAGCGTGACCGTCACCGACGGCACCAACACCTATGACGGTCTGGTGGAGAAAGTCAGCGCAGGCGGTGCGGTCGTTACCTTCTCCGACGAGACCATCGCGGTGGGCGCAGACGTTACGGTGAGCGTGGACGGCGCAGCGGTGGGCAGCGCGCAGGCGCAGGTCAACATGCCTGTGACGGTATCCGGCACGGACGGCACCCTGTCTAAGGTGTATGTCTCGGAAAATGACAGCGTAAGCACCAGCTCCTCCCTGTTCTATATCATAGACAAGCCATCCTCGGCGGCGCTTCAAACGCTGGTGCAGCAGCGCGCCCAGGCCGCACAGGCGCTCACCCAGGTGCAGGAGCTGTATCGCAGCGGCCAAATCACCGCGCAGGCCGACGGCATTATCAGCCAGATAAACGCCAAGGAGGACGAAACGGTCATGTCCGGCAGCGCCTGGATCAGTGTGTACGACCAAAGCCAGATGCAAATGGTCGTCAGCGTGGATGAACTGGACATCAACAACGTGACGGTGGGGCAGGAAGCCCGGGTCGTGCTGGACGCGCTGGAGGACCAAACGATCACCGCCACCGTAACGGATATTTCTCAGGTAGGCAGCGCGTCGGGCGGTGTCACCACCTACAGCGTCACCCTGCTGGTAGATGTCAGCGAGGGCATGAAGCAAGGAATGAACGGCACGGCCACCATTTTGGTGGAGCAGCGCAACGGTGTGGTGCTGGTGCCCATTCAAGCCCTGCAGATCTCCAAAGACGGCCAGTATGTATGGCTGAGCGGGCAAGGCTCGGACGGCGAGCCGGGAATTAAAACCGCAGTGACCACCGGACTATCCAACGACAGCTACGCCGAGGTGCTCACCGGCCTGAGCGCAGGCGACAAAGTCGTCATCGTGCGCACCGCCACCGCCAGCAATGACATGAGCAATATGTTCAGCGGCATGGGCGGCATGGGCGGCATGACGGGTGCCATGCCCAGCGGAGATATGCCCAGCGGCGCCATGCCCGGCGGCGGCTCCATGCCCAGCGGTGACCGCGGCAGCGGCCAGGCGTCCGGCGGCAGCCGCTGAGGCGGGTGATAGCATGATTCAAATGCACGACATCGTAAAAAAATATGTAATGGGCGAAGAGGAGATCTACGCGCTGGATCATGTCTCCTTTCAGGTGAAGCCCGGCGAGTTTGTCGCCATTACCGGGCCGTCGGGCAGCGGAAAATCCACGCTGATGAACATTATCGGCTGCCTGGATATTGCCGATGAGGGCGAGTACCGGCTCAACGGACAAAAGGTGGACAGCTATACCGAGCGGGATCTGGCGCGCATCCGCAACCGCCACATCGGCTTCATTTTTCAGGGCTTCAATTTGCTGCCCAAGCTTGACGCGCTGGAAAATGTGGAGCTGCCCATGATCTATCAGAACGTTCCCCACGCCCAGCGTCGGCAGCGGGCCGAGGAGGCGCTGGAGCGCGTGGGGTTGAAGGGGCGTATGCGCCATAAGCCGCAGGAAATGAGCGGCGGCCAGCAGCAGCGCTGCGCCATCGCCCGGGCGCTGGCGGTAAAGCCCTCGCTGATTTTGGCAGACGAACCCACCGGCAACCTGGATCAAAAGACCGGGCAGGAGATCCTGGCGCTGTTTGACGAGCTCAACGCCCAGGGCAACACCATCGTTCTCATCACCCACGATGAGCACGTGGCTGCCCGCGCCCGCCGGCAGATCCGCATTGAGGACGGGCGCATCATGGAACCCTCAGGAGGCAGCGTATGATCATACAATCCATAAAAATGGCGTTTAAGTCCATTGCCGGCAACAAAATGCGCTCCTTTCTTACGGTGCTGGGTGTGGTCATCGGCGTGATGGCCATCGTCATGCTGGTGGCCGTGGCACAAGGCGCCAACAGCTCCGTGGCCAGCAGCATTGAAGGCCTGGGCACCAACCTGCTCACCGTTTCGGTGCGCTCCACCCGTTATAACCCCTTGAGCATGGAAAAGCTGGATGAGCTGCAGCAGGATGCGTCCATTGCCTATGTGGCCCCCATGCTCACCACCTCCGGCACGGCCAAGGCCGGCGTTACCACTTACACCGAGGGCAGCATTCAGGGCACGACCCCCGAATACGCCCAGATCCGCAACCTGACGGTTGCCACGGGACGGTTTTTGAGCCAGCCCGACATGGATAACCGCAGCAAGGTGGTGGTGCTGGGCAGCGAGGCCGCCCAGGAGCTTTTCGGCACCACCCGCGCCGTGGGTGAGACCTTCACCATCAGCGGCTATACCTTCACCGTGGTGGGCGTGCTGGAATCGGAGGGGGATTCCTCCACCGGCAGCGGAGATACCCAGATTATCCTGCCCTTTACGCTGGCGGAACGCATTTTCTCTCAAAAGGGCATTACCTCCTTCTATGTGTCGGCGGCCAGCGCAGACGAGGTGACGGCGGCGCAAACCGCCACCACCGATTATCTGGATGTGCTTTTTGACGGCGATTCCGACCGGTACAACGTGTTCAACCAGACCAGTATGCTGGAAACGCTGAACGAAGCCACCGCCACGCTGACCATGATGTTGGGCGGCATTGCAGCCATTTCGCTGCTGGTGGGCGGCATCGGCATCATGAACATCATGCTGGTGTCGGTCAGCGAGCGCACGCGGGAGATCGGCATTCGAAAGGCCATCGGCGCCGCACGCAGCAATATTTTGTCTCAGTTTTTGATTGAGGCGCTGGCGGTCAGCCTGTTGGGCGGCCTGCTGGGGCTGGTGTTGGCCTGGGGCGGGCTTCTCATCCTGGGTCCCGTGCTGGATATGACACTGACCATATCTCCGCAGATCGCGCTGCTGGCCATCGGTTTTTCGGTGTTCATCGGCGTGGTGTTCGGCATATACCCTGCCAACAAGGCCTCCAAGCTGCGCCCCATCGAAGCGCTGCGCTACGAGGGCTGACGGCTCTGTAAAAAAACTGCCCGCCAAGGCACCTTGTGAACTGCACCCCAAAAGTTAGACAGTATGATATACTGAATAACAATTGGGGTGTTTTTCTATGCCAAAGGGAGTACCAAACAAGCGCTACACGCCGGAGTTTAAGGTTCTGGTGGTAGAAACAAT
>JAQUVY010000010.1 GCA_028693155.1 Eubacteriales bacterium
CAAGGCAGGTAGGACTCCTTGGACTTGCGCAGACCGGGGATTCCCATGTCCTCCTGCCGATTGACGAAGGGAACCTCTGCAAAATGTCTTTGCAAAAACTCCTGATTGATGGCGGCATAAATGCCGGGGATCTCGGCGTTCCCCTTTTCAAAATGGATGACCGCCAGCTGCGGATTGATCATGCCGCCGATGGCAAAGGCCTCCAGGCGATCGCCGATCACCATGCCCGCCGCCGTCAGCTCCAGCAGCTCAAAGTGGCAAAACGCCTGCTCAATGGCCTCGCGTTCGGCCGTGATGTCTTCGTTGGCGTCGTGCTGCGCCGCCCACCCGTCAAACATGGCCAGGCACTCGTCGCCGTCCTTCGCGCCCAGCTCCCGCCACGCAAACACCGTGCTTTGGCGGAATTTATTCACATGGTTGCGCTTGCCATGGTATTTCTTTCCGGCCAATGTCATCAGGTCGGGCACCGAATAAATATATTCGGACATATCCCGATCCTCCTGCACATCATAGGCGTCGGTTTCGCTCAGCAAGCGCCGGCGGAAATCCTCATTGGCGCCCACAATAACCTCGGGCACGCCCCGTTGGCGCAGGTCGGCCATCGCCGCCTCCACCGCCGCAGCCACCGGCTTGTCCCGGGGCACCATGGGTTGAAAATGCACCGTTTCGTGGGCGTGCTGAGAAAGCATATAAATAACGCCGTCTTCCTGCGCCAGGCGCAGACCCCAGCCTTGCCGCCACATATACATATTTGCAAAAGTCAGCTCTGAATTTTCAAAGGTTTCTCCCGCCAAACAATGCTGCACCGACGCTTTGTCCGCCGGTGTAATCTCGTGAAACTGCAAAATAAGCCTCCGTATGTGATGGTTTCCCAGTTTAAAAAATGCAAGCGCGGCGCGGTTTTCCCGCGCCGAAGAAAAGGCTTTCCCTTCCCCCATTTTCCTTTATTATATACCCACGAATACCCGAGTTAAATCATCGGATTTTGTTTTTACTCTACAACATCTTTAATTTGCGCGTCGTTGAGATCCTCCACCTGCACATAGCTGTTGGGCACATCTCCCACGATGATGGCCTCGGTCACGGGGATCTGCGCGACGACATCCACCCGCTCGCCGCCCCCGGGCATGACCACACGCACCGAGGTTTTTTGCGTTGAGCAAAATTTTCAGGCGGGTCTGGTTGATCCCGGCCTCCTCAAACTCCGTGGAAAACTCGGTGCTCACCGCGCCCACCGGCACAATGCGGATATAGATGAGCGGACCGCGCCCGGAAAGCAGTTGGCTGGCAAAGAGGGAACCCAGAGAAATGCCAATGCCTTGCGTTCCCATTTGCGAGATGCGATCCTGGGCGGCCAGCGCCGTGCGGGTGGACAGGTCGTTGAGCAGGGTGGAGTTTGCCCGCACCATGGTCACCTTTCCCGCGTCGTCACGCACCACGTCGATGATCTGCGTATAATCGTCGGCACCATTTAACAGCTCCCGCAGGGAATCGTTCACCGCCTTGAGCGCCATGGCGCGCACGCGAGCCTCGGCCATGGCTTGCGCCACCGGCAAAAGGTTTTTTTCCACCAGCACCACCGCCGCTACCGCCAGGGCGATCATCGCCAGCAAAATCGCGGTGAGCCGGCTTTTCCACCGATGCTTGAACAGCCTCCTTGCAGACATGACGATTCCCCCATTTCTCTTTATCTTATGCGCCGGCGCGTCGGCTTGTGCGCCGCTTGGACAAAGCGGGAAAAATAGGTTATACTATAAACTGTATTTTTGTAATCTGAAACGTGATTTCTTCCCCGCCCTTTGGCGGTATTCCAACTTGATAACGGAGGGCTTTCATGCTCCGAGACGATCAGAACAATCCCATGGGAGGCTCCGACACCTCCAAAAAGAAACGCCCCGGCGAAGCATCCGGCGCGCCTCGCCGCCCATCTTCAAACACGCCGCCGCGCACGCGCAGGCGCGCGCCCGCTCCCCAAAGCGAAGAGGGCTTTTTGCCCCGCCGCCGCCCCGCTGCGCCCAGTGACCCCACGCCCGTTCGTCGGCGCGTGCAGCCCCCGATCCCCGAGCGGGAGGAGCCGCCTGCCCCGCCCGCCCAACCGGTGAGCGAAGAGGCTTGGGGGCAGGAACCGGCAGCCCCGGCCAACCGTCATGTCATCACGTTCGGCAAAAACGGCTCCATGGAGCCCACCGCCGAAGCGGAACGCGACATGACCACCTCCGAGCTGCCCGATCTGCAGGCGCTGGCTTTGCCCGGCGAAGAAAAGCCGCCCGAAGCACCCCGCAGCCCCGCCCCGCGCAAAAAGGTTACGCTGGAGCCGCCCGCGCAAAGCGGCCCTCCTCCGCTGCCCAAAAACGCCCGGGCCAACCGCCCCTTTTGGGAGCACACGGCCGGCAAAAAGGATTTCATGGGCTGGCTGAAATCCGGCAAATACGGTACCAAGCCCCCGCCCGACGACGGCGCTCCCTTTGCGCCCCGCAAGCGCGAGCGCAATGCCTTTGTGGGGTTGGGGCTGACCACGCTGCGTTTGCTGGTCGTGGCGCTGCTCATCGCGGGGATGACCGCCGCCGGCGTGGGCATCGGCATCGCCAAGGCTTATATGGACACGACACCGGATCTGGATCTGGCACAGCTTTCGGAACAGGATCTGTCCAGCTTCGTTTATGACGGCAACGGCGATCTCATCACCACCATCGCCGGCATGGAGAACCGCATCTACGCGCCCATCTCCGAGATCCCCGATTCGCTGCAGAAGGCCATCATCGCCATTGAGGACAACCGCTTTCTCAGCCACAAGGGCATCGACCTGAAGCGCATTGCCGGCGCGTTTTTCAACAACCTGCGCTCCTCCTCGGTGAGCGGCGGCAGCACGCTGACCCAGCAGCTCATCAAGCTCAAGGTGCTTTCCTCCGAGCGCACCTACAAGCGCAAAATTCAGGAAGCCTGGCTGGCCCTGCAGCTGGAGACCCAGTACAGCAAGGATCAGATTTTGGAGGCCTATCTTAACGCCATCCCGCTGGGGCAGTCCAACTATGGGGTGAAGGCGGCGGCAAAGGATTATTTCGGCAAGAAGCTCTCCGAGCTTTCCCTGCGCGAGTGCGCCATGCTGGCCGGCCTGACCCAAAGCCCCAACACCTATGACCCCCGCGCCAACACCTACTCCCGCAACCGGATGGATCTGACCGACCGGCGCACCGACACGGTGCTGATGCGTATGTACGAATGCGGGTTTATCACCAAGGATGAATACCGCGCCGCGCTGGAAGCCGATGTGACCATCGTGGAGAAGAGCAACTATAAGGACATGTACGACATGCCCTATTTCGTGGAATACGCCATTCAGGACGTGATCGACGGCTTTTTGAAGGCGCGCGGATTGCCGGATACCGCCGCCAACCGCCAGACCATTCAAAACGAGCTGCGCACCGGCGGCTATCGGATCTATCTCACCGTGGATCGCACCGTTCAGCAGATCGTGGAGGACACGCTGTACAACTGGGACAAGTACCCCAGCATGCGTTATTCTCAGGATAAATACACCGTGGTGGGCACCTCGGACAGCAGCTTTACGCGCATTGAACAGCCTCAGGCTGCCGCCGTGGTGTACGACTACCACACCGGGCAGATCAAGGCCGTGGTGGGCGGGCGCTCTCAGCCCACCACCCGCATGACGCTGAACCGCGCCTATCAGTCCCACATGCCCGTAGGCTCCTCCATCAAGCCCTTGGCGGTTTACGGCCCGGCCATCGACCTGGGGCTGTCCCCCGCTTCGCCTTCGCTGAACGTGCCCCTGGCCATTGAGGGCTGGAACACCGAGCAGGGCTTCCCCAGCAACTACGGCGGCGGCGGCTTCACCGGCATCGTTTCCCTGCGCCAGGCCATGAAGAAATCACTCAACGTGGTGGCGGCGCGCGTGCTGATGGACAACGTCAGCGTGACCAGCTCGGTGGAATATCTGCGCAGCATGGGCATCACCAGCGCGCTCAACGAGGACGGCGCCGGTCTGGCGCTGGGCACCTCGGGCATTACCCCGGTGGAAATGGCGGTGGCCTACGGCGCCATTGCCAACGACGGAAAATATCAGGAAGCCTTCTCCTACACCAAGGTAACCGACAGCTACGGCGCCACCATACTGGATGCCGACTCCCTGCGCGAAACCAAACAGGTGCTCAAGGAATCCACGGCCTTCATTCTCACCGACATGCTGGTGGACGCCGTTCAGGGCGGCACCGGCACCCGCGCGCAGATCAGCGGCATGACCGTGGGCGGAAAGACCGGCACTAACTCCGACAATGTGGGCGTCAGCTTTGCCGGCATCACGCCGTACTACTCCGCTTTCGTGTGGATCGGCCACGACAACTACAAGCCCCTGGCCAGCAACGCCACCGGCTCGACCGGCGCAGCGCCCCTGTGGCAGGCCTTTATGTCCAAGATCCACAGCACGCTCAACCTGCCCAACGACAGCATCCAACAGACCACCGCCGAAGGGCTGGGCATTACCAAGGTGGAGGTATGCGCGGTTTCGGGCAAGCTGGCCACCGACGCCTGCCGGCTGGACGCCAACGGCTATTTGCCCGTTACCGATTACTTTGCCGCGGGCACGGCACCTACCGATCCCTGCGATCAGCACCACGTTCTGAAGATCTGCAGCACTTCCGGGCTCATCGCCACGCCCTACTGCCCCGAAGCCGGGCTCACCGACAAGGCCATTTTGGCCATCCCCGGCGATTCCGTCATCCGCCAGCTGAGCGCGGCCGATCTGCAAGAGTATTTTGCCGGCGCTGTGTTTGATTATCCCACGGGGGACGCTTTGCAGGACTTCACCTACGACAACCCCGCTTACGCCTCCAGCTTCTGCAACGTGCACACCGCGGCGTGGGGCGCGGAGCAAAGTCAGCTCATCGCCGCGCGGGCGTCCGCGCAGACCCTGATCGACTCGCTGACCACCCGTCTGGAGCAGGCGACTGATTTGGACGCCTCGGTGGCCAGCGACCTGAAAGCCCGCATCAATGCCCTGAAAAAGCTGGCCAATGCGGCCGACACCACGGCCGATGCGCTGACCCAGGCCACCAACGCCCTGCGCACCCATGCCGCCAGCGTGCTGCCCTAAGCAGCGCGCCCCACACCCAAAGAAAACGCCGGAAGAGCTGCTCTTCCGGCGTTTTTTTACTTTGATTGGGTTTGCCCGCGGCAGGCGCTCAGTCCACGCCGATGCGGGTGCAGGGCGCCTCGTCGTTCAGCAGCTGGCTGAGGCGATAGCGCGCGTTGCCGATGATGACCTCCGTGCCGTTGCGCACGGCCTGCGCCGCAAACTCCAGCTTGGCCTTGGCACCGCCCGCCCACTTACGGCTGGCACCCTCGCAGTGCTGCTTGGCCAGCTCGATGTTGGCAAGCACCGCTTCCATGTCCCGACCGCCGATGCGGCGGATGAGGGTGGCGGGATCGGCGGGGTCGGCATAAATGCCGTCCACCGACGTCATGATGAGCAGCCGCTTGGCCTGCACGGTCTTGGCGATGACCGCGGCGGTCTCGTCGTTGTCCACACATTCCACAGCCTGGCCGTTGTGCCGGCGAAAAGCGGCCAGCTCCATCTTGCGGTTTTCCTCAAAGCTGACCGGGTCGTTGTAGTTTACGATGGGAATGGCGTTTTGCTGGGGGCAGCGCAGCAAAAAGCTGCGGATATACTCCCGCTTGGCTTCGTCGTTGAAGTGGGTATGCTCCACCAGCAGCTGCCGCACCGAATATTTTGGGTCGATATATCTGCGATAGTTTTCCATGAGGATGGACTGCCCCTGGGCGGCGTAGTCGGTCTTGACCTCCTCGTCCGCGCCGGTCAGCTCCTGCCCGTGGCGCTTCACATAATCCACACGGCCGATCTCGGTGGCGCCGGAGGAGACCCAAATCATCCCAGGGCGCAGCTCCGCGCCCAACCGGCTGAAAATGTTATAGTCGATGTCATGATCCTCCCGACGGATGAGGGCCATGGATCCGATCTTTCCGACCAGCTCAATCTGCCCCATTGAGAACCTCCCCCGCGGGCTGCGCATCCTCGGTCAGGCGGCGCATCCAGCCTTTTTTCATAAACACGATCAGCCCGATGATGACCTTGCTGGCCTCCTCCACATACACGCAGGAAAACACCAGCTCAAACGGCAGCTTCCACACAAAGCCCGCCAAAAAAGTAAGCGGCAGACCGATGAGGTACATGGGCAGCAGGTCGATGAAGGCACTGATCTTGGGCGATCCGCCCGAGCGGAAGATGCCCACGATGAACGTATAGGGCAGCAGGCGGCATATGGTCATAAAGCTGCCGATGAGCAGCAGGCGCTTGGCCATCTCCGCCGTCTCGGGGTTGGTGGGGTTCATCAGCTCCACCAGCGGCCCGCGCATCACGGCCAGGAAGATGCCCATCAGCGCGGCAATGACCACCGTCGTCCAGCAGAAGCGCTTGGCGTCGCCCCAGGCGCGCTCGTTGTCCCCCGCGCCTACGGACTTGCCCACCATCACCACGCAGGCGTTGCCAAAGCCGATGAAGAAGGAGAACGCCAGGTTATCGATGGAAGCAAAGAGCGTGTAGGCCGCGTAGTTGGACGCACCCTGACGACCCAGCACCACGCTGTACAGATTGCTGCCCACCGCCCAAACGATCTCGTTGATGAGCACCCAAACGGCGATCTTATAAAACTTGGCCACAAACGCCCGGCTCATGGAAAACATTTCCGAGAACTTCGCGGCAGCCACATTTTTTTCCTTATAACACACGATCAGCAGCAGCACCACCTGCAGCCACTGGGAGATCACCGTGGCATACGCCGCGCCGGCCACGCCCAGAGCGGGGAAGCCCAGCTTGCCGTAGATCAAAGCATAGTTGAGCACCGTGTTGGAAACCACGCTGAACAGCGACGCAAACAGCGGCAGCTTGACCTGCTCGGTGTTGCGCAGCACGCTGGTGAGCATGGTGCTCACCGCCATGGCGATGGAACCGAAGCAGGCGATGCGCATATACTCCGCCCCCAGCGTGATCAGCTCTGTTTGATTCCCGGCAAACACCTTCATCATTACACCCGGCGCAACCAACATGAAGACCATGGAAACCAGCACCACACCCAGGGAGTTGATCATGCCCAGGCCGTACGCGCGCTTGATGTTCTTTTCGTCCTTCATGCCCCAGTACTGGGCCATCAGCACCGACGCGCCCGAGGCCACGCCGAACAAAATAATGTTAAACATAAAGAACCAGCGCCCCGCCATGCCCACGGCGGCGGTCGCTTCATCGCCCAGGCGGACGATCATCGCCGAATCCACCAGGTGCATGGAAGCCGCCAGCAAATTTTGCAGAGAGATGGGAATGGCCAGGCGGAGCATATCCCGAAAAAATTCTTTATTCTTCATTTTTGTCCGATATCCTTTATACAGTAAAATAGAAACTTATTCATCTTAACATACTCCCCCAAAGAAGTAAACGCAGGACAGAAAATGAATTTTGCCGCCGCGGTTGACCCGCCGAGTTTGTGTGCTATAATAGCAAACAGATTCTTTGCGCCGCAAAACGCGGTTGTAAACGATAGATACTAATATACGATAAATCATATGGAGGCCACATGGCAAAGACATTAATTATTGCCGAGAAACCCTCGGTAGGCGGCGATATTGCCCGGGTGCTGGGCAGCCGCAAGCGCACCAAGGGCTACATTGACGGCGACGCGTACATCGTCACCTGGGCCATCGGACACCTCATCTCCCTATGCTCCCCCGAGGAGCTGGATGAAAGCCTGAAGGATTGGAAATTTGAGACCCTGCCCATCATTCCCGACCAAATGAAGCTGAAGATCCTGCCCCGCACCCGGCAGCAGTTTGAGACCATCAAATACCTGATTCACCGCGAGGACGTGGATAACATCATCTGCGCTACCGACAGCGGCCGGGAAGGCGAGCTGATCTTCCGGTATATTTATCATGTGGCGGGCAGCGACAAGCCCTTCCGCCGGCTG
Source organism: Eubacteriales bacterium (assembly GCA_028693155.1). GTDB lineage: Bacteria > Bacillota > Clostridia > Christensenellales > UMGS416 > STF2-111. The sequence goes on from JAQUVY010000010.1 coordinate 7,989, forward strand.
TGGATCTCCTCCATGACCGACGAGGCCATCCGCGACGGGTTTGACCACCTGAAGCCGGGCAGCGAGTATGACAACCTGTATCGCTCGGCCAAGTGCCGCGCCGAGGCCGACTGGCTGGTGGGCATGAACGCCAGCCGCGGCTACACGCTGCAATACAGCCGGCTGCTGTCGGTGGGGCGTGTGCAGTCCCCCACCCTTGCCATTTTGGTAAAGCGGGAGCACGAGATCAAAAACTTCGTACCCGAGCAATATGAAGAGCTCTGGGCGTCCTTTACCGGCTACAAGGGGCGTTGGTTCGACGAAACCAAGCCCGCCGATGATTCCCTGCGCTCACGCATCCCCGCCGAAAAGCACGACTGGGCGGCGCAGTTTGCCCAGGAGCTGGCGGGAAAGCCCGCCGTGGTGGAGTCGCTGCGCCGGGAGAACAAGACCATTCGCCCCCCCGCGCTTTATGACCTGACCCAGCTGCAGCGGGACGCCAACCGTATGTTTGGCTACACCGCCAGCAAAACGCTGAGCCTGGCGCAGGCACTGTACGAAAAGCATAAGCTCATCACATACCCGCGTACCGACAGCCGCTACCTGAGCGCCGATATTTTCAAGACGCTGAAGACCCGGCTTTCCAAGCTGGACATGGAGCCCTGGAGCACGTTTGTGCCCACGGCCATGGAATCGCAGCGCAAGCTCTTCGGCCCGGTCATCAACGACGCCCGGGTATCCGATCACCACGCCATCATACCCACCGGCCGGGATCCCTCCCGCGCCAAGCTGGATGAGGACGAGCGCGCGCTGTTCGATTTGATCGTGCGCCGTTTTCTGGTGGTGTTTTTTGACGATGAGATCCTCGAATATGTAGATGTCATCACCCGCTGCGACGGGCAGCCCTTCCACTCCCGCGGCAAGGCGGTGCAGCAGGCGGGCTGGAGCGCCATCTATGAAGGCATCGGCAAAAAAAGCCGACGCAAGGCGGTGGGCGAGGAGGATCTGGTCAATCTGCCCGCGCTGGAGGAAGGCATGGAGCGCAAAGCGCGCTCCGCCAAGCTGGAAGAGAAGAAAACTACGCCTCCCCCGCGCTACACCGAAGCCATGCTGCTGGCGGCGATGGAAAACGCCGGCAGATTGGTGGACGATGAAGAACTGCGTGAGCAGATGAAGGACGGGGGCTTGGGCACCCCCGCCACCCGCGCCGCCATTATCGAGCGGCTCATCCAGGTGCAGTATGTCCGGCGCAGCGGCCGCCAGCTGGTGCCCACCGAGAAGGGCATCTGCTTTGTGGCGGTGCTGCCGCCGCAGCTGTCCTCGCCGGAGCTGACCGGGCGCTGGGAAAAAGGGCTGGCCGAAATCGGCCGGGGCGAGCTGGCCGCCGACGCCTTTATGGACGACATCAAAAAGCTGGTGGTGGACATCGTGAACGCTTCCCGCCAGCGGGTGACCGACGTGGAGTTTCCCGAGGATCCCCGGTACAACCACGACCCCGACGCGCCCAAGCCCGAAAAGGTTTCCCTGGGCAAGTGCCCGGCGTGCGGCGGCGAGATCTACGAAAACCGCAAGGCCTATTATTGCAGCAACTGGCGCAACCCCGCAGGGCGGTGCAAGTTCAGCATCTGGAAAAACGGCCTGGAGCGCCAAGGCGGCCCCATGCTCACGCCGGAGATGATGACGACGCTGCTCACCCAGCCCTCGCTGGACGACCCCAGCGGTGCCATTTCGGTAGACAAGACCTCGCCGTTCATCCATTGGGCGGGGCAGGCCGAGCCCGCGCAGCCGCCCGCCAAAGCGACGCGAGCCGCCAAGGCTGCCAAAACCACCAAAACCGCTAAGGCCACCAAAACCACCAAAACCGCCAAGGCTGCCAAGACAACCAAAACGACAAAGGCCGCCAAAACGGCCCAGGAAGGAAAAGAACGTGGCTGAGCAAATGCGACTGGATAAACTGATGGCGTTGTGCGGCGTGGGATCGCGTTCTCAGTGCAAGGATCTGATCCGCTTTGGTGCGGTGCGCATCGACGGCGAAACCGCCGCGTCGGGCACCCAGAAGGTGGACCCCGCCTCCAGCGAGGTCACCGTGAACGGAGAGATCCTGCGCTATGAACCCTATATCTATTTAATGCTGCACAAGCCGGCCGGCTACATCTCCGCCACCTACGACAAATACCGCCCCACGGTGATGGACCTGCTGGCCGGAGAATACGGCCACCGGGAGCTGTTTCCCGTAGGGCGGCTGGACGAAGACACCACCGGGCTGCTGCTGCTCACCGATGACGGCGGGCTTTCGCACTTTCTGCTGTCGCCCAAGCGCCACGTGCCCAAAACCTACCACGCCCTGCTGGCCAAGCCGCTGAAGCCCGGCGACGCCGAGGCCTTTGCCGCCGGCATGGATCTGGGCGACTTCACCGCGCAAAGCGCCTCCCTGCGCCCGCTGCAGGACGGCTGGGCGGAGATCATTATTCACGAGGGCAAGTTTCATCAGGTGAAACGCATGGCGCAGGCCATCGGCAATGAAGTCCTTTCGCTGAAGCGCGTCACATTCGGCCCCCTGCCGCTGGACGAAAGCCTGGCGGAGGGCGACTGGCGCCCGCTCACCGAAGAAGAGGTGGCCTTGCTGCGCGGCGCGGTGGGGCAATAACCTTACAACAGCTTTGGAGATAACAAAAAGACGGTTCCGTGAGGAACCGTCTTTTTTTGCTTAGCCCGTCTTATGGCATGATGCCGGGGATGGTGGTCACCGCATAGGCCTCGTTGATGCAGGCCTGATGCTCGGCGTCCACCTTATTGCTGCCGTGGGTGCGGCTGTTAACAAAGTGAATGCAGATCTGCCCGCGCATGCCGTTGTCCGAAAGGGAGTTATAGCCGTGGGGCATGCCGTTCATGGAGGCGGCCAGCCGCTGCCCGTTGACGATGACCCAGATGGGGCGGCGCGCCCAGTTCCACTTGTTGCCGTAGCACTCGTAGAGCGTCTTGGTATCGTTGAACGAAACGGGCTCGCAGTCGGCATGGTTGGTGCCGCCGGTGCGTTTGATTAGGAAGGTCTTTCCCGTGCGTACATCCACAATGGTCGCCGTGGACTGCTTGGGGAACAGCTTGGCGTTGTCTGCCCACAGGGGCTTGACCAGCGGCAGGTTCAGATCCACCGGGTAATTCACCGCGACTATGCTGCTGTACTCCGTGCTGTGGATCATGGTGTACAGCACCGCCAGCGTATAGTTGCCGGCCAGACCGTCACAGTCCAGCCCCATGCGGCTCTGGAAGGTGCGCACGGCGTTATAGGTGCCCGTGCCGAACTTTCCGTCCACGGTGCTGCTGTAATACCCCAGCGCTTTTAAGGCGGCCTGCAGATCCTTCACATGATACCCCGAGCTGCCGCGCTTCAGCGTGGTGGTGATCTGCTGGGCATAATATTTATAGCCGTCGGCTCCCACCAGCTCGCTGCGCTTTACCACGGCAGGAACGGGCGTGGTCTGCGGCGTGGGCGTGGGCTCGGTGGTGGCCGCGGGCGTGGCCGTAGCCTCCGGGGTGGGCGTTGGGGTGGCGGGGGTCAGCGCGGCCAAAGCCTCGTTGAGCGCCTTGACCGTGGCGGCGCCCACCAGGCCGTCAGCCTTGAGGGACTTCGCCGCCTGGAACGCCTTCACCGCGTTGGTCGTTTTGGTGCCGAACACGCCGTCAGCGTTTCCCACCGGATGACCCAGCGCGTTCAGCGCCAGCTGCAAATTTTTCACATCGGTGCCCGAAGTACCCCGGCGAAGCAGCCGGGAATAGGTCAGGCTGGCAGGCGCGCTGCCCGCCGGGGGCGTGGTGGCTGCCGGGGCAGGCGTCGTGGTGGGCGCTGCGCCTCCGGCGGCGTTGACGGCAGCCTCCAGCGCGGCGTAGGTCTTGGTTCCCACAATGCCGTCGGCGGCCAGCTTATTGTCCTTTTGAAAGTTGATGACAGCGGTGCGTGTGGCCGTGCCGAACACGCCGGTGGGCGCCACGCTTAAATATTTCAGGGTGTTAAGCTGCTTTTGCAGTGCGGTCACGTCGTCCCCCCGGCTGCCCTTCTGCAAGGTGCGAGGCGCGGCGTAAGCCATGCCCGACAAGCAGGAAATGATCAGTGGGATGAGCAGCAGCGCGGCCAATACCGCCGCCAGAATTCCGGAAATGCGCTTTCGATTCACAGCCTTGCCCTCTTTTTCATTTGTTTCGTTTTTATTTTATGCAATTCGAGCCGATTTTGCAAGGAATCCTGTAAAGATTTGCACTTTCTTGAAACCTGTATCCAAGATGTAACCGTTTGGAGCGGTGCCGGAGCTATTCGGTTTCCTCCAGATAACGCTTAAGCGCGTGCAGATCCTCCTCATAGGTGGTCTGCAGCGCGCGGTTATAGATGATGCTGGCCGGGTGATACAGCGGAAACAGGCTGGTCTCCAGCCCGGGCAGGCTCAGCGGGCGCGGCGCGCCGTGGGCGCTGCCGATGGTGAGCGCGCCGTGGGCGCTGCCGATGGTGAGCGCGCCGTCGTCGGTCACGGCGCGCAGCGCCGTATTGCCCAGGGTGACCACCACCTGCGGCGCCAGAATGCTCAGCTCTTTCATCAGCAAATGATAACACAGGCCGATTTCCTCGCGCTTGGGCGGCCGGTTGGAGAGGCTGCCCCGGGTGGGGTGAATTTTAACCGGGCGGAACTTCACCACGTTGGTGATATAAATATCTTCCCGCCGCAGCTCCAGCAGCTCCAAAAAGCGACTCAGGTTCTGCCCGGCCTTGCCCACAAAGGGCTTCCGCTGCAGCGTTTCCTGCTCGCCCGGCGCCTCGCCCACCAGCACCAGCCGCGCCTCGGGGCTGCCCTCGCCCGGCACCATCACCGTATCCCCCGCGGGATAGACCTCGCGCAAAAGCGCTTCAAAGCGCGCATATTCTTTTTCCAAACGGTGTTGCTTATCCATGCTCCTCCTGTGGCAGCCCCTGGCTGCGGGTCTTGATGGCCTGCATATCCCGCCAGGCGTCGATGAGCAGCCGGTCGTCGCGCAGCAGCGCCGCCGGGTGGAACGTGGCGATCACGTCGCGCCCCTCCAGGGTCTGCCACACACCCCGCTCCCGGGTAATGGCAAAATTTTCATGCATCAGGCAGCTGGCAGCCACCTTGCCCAGGCACACCACGATGCGCGGCTGCACCAGCTCCATCTGCCGACGCAGATAGGGCAGGCAGGCACGCATCTCCTCGGGGGAAGGGTTTCGGTTCTGCGGCGGGCGGCATTTGACCACGTTGCAGATATAGACATCCTCCCGCGTGAGATCGACGGCGTCCAGCATTTTATCCAGCAGCTTGCCCGCCCGACCCACAAAGGGACGTCCCGTCGCGTCCTCGTCCGCGCCCGGCCCCTCACCCACCAGCATAATCTCCGCCTGCGGGTTGCCCTCTCCGGGCACGGCATGGGCGCGGGTCTGGCACAGGCCGCACAGCCGGCAGTCCCCAATCTCCTCATACAGTTTTTCCCATTGTTCATTTCTCATGCGGCATTCTCCCTTTTTCTTGCCTTTTATCATAGCAAACCGCGCTGCCAATGTAAAAGGGCAAACCCGCCCCGGCGCAAAAACGCAGCAAAAAAGCCGACCGGGCATCCCCGGTCGGCTTTGCACCTTACCCTGTTTTTCAGAAGATCAGCACCAGCAAAATGATGATACCCACCAAGGTCAGCACGCCGCCCACCAAAAGCAGAATGTTGCGCGTTTTTTTATCGGTGGGATCGCCGTTTTTCTTGATGATCTTGGCAAGCTTTCCGCTGAACACCAGCAGCAAAACGCCCGCCAGCAGGAAGAGCAGCATGAACACCACCGCCCCTGCGGGGTTCCCCGCCACCACCACGCCCAGCCGGTTCACTTCACAGGCGTTCTTCACGGTGTCGTAGGTTTCGGGGGTCAGCGAGGTGCCAAAGGGCACGGTCACCGTTTCAGGAGAGCCCTGCTGATCCAGATGAACGGTCATTGCTCCGCCGTCGGCCAGCGTAACCTCCAACGTTTTTCCGGTCAGGATGCCCACCAAAGTATCCGCACGGTAAATCTTCACGGTGCGGCCCGATACGGTGCGATTCCAGGTTTCCCCGGCCAGCTGAAAGCTCAGCGTGTGTTTGTCTACCTTTTGATAGGCGACGCCCTCCACCTGTGTTTTCTTGCAGCCGGTCAATACACTCAGCATCAGGCACACAATCAGGGTGATGATGATAAAATTGCGACTTTTGCGCGTCATGCGTGTTCCTCCTGTCCCAGCCGCAGCTTCTTTGATGCATGGGCTTTTTAATAGTTTACCACAAATTGACGAAATATACCTGTTTTTAAAAATATTTACATGTTCATACAATCTTGATACAAGTTTTTCTTATCGTTGTACGAAAATACTCTATTGTCACATGCGAACGTTTGTGCTATTATTAGCGCGAGGTGATCCCTTTGGATCTGATGGAAAAGCTGAAAATATTGGGCGATTCGGCAAAATACGACGCCTCCTGCGCTTCCAGCGGCTCAGCCGGCCGGGGCGGCTCTTTCGGCAAAACCGCCGTTCCCGGCCTGTGCCACACCTGGAGCGCCGATGGGCGATGTGTTTCTCTGCTGAAGGTGTTGATGACCAACAAATGTATGTATCACTGCGCTTACTGCGTCAACAGCGCCCTGCGGGACTGCCCGCGGGCGGAGTTCACGCCCCGGGAGCTGTGCGACCTGACCGTGGCGTTCTATAAAAGAAATTATGTGGAAGGGCTCTTTTTAAGCTCGGGCATTGCGGTTTCCCCCAACCGCACCATGGCAAACATGGTGGAGACGGTACGCCTGCTGCGCGCCGAGGGCTTCGGCGGGTATGTGCACATGAAATCCATCCCCGGGGCGGATCGGGCGCTGCTGGACGAGGCTGCGCTGCTGTGCGACCGCATGAGTGTCAACATTGAGCTGCCCAGCCAAAAAAGCCTGCTGGCCCTAGCGCCGGATAAATCCGCAAAGGCCATTCTGGATCCCATGGGATATGTGGCCGGGCAGATCTTTGAGCGCCGCGATCCCCGGGCTGCCCATCAGCCGCCGCCCTACGCCCCTGCCGGGCAGTCCACCCAGCTCATCGTGGGCGCAACCCCCGAGAGCGACCGCAGCATTTTGCGCCTGAGCGAGGCTTTATACCGAAAATACGCCCTGAAACGCGTTTACTTTTCCGCCTTCATGCCCGTGGTCGCCCACCCCCTTCTCCCCGGCATCAAGCAGCCGCCGCTTTTGCGGGAGCACCGGCTTTATCAGGCCGACTGGCTGATGCGCTTTTACGGTTTTTCCGCCGAGGAAATTCTGGACGACGCCCATCCCCAGTTGGACGAACAGCTGGATCCCAAATGCGCTTGGGCGCTGCGCAACCCGCAGTTTTTTCCGGTGGACGTGGCCACCGCCCCCTTGGGCGCGCTGCTGCGAGTGCCGGGCATTGGGCAGATCTCGGCGCGGCGCATCCTCTCGGCGCGGCGTTACGGCGGCCTTACGCTGGAGGACGTCAAACGCTGCGGCACCGTGATGAAGCGGGCGCAGTATTTTATCACCTGCCGGGGACGCGCCCCGGGGATCGGCGCTTCGGCGAACACGCTGCGCGCCGCGCTGCTGGGCGGCGCGTCCGCCCTTCCCTCCTTCGCGTCCCAGGTTTCCCTGTTTGATCCCCCGCCCGGCGCGGCGTTTCCCCAGCTTCAGCTTGTTTCGGAGGTGCCTCATGCTGTCCAGTATCCTGTATCTTTGTGACCCCACGCCCGAAGGGCTTTTTACCGTCATGCACCATGCCTGGCACAGCGACGATGCCGTCATGGGCATCGTATCCTCCCAGCCGGCACAGATCGACCTTTTTACCCGCGTGGTGCCCATAACCAGCGACGCCCGCGCCGCGCAGGAGGTCATGACGCTGCTGCAGAAAAAGCTGGGCATGGGCAGCGTGCGCAACATGGCGCTGTGCTGGCTCTCCGAGCTGCCCGGCTGCGGGCGAAACATCCTGGACTACGCCGAGCTGGGGCTGCGCTACGGCCGCCGGCTGGACGGGATGGAGGCCAACCCCGTGGTGCGCGCCCTGCACGCCAAGGTCAGCCGGGTAACCTTTGAGGTACACCGGCTCAGCGGGCTTTTGCGCTTCCGCAGCGCGCAAAACGGCTATTGCGCCACGGTGGAACCCGATCACAACATCCTAAGCCTTCTGGCTCCGGTGTTTGTGCCGCGTATGGGCGAGTGCCGCTGGTGCATCCACGACACGCGCCGTGGGATATGGGCGGTGTACGACAAGGAGCTGTTTTATACCGACACCGCGCCGGAGTTTGCGCTGGCGCGGGTCGACCCCATCGAAAAGCTCTGGAAGGAGTACTACGATACCATCGCCATTGAAGGGCGGTTTAACCCCGATTGTCAAAAGCGCCTCATGCCCCGCCGCTACTGGAAAAATCTGGTGGAGGATCCGCAGGGCGCGGCGGCGAAATATTTGCGGGACTATCACGCCGCCACCTGAAGCGGCCGGGTTTGCTCTTGCCAAACTTCGTAATAATTCCTATACTGTATGCAAACATACGCAGCGGCTCATCCGCTGGGAAAGAAGGCATTTCTATGTCCGAAAGCTTATTGCATGCCCTGCCCTGCCAGGCGGGGGTGGATCCCAACGGGATTCTGCATTTTTTGGACGATGTGGAGTCTCAGGAGCTGGCCCTGCACGGGTTGATGGTACTGCGGCACAACAAGGTGGTCGCCGAAGGCTGGTGGGCACCCTATCAAAGCGCCTACAACCACATGCTTTTTTCTCTGAGCAAAAGCTTTACCTCCACCGCCGTGGGCTTCGCCGTGCAGGAGGGGCTTGTGTCGCTGGATGATCCCATTCTTAAATTTTTCCCGGGCAAGCTGCCCGCCGCACCCTGCGAGAATATGCAGAAGATGAAGGTACGCCACCTCATCGGCATGTGCACCGGCCACATTGTGGAACCCTCCTTCCACGATCAGGAGGACTGGGTCTACACCTTCCTCGCCTCCTATGTGCCGCTGGAGCCGGGCAGCAAATTTCTTTACAACACCGCCGCCACCTACATGCTGTCGGCCATTTTGCAGACCGTGACCGGCCAAAAGGTCAGCGAATATCTGCGGCCCCGCCTGCTGGAACCTCTGGGCATCGAAAACGTGTGGTGGGAAACCTGCCCCAAGGGCTATGAGACCGGTGGCTTCGGCTTCAACATCAAAACCGAGGATATTGCCCGCTTCGGCACCTTCCTGCTCAACCGTGGCGCCTATAACGGCCGTCAGCTCATCGACGCGGCGTGGATTGACGAGGCCACCGCTCGCCACATCTCCAACGGCGATCCTTCGGTCGCTTCGGACTGGACGCAGGGCTACGCCTATCAGTTTTGGAGATGCCAGCCCGAGGGCGTCTATCGCGCAGACGGGGCCTTTGGCCAGTACTGCATCGTGATGCCTAAGCAGGACGCGGTCATCGCCATCAACTCGGGGCTGAACAATCTGCAGGGCGTGCTCGACTTGGTGTGGAAGCATCTGGTGCCCGCCATGCGGGACGACGCGGTGTGCGATAAGGCCGTCAACGACCGCCTCAAGGCGCGTCTGGCCGCCCTGCGCCTGGCAATGCCCCAGGGCACCCAGCCCACTCCCAACCATGCAGGCAGCGGGGTGCATTATCACTTGGTGGACAACCGCTTTGGCCTGACCGGCATCCGCTTTGACTTCGGCGCGCAAACCACCTTCACGCTGGAAGCGGGAGAAAAGTCCTTTGCGCTTCCCGTGGGGCATGACCGCTGGGTGGAGACCCATGTCCAGGGATCCCCCAGCTCCGATCGCGACGCTTCGGGCTTTTCGCTGCCCTTCAGCGACGTAGCCTGCGCCGGCGCGTGGAAAGACGGCTGCTATCGTTTCTGCATGGCCTACACCCGCACACCCTTTGTGGATACGCTGGAGGCTCGCTTCTCCGGCAACGCGCTGGTGCTTCGTTTCCAGCGCAACGTGGGCTTTGATGCCGAGCCCATCGTCTTTTGCGGATTGTGTGAATAAATCCTCTTTTTGGGCACAGCGCGCTCCCGGCGGAGCGCGCTCTTTTCATATTTTTTCTTTTTTGTGCATAAATACGCATCTATATTCACGGCAATAAATAATATTCGTGTGAATGTTCAAAAATAATTTTGTATAAATATGCATTTTTCTATTGACATTGCTTTTCTCATCTTCTATAATCCTACTCGTAATCATCATTTACGGAGGAATTCAACCATGAAAAAGACCATGAAGCTTTTTAGCGCCGCGCTGTGCTTTGTGCTGTGCCTGGCCATGTTTGCCGGCTGCGCAAAGACCCCTGCCGCCGAACCCACCGCCGCTCCCACGGCTGCCCCCACCAAAGCTGCCGACGCCACCACGGCTCCTGCCCAAGGCACCTCCAAGTTGGATGCCATCAAGGCCGCCGGTAAGATCGTCTGGGGCACCAACGCCGAGTTCGTTCCCTTTGAAATGAAGGACGGCAGCGGCACCGTCATCGGTGTAGACGCCGACATCGCCGCCGCCATCGCCAAGAAGCTGGGCGTTGAGCTGGTCGTCGAGGACATTCTGTTTGACTCCCTGCCCGCCGCGCTGGCTTCCGGTCAGATCGACTTCATCGCCGCCGGTTACACCAACAACGAAGAGCGCGCCCAGAAGATGGACTTCACCGATTCCTACTACAAGGCCAAGCAAGTCGTGGTTTATAAGGAAGGCGCCACTGCCCCCGCCGCCGAGGATGAGCTCAAGGGCAAGAAGATCGGCGTGCAGACCGGCACCACCGGCGACTTCATGGCTTCGGATATTGAAAATGCCGATGTGCAGCGTTATGATAACATGACCTTGGCTGTGCAGGATCTGGCCAACGGCACTCTGGATTACGTCATCGGCGACAGCCTGACCATCAGCATGATCACCAAGAAGGTCAGCGGTGTGGCCATTGCCGAAGCCATCGTTTACGACGACGAGTTCTACGCCATCGCCGTGGACAAGGGCGAAACCGCTCTGCTGGAGGCCATCAACGAGGCCCTCAAGGAGCTGATCGACACCGGCGCCATCGACGCCAGCGTCAACAAGTTCTCGTCCTAATCCCTAGCAACACCGTTAATAAAAAGGCGGGGCCTGCGCTCCGCCTTTTCGTTGTAAGGAAAAGGAGGTCTCCCCCATGGGGCTGCTTTATACCCTCTCCGACGCGCTGTACTCCAACCTCATCCGTGAAAGCCGCTACCTGCTTTTGGTGCGCGGCCTGAACATGACGGTGCAGATCTCGCTGTACGCGCTGCTCATCGGCATCGTGATCGGCCTGCTTGTGGCCGTGGCGCGCATCACCCACATCAAGGTGCTGGACGGCATCGCCAAGCTGTATGTGGACGTGATTCGCGGCACCCCCGTGGTGGTACAGCTGGTTATTATCTATTACGCCGTGCTGGCCGGCAGCGGCCTGCCCAAGCTTCTCATTGCGTCGGTCGCCTTTGGCATCAACAGCGGCGCCTACGTTTCCGAGCTGATCCGCGCGGGCATCATGGCGGTGGACAAGGGCCAGATGGAGGCGGCGCGCTCGCTGGGGCTGTCCTATTTTCAGACCATGCGGTTCGTCATTGTGCCCCAGGCCGTGAAGAACATTCTTCCCGCGCTGGTCAACGAGGCCATCGTCATGCTCAAGGAAACCTCCGTGGCCGGCTACATCGCGCTGGACGATCTGACCCGCGCGGGCAACGTCATCCGCAGCCGCACGTTCGATCCCTACACGCCCTTTTTGTTGGTCGCGGCGGTATATTTATACGCCACGACGATCATGACATTCTTTGCCACCAAGCTGGAGAGGAGGCTGCACGCCAGTGATTAAGGTAGAAGGTCTGTATAAATCCTTTGGCGAGCTGGAGGTGCTCAAGGGCGTCAACGCGCACGTCGGCAAGTCCGAAGTGGTGTGCATCATCGGTGCCAGCGGCTCGGGCAAGAGTACCTTTCTGCGCTGCATCAATCTGCTGGAGGTGCCCACCGCCGGCAAGATCTACATCGAAGGCGTGGAGCTGATGGAGCACCGCCGGGAGATCGACAAGCTGCGCCAGAAGGTGGGGATGGTCTTTCAGCAGTTCAACCTGTTCCCCAACCTCTCGGTCATCGAAAACGTGATGCTGGCACCGGTGCAGACCCGCAAGCTGGATCGCACCGCCGCCCGGGACAAAGCCGCCGCCCTTCTGGAGCAGGTGGGGCTGTCGGACAAGCTGAGCGAATACCCCAACCGGCTTTCCGGCGGGCAAAAGCAGCGCGTGGCCATCGCCCGCGCTCTGGCGATGGATCCGGATATTATGCTTTTTGACGAGCCCACTTCGGCGCTGGATCCCGAAATGGTGGGGGAAGTGCTGAACGTGATGAAAAAGCTGGCGCAGGACGGCATGACCATGGTGACGGTGACCCACGAGATGGGCTTTGCCCGCGAGGTTTCCGATCGGGTGCTGTTTATGGACGAGGGCGTCATCGCCGAAGAAGGCCCCCCCGCCGAAATATTTACCCATCCTTCGCAGGCTCGTACCCGCGATTTCCTGGCCAAGGTTTTATAAAGGAGGCAGTATGAAAACCACATTGTACGTTTACCTCGGGATCTTCATTCTGCTGTTCATCCCGCTTGCCTGCATCTTCATCAGCAATCTGGTCGGCAAGAAACACGCCAAGGCGCTGCGCCTGCGCAACAGCATTTTATCCGGCGCGGCCATCGTGGCCTTGGGGGCGCTGTGCCTGAGCCTGTATTTTGTCACCATCAACCGCCAGCCCATGCTGGTGATCGACCGCGTAGTCAACGGCATTGTTGCCGATCAGGAAAGCGAACTGGTGTCCAAGCGCCTGCTGACCTCCGCCTGCCTGGAAAAGGACGTGCCCCGCATCAAGGCGGCGCTGACCGCCTCGCAATACGCCATCGGCGACAAAACGCTGACCTCGGGCAACAATTCGGTGTTCGTCGTGCGGCCCGATCAGGCCGAGGATACGGTGATCCTGATGGAGGTTTACCAGACCGACGCCCAAAGCACCGTGGTCGCCATCAACCTGAAAACCGGGGAAGAGGCGGCCGAGCTCATCAGTAAGGATACGTTTCAGCCCTTTAATTAGCGCACGAAAGCAAAGAAAAACAGGCGTCTGCCGAACTCCCGGCGGACGCCTGTTTCTTATTTACCCGAAAAATAACTAAGCCGACTTTTCACCCTGGGGCGGCAGCGCGGCCTTCAGCCAGCGGGGCGTGCCCAGCCAGCGCTGAAACAGACCGATCAAGGGGCCGGTGGCCAGCGCGGTGACCAACGTGGTGACGCCCACCGTTCCGCCCAGCAAAAAGCCCAAAAGCGCATAAGTGGCGTCGGTGATCAGCCGAACATGTTTATACGGAATATGCGTCACATCCGACAGGATCATCCCCACCCCGTCGGCCGGGCTGGCGCCCAGCTGCGGCAGCAGGTACAGATACACCCCAAAGGCCAGCAGCACGCTGCCCAGCACCAAAACGCCCGCCTTGATGGGCCAAACGCTCTCCGGGGACAAAAAATGCTGAAAGATCCAGGTAAAGCCGTCGATCAGCGCCCCGTTCAGAAACACCGAAAAAAACATGGCCACATTGATGTACTTGCGATTGAAAATCAGCATCAGCACAAAAATCAACCCGTTCATCGCGTAGTTGGCCATGCCGTAGGAAATGTTCAGCTTCCGATGAAGCCCCACCATAAATACCTGATAAGGGTCCGATCCCCAGTTGATCAGGTACAGCAGGGACGCGCTTACGCAAATAAGCGCCAAGCCCACCAGGCATACGCCCAGCCTCCCCAGCATCTGCCTCGGGTTTTTTCGCATTGCCCGTTTCTCCCCATCCACAAATTTTTTCTTCTGCGATACCTTACCATGGATCGAAAGGCTTTTCAATCAACGATGCGAACTTCTTCGGCGTATCGGCGAAAAAAAAACGGCTCCCGCCGCCTTTTTTCAGGTTGTTCATGCCATACGCCGCCGGATCAGCCATACGATGCCGCCGGCAGCCATGACGACGCCGCCACCCACCGCGACCCAAATGCGCAGATCATCCTGCGCGCGGGGCGCCTTGTCCATCATGGGCGCGTTCGCCATCTCGGGCGCACCGGCGTCCTTCGCCCGACCCGTGCTCTCCTGCGGTATTTCTTCCTCGGTCTTGTCCTCCTGCGCCGCCCCTGTCGCGTCCCCCACCGCGACCCCGCCGCTCAGCGACGTCGCTTCGTAAAGCGCAGTGGGGCTTTGCTTCTCGGCCAGCAAGCCCGGCAAGTAGCTCCCCAGCGCCAAACACACCACCAAAGCGCCGGTCATGGCCATAAGCGGCGCGCTCATGCGCGCCAAGGCAGGTTCCCTGCGCGGAAGCGCCTGTGCCGCCTGCGCCAGTTTGCCGCGCAGCGCCGGCGGTGTCTCAACGGCGGGCAGGGTTTGCAGGGTGCGGCGCAAGGCGCGGCTGTGCGCCAGCGCGACCCTGCAGCTCTCGCATTCCTGCAAATGCTCCTCCAGCCGCTTGGCCGCTCGATCGCTCAGCTCTCCATCCAAATAGCGCTCTATTTTGTTTTCCATCTTCGTGCAAGCCATCATCGTATTCCCTTCTGCTCATTGGACGCAGCGCCCGGCGAAAAAGTTCCGTTTTTTTCGCAATGGGTGCGCAGTTGAGCGCGGGCACGATTCAAACGGGAACGAACGGTGCCCACCGGCAGCCCCAGCCCGTGGGCAATTTCTTCATAGGAAAGCTGCTGCACCTCCCGCAAAAGCAGAATAGCGCGATACTGCGGCTTGAGCGCCGCCAGCGCCTGCTGCAGCGCCGCCCGCTGCACCGTGTCCTCTTCAAAGCCCGGCTGCGGCAGCTCCACGCCCGCCTCCTGCAGCGTATCCATGGAAACCGGCTTTCGCTTTGCCCGGCGCAGAATGTCGTAACAGCAGTTCAGCGCAATGTGGTACAGCCAGGTACCAAACTCGCTTTGGGCATGAAACCCGCCCAGCGAACGCCAGGCCTTTATCATGGCCTCCTGCACGGCGTCCTGGGCGTCGGCGTCGGTGCCACACATGCGGTAGCACAGGGCGTAAAGCCGGGGGCTATAGCGCAGATAAAGCTGGGCAAAGGCGTCTTCGTCCCCTTGCCTGGCTTCCTCCAGCAGCTTCTTCTCGTCGTTGCTCATGGCTTCACTTCTCCTTTTGCGAATCCGTTTCCTGCGCCTCCAGGTCGCTGAGATTGCGGCCGAAGGTCAGCGAATCTTCCCCGAATTTGCGCCGAATGGCGTCCATGGCCGTTTCTACCCGTTCCTGCTTTTCCCGCTGCCAGGGGCGCTGCGCCGGGAACAGCATCAGCTGCTCCCCCGCCTCTTCCGCCGCCACCAGACGGCTGCCCGTCACCGTCAGCATTCGGATGGGGCTGCGCAGGTCCCAGTTCGCCTTTACCAGCTCCAGCGCCGTTTCGAAGATCTCTCTGGCCAGATCCGTAGGCGTGTCCAGGCTCGCCTGGCGGGAGATCACCTTCAGGCTGGGGTTCTTGATCTGCACCTGCACGGTGCGGCACTTCATGCCGTGCCGGCGCAAGCGCCCAGCCACCGTGTCGCTTAGGCTGAGCAGCCCCCTGCGCACATCGTCTTCGCCCAACAGGTTGCGGCGAAACGTCATGCCGTTCCCCACCGACTTGACCTCGGGGGTATCCTGGGGTGTGCGAACCGGGCTGTCCTCCAGCCCGTTGGCGTAGTCGTGCAGCGTATCGCCCATTTTTCCCAGGCGGAAGCGCAGCGCCGCCGGATCGGTGCGCGCCAGATCCCCGATGGTATGGATGCCCATCTGCCCCAGCGCCTGACAGGCCGTCTCGCCCACATAGATCATATCCCCCACCGGCAGAGGAAACAGAATGTCTTTAAAGTTTTCCCGGGTGATGACGGTGGTGGCGTCGGGCTTTTTATAGTCGCTGCCCAGCTTGGCAAAAATTTTGTTGAAGGATACACCCACCGAAATGGTGATGCCCAGCTCCTTTCGCACCGTGGCGCGCAGTGCATCGGCTATCTGCGGCCCATCGCCGAACAAATGCTGGCTGCCCGTCACGTCCAGCCAGGATTCGTCAATGCTGAACGCCTCCACCTGATCGGTATAGCGCAGATAGATCTCGTTGATGCGGCGGGAAAAATCGCCATAGGCTCCCCGTGTGGGCGGCACCAGCACCAGCTGGGGGCATTTGCGCTTTGCCTGCCAAATGGTTTCGGCCGTCTGAATGCCGAAGGCCTTGGCCAGCTCGTTTTTTGCTAAAATAATGCCGTGCCGATCCTCCGGGCTGCCCGCCACCGCCATGGGCACGCTGCGCAGCTCGGGACGGAACACACATTCCACCGAGGCAAAAAATGCGTTGCAGTCGCAATGCAGAATCACGCGATCGCCCATGGTACTCCCTCTCAGCTCAAGATATCTTCGGTCAGGATGAGCCTGTCCTCACCCTGCTCCACCCGGCGAAACACCGCCCGTTCGCTGCCCGAAGGCTCGTTGGGCGTATGCCAGGTCAGGTATTGCTTTGCGTCCTTTTCAAACACCATGCCGTGCCCGCCGCCCATGACCAGCGGCTCGCTCAGGTGACGCCAAGGGCCGACAATGCTGCCGCTGTCCGCCACGGCCATGCCGATGGCATAGCCGCCCTCGCTCATGCTCGACCAGATCATCAGCAGCTTTCCCGAGGTCAGGCGAACAAGCCATGGGCCGTCGGTGATATAGCAGCCGGGGCGATACGCACGGCACCAAGGCGCTTCGCTGGCGTGAAACAGCACCCGGGGTTCACCCTGCGGGGCAGACAGATCCCCCGCCAAACGCTGCAGGCACATGCTGCCGTCGCCGATCTGCAGCCACTCGTGGCAAAACACCGTGTACGGCACGCCCTCCTCCACAAACAGCGTCGCGTCCAGGCAGTCCCACCCCGGCGGGGTGAGGCGCTCCTTCATCGGCACAAAGGGTCCCTCCGGCCGGTCGGCTGCCAGCACATGACTCCCCCGGCGGGCATTGTCTGCGAAGAACGAGGCGAACATATAATAACGTCCTCCCAGCGCATGCACCTCCGGCGCCCAATAATCCCGATCCGCCCAAAAGTCCGGGGGCGCCTCAAAGGAATGTCCCAGCTCCTCAAAATTTTTCAGATTCTCACTGGCATAGCACAAAAAACCGGCCGGCCGACCCGCACGGCGCTGCACGCCCGTGGTGCCGTATAAATAAAACCGACCCTCCGCACGCAGCACAAAGGGATCGCGAATGGGAATTTCCTCTCGGCGAAGCATAGCGTTTCTTTCTCCTGTTTTTTTGTTTAAATTATAGCATACGCCGAAGAAAAAGCCCACCCCAAAGGCAAAAGTATGTTCGCCCGCAAAGATATGCTGCCGCTCCCTACTTTTTTGCGAAATTGCCGGCGTCTTTCTTGACGGCGTCCCTTCGGCAGGTTAATATATCAATGGAATAGAACAATTCCACGACTGCAACTCTGTTCACAGAAAGGGAACACGCCGCGCCTTGGGCGGCCTGCTTCCCTATTTTTTTCGGAGAGGACGGATCCATCACTTGCTTTCTCGTCATTTAAAACTGAAGTTCTCCCTGCTGCAGTGCACCTACTGGTGCTCGGTAGGCGCCTTTTCCTCCTTCGCCATTAATTACCTGCAAACCCAGCGAGGCGTTTCGGCCGGCACGGCGGGTACGCTTTTGGCCGTGTTCACCTGCGTGGCCTTTGCCGGGCAGTTTTTCTGGGGGCGGCTGTGCGACCGCTGGAAAACCAACCGAAAGGTGTTTATCATCACCAACTTCATCATGCTGGCCGCCTGCTTCGGGGTGTTTTTCCTGCGTGATCTGTGGATGATCTTCCTAGCCTATGGGCTGCTGGGCTTTGTGCAGTCCACCATGCCCGCGGTGCTGGATTCGTGGATCCTGAAAACCTATGCGGACAATCCTCAGGCCTATGGCCCCATCCGCTCCAGCGCATCCTTTGTGTACGCCATCTTCACCTTCTTTTTCGGAAGCATCATTTCCCGGGCGGGTTACGGCATTATGCTGGTGTTCGTCAGCGTCTTCGTGGTGGGCAGCATCGTGGTGGCCTTTGTCGCGGCCGATGCACCTCAGGCCGAGATACCCGCGGCGCACCCCGGTGCCAAGGGCGGCATGCGCCGTCTGCTGACCGGCCAGTTTTCTCTGGTGCTGGTCGCCTTGCTGTGCATGGGCATGTCCGGCGGCATGTACACCTTTATGGCCATCATCATGAACCAGGTGGGCGGCTCGGTGGATTTCCTGGGCTACACCATGTTCGCCAGCGCAATGTGCCAGGTGCCGTTCATGCTTTTCAGCCGCAAGATGGCGCGCTTCTCCCCCAAAAGCCGGCTGCTTTTCGCGGGCTGCATTTACGCGGTGACGCTGGTGGGAATGGCGCTGGCCAAGACCCCGCTTACGCTGGTGCTGATGAGCCTGCTTTCGGGCGCGGGCTTCGGCATTATTCTGCCGGCTCTGCGCGAACTGGTGGAGACCTACGCCCCGGCCGACCTGCGCACCACCGCGCAAAGCGTTTCGGACGCGGTCAACGTATCGCTGGCGGGGCTGCTCAACAGCCTGCTCATCAGCGCGCTGGGGGACACCGCGGGGGTCAGCGTGGTGCTGTTTATCCTGGCAGGGGTGCAGATCATCGGGTTCATTCCGCTGCTGATGATCCGTCCGCCGCAAAAGCAATGATTTGGCTGAAGCGCTCTTCGCAAAAACGAGGAGCGCTTTTTTCTTGCCCATCCCGCCCATCGGGGGTATGATGATATTGTTTCTTTTTTAAGGAGGAGCTATGCCCTACCGCCGACTTTCCATGCTCATCAAGCCCGCCTCCTCGCTGTGCGACATGCGCTGCGCATACTGCTTTTATGCCGACGTGAGCGACCTGCGGCAGATAAAAAGCTATGGCATCATGACGCCCGACACCGCGCAGGCGCTTTTGCGGCGCGCCTTTGAGGCGGCAGGCGAACGCGGGGAGATCACCTTCGCCTTTCAGGGCGGAGAGCCCACCCTGGCAGGACTGCCTTTTTTTAAAGACTTTACGGCCGCCGCCCGGCGGCTGTGCCCGCCGAGCGTGTCGCTGCACTATGCCATGCAGACCAACGGCCTTCATTTGGACGAGGACTGGTGCGCGCTGCTGCGCGAGCACCGTTTTTTGGTGGGCCTGTCCTTTGACGGCACCGCGGCGCTGCACGATGCCCAGCGACCCGACGCTTCGGGCGCGGGCACATCCCGACGGGTGCTGCAGGCGGCGCGTCTGCTGCGCGAGCAAGGCATTGAAACGAATATCCTGTGCGTGGTGACCGAGCAAGCCGCCCGGCATCCCCAGCAGATCTGGAACTTCTGCCGCCGGCAGGGGTTCGATTTTTTGCAGTTTATCCCCTGCCTGGCTTCGCTGGATGAAGCCGCCGCCTCGCCCCATGCGCTGACCCCCCGGCGCTACGCCGCCTTTTTAAAGGGATTGTTTCCCCTGTGGCGGCAAGCGCTGACCACCCCTTCCCCTGTGAGCATCCGCGTCTTTGATAACCTGCTGAGCCTGCTCAGCGGACGTCCCCCCGAGCAGTGCGGCATGCTGGGGCGGTGCAGCTGCCAGTTCGTCCTTGAGGCCGACGGCAGCGTATACCCCTGCGACTTTTATGTGCTGGACGACACCCGGCTGGGCCGGGTTCAGGAAAGCAGCTTGGAGGCGCTGGCCGCCTCCCCCGCCGCGCAGGACTTTATGCAGCCCCGCGCGCTGCCCGCCCTGTGCACCGATTGCCCGGTATGGCAGCTGTGCTTTGGGGGCTGCCGGCGCACCCGGGAAATGTTTTTTTCTCAGCCCGATTACTGCCCCTGGCGCGATTTTCTCACCGAAACGCTGCCCGCCTGGCAGGAGCTGGCGCACGCCCTGCGCCTGAGATAAGGAGGAACCCTCATGCCCACCCGTCAAAATGCCATTTGGATTATGGCCGACCAACTGCGCTCCCAGGCGCTGAGCTGCCACGGAGATCCCAACGTACACACGCCCAACATTGACCTGTTGGCTCGCACCGGTTTGGACTTTACCCAAGCCGTGGGCGGCTACCCGCTGTGCTGCCCCTGCCGCGGCTCCATGCTGACCTCGGTCTATCCGCACCAATGTGTGCCCGGGCATGAGTACCGGATGCCGCCGGAAATGCCCACCATTGCCGACGCCTTCAACGCCCAGGGTTATCACACCGCCTACATCGGCAAATGGCATTTGGACGGCTACCACGAAAGCGACGGCCGCGCCGGCACCCACATCATCCCGCCCGAGCGCCACGGGCACTTTGCCTACTGGCTGGGATATGAAAACAACAACAACCAATACGATTGCTATGTCCACGGGCATGACGCCCAGGGAGACATTCCGCTGACCCGTCTGGAGGGCTATGAAACCGACGCGCTGACCACGGCCTTTTTGGAGCACCTGGATACCGTCGGGGAGGAGCAGCCGTTTTTTGCCGTGCTGTCGGTGCAGCCGCCTCACGACCCCTACGTCGCGCCCCCCGAATATCTGGCGCGGCACAACCCCGCCGCGCTGACCCTGCGCCCCAACGTGCCGAATATTCCCGCCGTGCAGCACACCGCCCGGCAAGATCTGGCCGGGGCATATGCCATGATCGAGAATCTGGACGACAACGTCGGGCGTGTGATCCGCTATCTGAAGCAAAGCGGGCGCTGGGAAAACACCCATGTGTTCTTTTTCAGCGATCACGGCGACATGCACGGCTCTCAGGGGATGTTCCGCAAAACCAACCCCTATGAGGAGGCCATTCGCGTACCCTTTATCATCAGCGGCTGCAACTTCAAGTACGATCATTACGGGTTCGGCGAGCGTCTTTACCCGGTCAACCATGTGGACATCGCGCCCACCACGCTGTCTTTGTGCGGTCTGCCCATCCCCGAAGGGATGCAGGGCACGGATTACGCCTGCCTGCGCCGCACCGACCGCCCCAAGGACGCATTGCCCGACTCGGCTTACATCCAAAATGTGATCCCCACCGGCCACGGAGACTCCACCGAGTTCCCCTGGCGGGGCGTGGTCACCACCGATGGCTATAAGTATGTCAGCTTTGAAAACATGCCCTGGCTGCTGTTCAACCTGAACGAAGATCCCTATGAGCAGCGCAATCTGGCGCACAACCCGGCCTACGCCGCCCTGCGCGCCCGCCTGCAGGCTCGCCTGCGCCGCTGGATCGACGAGACGGGGGATTCCTTCCCCCTGCGGGAAAAATAGAAAGGAAGGCGTTTATGGAGCTTTGGTTGGTGGTCGTCGGAGCCGTTTTCTTCTGGCTGGCGGCAGGTGTTTTGACCATCCTGGCGGTGAAGCGGCGCACGGGGATGGCAATCTGCCTGTGCGTGCTGACCTGGCTGCTGTTTTTGGCGTTGGCCGTGCTGATCCTGTTCACGCTGATGTTTGTCGCCGCCATTGATTAGGGCGGCAGCAAAACGGCGTCCCCGCATACTTTGGGGACGCCGTTTTTTAGTTGTTTACGCGCTTGGCGACCACTACCAGCCTGCCCTGCTCCTGCGTTGCGCAGCAGGTGGAAAGCAGAAGCAGGCGCTCGCCAAAGGCGGCGGTCACGCCGGTTTCGTAAAGCGCCGCCGCTTTTACCTGCCGCACAAAGTCTTCGTAGGCCTCCCGGGTGGGCAGGGCGACCTGGCGGTCATAGGCAAACGCCGCGTCGCCGCCCTGGTTGGCTTTGGTCACCATCACCGCCATCACCGCATATTCCCCCGAAGCATGAAGGGTGTCGAAGCGCACGGCGGGATGCTCCCGCCAATAGCCCTCCTGCCGGTAATCGAGCAGCGTGCCGAACATGGTGCCGTTTTTCATGTTGTGCCCGTAGATCAGATAGACCTCATCGGGCTGCCCCAGCGCGCAGCGGGCATCCAAAAAGGGCAGCCCGCTGTATCGCCGGTTTTTGGAGAAATCCCGGTGCAGATAGAAAAACGGATCGTCTTTGGTCTGCATGACCGGGTAATCCACCGCCGTGCCGGGAATGCTGACCCAGCCCACCACATCGCCATTTTCCGCCAGCAGTGCCTCAAACCCGGGCAATACCTCCGCCGGCGCAGAGCTTTGTTTGGGGGCGGGCGTCGGCGTGCAGGTCGGTTTCGGCGTGGGTGTCGGCGTAGGTGTGCAGGTCGGCTTCGCGCCAAAATTGCCATAATCCAGATGGCTGATCTTATCCGGGTCACAGGTCACGGTAGTTTTACCGATGACACCCGCTTAAAGGTTCGGAGGTTTCCAATTGAATGGTCGTATCGGTGGTGAAAACAAATGTGCAGCGCGCCAAAGAAGGGTCTTGCTGCGCTGCCAACGTTTTAAATTGGTGTTTCTGAAAATCGCTTAGCGCTTCACGCGTTCAAACGATGGCAGTGGTCGCTTGCTTGATGACCACGAAATCCGTCCCGGAGGGGATGGTGTAAAGCGCCTGTGCGCGGTCAATTTTATGAAAGTTGGCAATAACCAGCGACTCGGAATAGGCGGCCAACGCCGTTGCGGCGCATACACCGGCCAGCAAAAATGCAATCAGCAAGACTGCTAAAATCTTTTTCATAGCAGGCCAGATTCCTTTCGGGCTTTTTCATCAGACCATGCGTATCCGTGCAAAACAATACTTGCCCACAAAAATTACCCCGGCCGTTGACACATTCGTTTTGTTGTGCTAAAGTGAGCCATAATATAAACCAATGATGCGGAAGAGGTCGGCGGCAGGCACCAACAGCGAGCGGGCGGCAGTGAAAGCCCCGCGGAATGCGCCCCGGTCGTTTGGGCCGCAGAGGGTATCGGGGAACGCGGAGCTTTTCCGTCTGTATCCGAACCGGGTCGCCCCCGTTAACGGGCGCTGAGAGGGTCGGGCTTTCCGGCCAACAAAGGTGGTACCGCAGATGTCCGTCTGTCCTTTTCGGGGCAGGCGGTTTTTTTATTTTCCGAGGGAGGCAATCATGGCAAAAACGTTTCTGATGGGCAATGAGGCCATTGCGCTGGGCGCCATCCACGCGGGGGTGCAGCTGGTGTCGGGCTATCCCGGCACGCCCTCCACCGAGGTGCTGGAAACAGTGGCAAAGGAAAATCCCGGGCACATCCATGTGGAGTGGTCGGTCAACGAAAAAGCGGCGCTGGAGGTGGCGGCCGGCGCGTCCTACGCCGGAGCGCGGGTCATGGTCACCATGAAGCAGGTAGGGCTGAACGTGGCATCCGACCCGCTGATGAGCCTGGTCTATGTGGGGATAGAGGGCGGCATGGTGCTGGTGGTGGCCGACGATCCCGGCCCCATCTCCTCGCAGACCGAGCAGGACACCCGGCATTTCGCCCGTTTTGCAAAGCTGCCGGTTTTTGATCCCTCCTCACCCGAGGAGGCCTACGCCATGGTGCGCGAGGCGTTTGAGGTGTCCGAAAAATACCACACGCCCGTCATTTTGCGCCCCACCACCCGGGTATGCCACGGCTGCGCCACGCTGGAAACCCAGCCCGCGCTGCCCGCGCGCCCCGTGCCGGGCTTCGGCAAGGATTCTTCCCGGTGGGTCATCTTCCCCAGGCTCTCCAACGCCAACCACAAGAAGATTGAAGCGTATTTGCCCCAGCTGGGCAAGGAGTTCTGCGAGAGCCCCTTCAACCGCCTGAGCGGCTTCGGCCGCCGAGGCATCGCCGCCGGCGGCATCGCCTATGAATACCTGATGGAAGCGCTGGGCGAGAACACCGATGTGCGCGTGCTGAAGATCGGCACCCCGCACCCCTTCCCCGCTTCGCTGGCCGTGGAATTCATGACCGGGCTGGATGAGGTGCTGGTGCTGGAGGAGCTGGATGGGGTAATCGAGCGCGAGCTGACCGTGCTGTGCGGCCGCTATCACCTGAGAACCAAAATTTTGGGCAAGGCCAGCGGCCACGCGCCCTGCGCCGGTGAGCTGTCGGTGGAGATCGCGCGGGAGCTGGCCGAGGCCTTCCTCACGGGCAGCGAAGCCGCCGTTCCCCTGCCCAACCCGCCGCCGCTGCCTGTGCGGCCGCCGGTTTTATGCGCCGGCTGCCCGCACCGCGCGTCTTTTTACGCGGTCAAGAAGGCCATGGAAGGGAAGAAAGCCGTTTTTTCCGGTGACATCGGCTGCTACACGTTGGGCAACGCCCAACCGCTGGACATGACCGACACCTGCCTGTGCATGGGCGCAGGCGTCACCATCGCCCAGGGGCTGCAGGCTGTGGAGCCCGACGCCGTGCATTTTGCCTTCATCGGCGACTCCACCTTCTTTGCCTCGGGCATCACCGGGGTGGTAAACGCCGTGTACAACCAGCACGATATGGTGCTGGTCGTGCTGGATAACTCCACCACCGCCATGACCGGCCATCAGCCTCACCCCGGCACCGGCCGCAGCGCCATGGGGGAGATCGCCGGACGGATCGACATTGAAAAGGTGCTGGAGGCGCTGGGCGTGTGCTCCATCCAAACCGTGGACCCGCTGGATCACAAGCTGGCGGTGGAGGCGGTGCGCTTTGCCGCGGGCATTCCCGGCGTGCGGGTCATCGTGTTCCGCTCGCCCTGCGTGGCCATTGCCCACCCCAACATTCCTTTCCGGGTCAACGAGCGCTGCGTGGGCTGCCAAAAGTGCATCCGCGAGCTGGGCTGCCCCGCGCTGGTGCTGCAGGACGGCAAAGCGGCCATTGAACCCTCGCTCTGTGCCGGCTGCGGGCTGTGCGCCCGCATTTGCCCGGCTCACGCCATAGGAGGTGTGGAAGCATGATCCGAAATTGTTTGTTGTGCGGAGTGGGCGGTCAGGGCACCGTTCTGGCCTCCAAGCTCATTTCTGCCGCTGCCATGCAGCGCGGCGACGACGTGCGCACCGCCGAGACCATCGGCATGGCGCAGCGGGGCGGCTGCGTGGTCAGCCATGTGCGCATCGGCCGGGACATTCACTCCCCCATGATCCCGCTGGGTCAGGCGCAGATCATCCTCGCCTTCGAGCCGGCAGAAGCCGCGCGCTGCCTGCCCTACCTTGTCCCCGGCGGCACGGTGGTGGTCAACCGCAAGGCCGTGCAGCCCGTTACCGCCACCTTAAGCGGCAAGCCCTACGACGCCCAGGCCGTGTTGGACTATTTGGCCGCGCAGGTAGAAAACCTGGTGGTGCTGGACGGCGACGCCGTCTGCGCGCAGTGCGGCTCGCCCCGCGTGCTCAACGTGGCCCTGCTGGGTGCCGCCGCGCAAAGCGGCGCGCTGGGGCTCACCTGTGAAGAGCTTTCCGCCGCCATCATGCAGCGGGTAAAGCCGCAGTTCCACTCTCTCAATCTACAGGCGCTGGCGCTGGGCGCGCAAGCCGCCGAAAAGGAGCTTTCCCATGAAGATGAAGCAGGCACAGTTTGACCTCATCAAGGCGCAGCTGACGCGCCTGGCCGCAGGCAGCGGCTTTTACGCCGACAAGCTGGCCGGTATCGACGTCTCCGCCATTCAAAGTCAGGAAGACTTTGAAAAACTGCCCTTCACCTGGAAGGGCGACCTGCGCGAGGCCTACCCGCTGGGGCTGCAGGCCGTGCCCGATGAGGACATCGTGCGCATCCACTCCTCCTCCGGCACCACCGGCACGCCGGTCATCATCCCCTACACCCGGCAGGATGTGGAGGACTGGGCCGTCATGTTTGAGCGGTGCTACCGCATGGCGGGGATTACCCCGCTGGATCGCATTCATGTGACCCCGGGGTATGGGCTGTGGACGGCAGGCATCGGCTTTCAAAACGGCGCCGAGCGACTGGGCGCCATGGTCATCCCCATGGGTCCGGGCAACACGGACAAACAGCTGCGCATGATGGTGGATCTCAAATCCACCGTGCTGTGCGCCACCTCGTCCTATGCGCTTTTGCTGGCCGAGGAGATTGCCCGCCGGGGCATCGGCGATCAGATCCATCTGCGCAAGGGCGTCATCGGCTCCGAACGCTGGGGCGAAAAGATGCGCCGCCGCATTGCCGACGAATTGGGCGTGCAGCTGTATGACATCTACGGCCTTACCGAAATTTACGGCCCGGGCATCGGCATGAGCTGCGAGCACGAATGCGGCATCCATATGTGGGACGACTATATTTACTTCGAAGTGGTGAACCCCAAAACCGGAGCCGTGGTTCCCGATGGTGAAATCGGCGAGCTGGTCATCACCACCCTGCGCAAGCAGGGCGCGCCGCTGATTCGCTACCGCACCCACGACCTGACCCGCATTCTCCCGGGAGAGTGCGCCTGCGGCTCGCCCTATCCCCGCATCGACACCATTTTGGGGCGCACCGATGACATGGTGAAGGTCAAGGGCGTGAACATCTTCCCCAGCCAGATCGACGAGATGCTGCGGGATATTCCCGGCGCATCCAGCGAATATCAGGTCATGATCGACCACCTCAACGGCAAGGATATCTGCACGCTGTTTGTAGAAACCGCTCCGGGAGCCAACCTGTACGCGCTGGAGATGGAGATCGGCGACGCCTTCAAGCAAAAGATCGGCATCACCGCCGTCATCAAGCCCGTGGCGCTGGGCGATCTGCCCCGCAGCGAGAAAAAATCCACCCGCGTGTTCGACAACCGGTACTAAACCATGGCGGAGCGATTTTTATGCGTTCTGGCGCACTTGGACGCGGCGGGGCAAGCTGAAGTCTCCCGCGTTTGCGACGCGCTGCGCCAGGCAGGTTTTATTGGCCGGCAGACACCGGGGCTGTATCATCACATCACCCTGGGCACCTTTGCCCCCGGCGAGGAAGCGCGTTTGACGAATCTGCTGGATACCGTCGCCCGGGACACGGCACCGGTGGAGATCCACTACAGCCATTTGGGGCTTTTCGGCACGCAGGTGCTTTTCCTTGCGCCCGACCTCACCCCGGCGCTCTCGGCGCTGCAAGCCCCCTTTGACCGGGATTTTGCCGGCAGCTATGACTGGACGCCGCACACCACACTGCTCATCGACGATCAGCCGGCCATCTGCGCCGCGCTGCCTGCGGCAGCTCAGGCATTCACACCCTTTACTGCCCATCTGGACGCGCTGAGCCTGTACGAATTTTACCCCACGCGCTTTATCGCGCTGAAAAAACTGCGCACAGACGCTTGACAGCCTTGGGGAGCTGTGCTATCATCTGAAATAATTTCAAACGCGATGACGGGAAGAAACGCGGAGCGCATCCAGTCAAGAGAGCCGCCGGTTGGTGCAAGGCGGTACGGATTCCCTGCGAATTACTGGTCCCACGAGCGGCCAAACCCAACGCCGGCTTCGGCAAGTAGGTGCGGACGGGATTGCCTCCGTTATGAATCGGCAGGGCATTTATAGATGCCCCAAAGTGGGTATGATTTTCATACCAAAAAGAGTGGTACCGCGGAAGTATATCGCTTTCGTCTCTTGCAAAGGCCGGAGACGAAAGCTTTTTTTCGTTCTCCCAACAAAACGAAAATTTGTCAAGGAGGAACGACACAACACATGAAACTCGCATTTTCCACCCTGGGCTGCCCGGATTTTGACTGGTCTGACATTTATTCCATGGCTAAGGACATGGGCTTTGACGGCATTGAGATGCGCGGTCTGGGCGATGCTATTTTTTCGGTGCATGCCAAGCCCTTCCGCGCCGATCAGCTGCCCAAGACCCGGGAGAAGCTCGCCCGGATGCATTTGGAGCTTCCCTGCCTGTCCACCCACTGCGCCTTAAAATATAAAGAGGAGTCGGAAAAGACCCACGCCGAGATCCGTGAATATATCGACCTGGCACAGCGCCTGGGCACGCCTTATATCCGCATCCTGGCTGACCGCTACCCCGCCCCCGACGGCGAGGTGGACGATGCGTGGATCCGCAAGGCGCTGACCCGCCTCATCCCCTATGCCGAGGCAGCGGGCGTCACGCTGCTGGTGGAGACCAACGGCGTTTACGCCGACACCGCCCGCCTGCGCGATCTGCTCAACGACATCCCCAGCGATGCCATCGGCGCGCTGTGGGACATTCACCACCCCTACCGCTACGCCCACGAAACGCCCGCGCAAACGGTGGAAAACTTGGGTGCCTACATCAAATATGTTCACGCCAAGGACTCGGTGATGGAAAACGGCCGGGCGGTCTACCGCATGATGGGAGAAGGCGATCTGCCCATCCCCGACATCATGCGCGCCCTGCGCTCCATCAATTACGAGGGATACGTCTCGCTGGAATGGGTGAAAAGCTACACGCCCGACCTGCAGGAGGCCGGCGTAGTGTTCCCTCACTTCGCCCATTATATGAGCCAGTTCATGGACAAGCCCGTCGAGTCGCACCGGCTGTATGACAACGCCCGCAGCACGGGAAAATTTGTCTGGCCCAAGGAGCACCTCATCGACCTGACCTTCCCGCAGGTGCTGGACCGCATGGTGGATGAATTTCCCGAGCAATACGCCTTCCGCTACACCACGCTGGATTACACCCGCACCTACGCCGAATTCCGCGACGACGTGGACACCTTTGCCCGCTCTTTGCTGGCCATGGGGGTAAAATCCGGCGATCACGTGGCCATCTGGGCCACCAATGTGCCCGCCTGGTACATCACCTTTTGGGCGACCACCAAGATCGGCGCGGTGCTGGTGACGGTAAACACGGCCTATAAAATTCACGAGGCTGAATATTTGCTGCGCCAGAGCGACACCCATACGCTGGTCATGGTGGACGGCTACAAGGATTCGGATTATGTATCCATCATCAACGAACTGTGCCCCGAGCTGGCGCAAACACCGGCCGGCAAGCCCCTGCACAGCAAGCGTCTGCCCTTCCTGCGCAACGTCATCACCGTGGACTCCCGGCAGCCCGGCTGCATGACCTGGGACGACGCCATCGCCTTGGCGCCCAGCGTGCCCGCCGAAGAGGTCTACCGCCGCGCCGCTGCCATCGACAAGCACGACGTATGCAACATGCAGTACACCTCGGGCACCACCGGCTTCCCCAAGGGCGTCATGCTCACCCACTATAACGTGGTGAACAACGGCAAGGCCATCGGTGACTGCATGGACTTATCCACCGCCGACCGCATGATGATCCAGGTGCCCATGTTCCACTGCTTCGGCATGGTGCTGGCCATGACGGCCTCCATGACCCACGGCGTGACCATGAGCCCCATCCCGGCCTTCTCCCCCAAGAAAGGGTTGGACTGCATCAACCGCGAGAAGATCACCTGCTTCCACGGCGTCCCCACCATGTTTATCGCCATGCTGGGGCATGACGACTTTGCCAAAACCGATTTCAGCCAAATGCGCACCGGCATCATGGCCGGCAGCCCCTGCCCCATCAAGGTAATGCAGGATGTGGTGGAAAAGATGCACATGAGCGAGATCTGCATCACCTACGGGCAAACCGAGGCCAGCCCCGCCACCACCATGAGCAAGACTACTGATTCCCTGGATGCCCGCATCAATACCGTGGGCGCCTCCATGTTCGCGGTGGAATGCAAGATCGTCGATCCGGAGACCGGGGAAGATCTGCCCGACAATATGGACGGCGAATTCTGCGCCCGGGGCTATAACGTGATGAAGGGCTACTATAAAATGCCCGAGGCCACCGCCGCCGTCATCGACGCCGAGGGTTGGCTGCACAGCGGCGACTTGGCTCGCCGCCTGCCCGACGGGTATTTTAAGATCACCGGGCGCATCAAGGACATGATCATCCGCGGTGGGGAAAACATCTACCCCAAGGAAATCGAGGACTTTATTTACACCCATCCCAAGGTTTCCGATGTGCAGGTCATCGGCGTGCCCGACAAGGCCTACGGCGAGGAGATCATGGCGTGCGTGGTGCTCAAGCCCGGCGAAACCTCCACCGCCGAGGAGATCAAGGAATATGTGGCTTCCCACATGGCCAAGCACAAAACGCCCCGGTATGTGGCCTTTGTGGAGGGCTTCCCCATGAACGCCGCCGGCAAGATCCTCAAGTATAAAATGCGGGAGCAGGCCGTGCAGCTGCTCAACCTGCAAGGCGCCAATTCCATCGAAACCGCCTGACGCCATTCACCAAAATGCCGTTGCCTTTGGGTAGCGGCATTTTTTGATTGACAGCGCCGCGCGCGCCGTCTATGGTGATAGCAGGAGGATGTATGAGATGGATAAGACTGCGCGTACATGGATCGCCATTGCCATTGCCGTGGCCTTGTTGTGCACCTGTTTCGCCTGTGTAGATTGGGTGCGCTGCCGTGCGGAGCTGGATCCCATTTTCGCGCTGAACATCGGCGCAGACGGCATTAACCATTGGGTGGGCGTGGGCTATCACGTTTTCCGAACCGAAAACCGCTCGAACGTCCCGTTGGGGCCGCCGCATTTTTTCTGGTTCTGGCAATAACCAGTGCCGCACAGCGGCAATATGAGAGCGGCAATTAACGGAAAAGCGAGAACCCCACAAGGGGTAGCCGGCCCTTAACCAGTGCCATCCCTTGGCGGGCTTCCCCTTGCAGGGCGGCGCCGTGTAAACGGCTCCTTCACTCTCCAAAGGGCGGCCGCCGGAGCGCCCCTTGCCTAATACGTTATATTTTTTATGTTTATCGTAAAATTTATGTTGACATTCATTAACTCCTTTGCTACACTATAGTCATCTTATGAGCCGCCTGAACACAGCGCGGCAGAGGAGTTTTATTATGACAGACACCATTGCAAAGATGAAAAACAGCAGCCGCTCCATGGCCGTACTTTTCAAGGTCCTGCAAACCATCCTGTATGTGGGCATGGGCATTACCCTGTGCAGCGCGATTTTTTTGACCCTGTTTCCCAACGGCAGCGCCTCCTGGCTCTCCATCCGTGTTTACAGCGGCTTAAGCTTTAACGGCCAAGCGCTTACCCTTGCCCAGCTTCCCATTATGACATCGGTGCTGTGCTGGATGGTGCTGCTGCAGATCATGTTTTACCAGGCGAGAGATGTTTTTCAGGACATTTATACATCCGGCACGCCGTTTACCCCGGTCAATGTGCGGCGCATCCGCACCATCGCCATCGTTTTGCTGATCGGCTCCGTGCTTCCCGGCCTGCTGCAGTACATCGCGTCTCTTTTCGCCCAAGTCCCCGCCGGCGAGTTTGTAAACGGCATTGCGCTTACCGTGGGTTTGGTGCTGCTGTGCCTGGCTCGCATGTTTGCCTACGGCGTTCAGATTCAGCAAGAGAACGACCAGTTGCTTTAAGGAGCGGCGCATGGCTATCATTCTTCGATTGGATCGCGTCATGGCAGACCGCAAAATGTCACTCAACGAGCTTTCCGAGCGCGTAGGCGTGGCAAACGTAAACCTCTCCAAACTGAAAACGGGCAAGGTGAGCGCTGTACGTTTCAGCACGCTTAACGCCATCTGCGCCGCGCTGGAGTGTCAGCCGGGTGACATTTTGGAATACCAGCCCGACTGACCCCAGCCCAAACAAAAAAGGAACCGTGCCGGATGGCACGGTTCCTTTTTGTTGTTAAAAAACGAGCTTACATGAAAACGGGCTTGCCGGTTTCAGCGGATTCATAGATGGCCGCCAAGATCTTGGTGACAACCAGAGCCTGCTCGGGCTTGGTGATAAGCGGGGTATCCTCCAGCACATGGCTGATCCAGTTCTGCGCTTCGAGATCCTCGTTCTTCACGGTGGTGCCGTCATAGAAGGCAACGCCGCCCATCTGCACGTCGGGCTTGTCCATGTAGGTTTTGGAATACTTCTCGCCGTTGATGCGCAGGCCGTCGAACTCGTCCGCGCCGCCCTTGGTGCCGCACAGCATAACGCTGGCTTCAATGGGGTCGGCGATGTTCAGCGCCCAGGAAGACTTCAGCACCACGGTGGCGCCGTTCTTGAAGCGGATGAAGCCAAAGGCCGAATCCTCTACGGTGAACTTCTCGGGATCCCAAGGGCCCCAGGCGTTGGCGGCGTCTTTGGTGCCGCGCAGCTTCTTATAGGTGGTGCCTACCACCATCTCGGGCTCGTAGTTGTCCATGAAGTACAGGGTCAGATCCAGCGCATGGGTGCCGATGTCGATCAGCGGTCCGCCGCCCTGCTCTTCCTCGTTGAGGAACACGCCCCAGGTGGGAACGGCCCGGCGGCGCAGCGCCAGCGCTTCGGCGTAATAAATTTCGCCCAGCTCGCCGTTTTCGCAGACCTGCTTCAGGTAGCGATGGTTGGGGGAGTAACGGTTCTGATAGCCAATGGTCAGCTTCTTGCCGGTGCGCTTGGCGGTTTCCAGCATCTTTTCAGCGCCGGCTACGTCCTTGGCCATGGGCTTCTCGCACATCACGTGATA
>JAQUVY010000098.1 GCA_028693155.1 Eubacteriales bacterium
GGGCTATGCCTTTGTGCTGGCCATGGGCTTTTCCCTGCTCATCGGGGTAGGCTTCGGCGCAGGCCCTGCGCGCCGGGCAGCCTCCATTTTGCCTGTATACGCGTTCAAAGAGGGCGGTTGACGAAAAAAATTCGTTTGTCTATAAACAGTATATACAAAATGGGTGCGCAGTATTTTGTGCATTGTGAATATAGCCTTTTGCCGGTTTGCCCGATATAATGAACTCAATCAATGGCAACAAACCGTTGCACATGAACGAGGAGGCATAACATGGCAAACGTTACTCTTAAGCACATTTATAAGGTTTACCCAGGCGGCGTGCAGGCTGTCAGCGACTTTACCCTTGACATTGAAGACAAGGAATTCGTCGTACTGGTCGGGCCTTCCGGCTGCGGCAAAACCACCACGCTGCGTATGGTCGCCGGTTTGGAAGAAATCAGCGAAGGCGAGCTGTACATTGGCGATAAGCTGGCCAACGATATCCCCCCCAAGGATCGCGATATCGCAATGGTGTTCCAGAGCTACGCGCTGTATCCCCACATGACCGTTTATGATAATATGGCGTTTGGCCTGAAACTGCGCAAGACCCCCAAGACCGAGATTGACCGCCGCGTTAAGGAAGCCGCCAAGACTCTGGGCATCGATCACCTGCTGACCCGTAAGCCCGCTGCTCTGTCCGGTGGTCAGCGCCAGCGTGTTGCTCTGGGCCGCGCAATGGTTCGTGAGCCCAAGGTCTTCCTGATGGACGAGCCTCTGTCCAACTTGGACGCCAAGCTGCGTGTGCAGACCCGTACCGTTATCACCCGCCTGCATCAGAAGCTGGGCACCACCTTCGTCTACGTTACCCATGACCAGACCGAAGCGATGACCATGGGCACCCGTATCGTCGTCATGAAGGACGGCGTCATTCAGCAGGTGGCTGCGCCTCAGTTCCTGTATGACAACCCCAACAACCTGTTTGTTGCCGGCTTCATTGGTATGCCTCCCATGAACTTCTTCGACGCCAAGTTGGAGAAGGACGGCAACGACCTGTATGCTGTGTTTGGTGCCAACCGCCTGATGGTTCCCGCCGAGAGAGCTGCTCAGTTTGATCCCAGCTACTTCGACAAGGAAGTCACCATGGGCGTTCGTCCTGAGGATATGTATGACGGCGAAGAGTATCTTGCCGCGCATTCTGGCAGCGTGATCAGTGCCTATGCCGAAGTGGTCGAGCTGATGGGCTCCGAGACCTACCTGTATCTGCTGGTGGACGGCAGAGAGGGCAGCGTGACCGCGCGCGTCGATCCCCGCACCCGCACCCGCGCCGGCGATAACATCAAGGTCGCGTTCGATATGCGTCATGTGCACTTCTTTGACAAGGAGACCGAGAACACGATTCTTATCGTGAACACTTGATTTGAGCTTGGTCTAAAGGTATGTTGATGTGGGCAGAATGCAATCTCTGGTTGCATTCTGCCCTTTACTTCTTTTTTTGCTGCTAGGAGGTTTCGATGCACTTAGATTCCAAACTGAAAAATTCTGTTTTGGATGCTGCAGCAACGCTGAAAGCAGATGTTTATCTGCTGGATGAAACCGGCACGGTTTTGGTCAGCCGAGACGAAGCACGCGTAGGAACGGTGGATCTTGCGTTGGAAAGCGTCACATTTGAGCGGGGCGCGGGCGAAAGCGAGGACGGTACTGCGTGCTACTTTGCCGTTCAAAGCGACAACTATAAGCCCGTATACTTGGCGCTGCCCGGAACGCTGGAACAAATGAACGGCTACGGCCATTTCATTTGTGAATTGTTGCGGGAGATCCTGAAGACCGCTGTAAAGCGGCCAGGTCGGGAAGAAATATATCGTTCGTTGCTGTTGGATCGTTTTGAACCTTTTGAGCTGCAGGAAGCAATTCGGGATTTTAAGTTGGATCCGGACAATCGGAACATTGTGATCCTGATACAAACGTTTGAAAGCGATGCCATGTCCCTGTATGACACGCTGCTGAAAATTTTTCCGCGAAGCATGGCGGACGTGGTGGCACCCATCAACCGTTATGTTATTGCGCTGGTCAAGAGCCTGGATAATAATGAGGATATTGACAGCGTCATTCAGCTGGTCAACGCGCTGGATGATACGCTGGCCAATGAGCTTTCTGTGGGCGCGTATGTGGGCGTCGGCAGCGTGAAGCGTGGCCTGATCAACATCAAGGACTCGTTTTATGAAGCGCAGGAAGCCATCAATCTGGGCATTATGCAGCAGACAAAGGGTCGTGTGTTTCTGTTTCAGCGGCTGCTGCTAGAGCGTTTTTTGCAAGAGATTCCACGCGAGCTGCGGCGGCAGTATTATGAGCTGGCCTATACGGAGAGCATGAAAAAGCTCATGACGGACGAAATTCTGGAAACCATGACCAAGTTTTTCGAAAACAATTTGAACTTGAGCGAAGCGGCGCGCAAACTCTACATTCACCGCAATACGCTGATCTATCGGTTGGAGAAAATACAGAAGGTGACGGGACTTGATCTTCGCAATTTTGACGATGCAGTGCTCCTGAAAATCATTATCATGCTGGGCAAAAGCCTTTCCTCCACCAATCGAATGGAATAGGGAAGAGCAGACTTCGGTCTGCTTTTTTTCATTTTTGGCTTTTGGTTGACTTTTGCGGTCTTTCGCGTTATACTAGCGCCTAAATATTTGATGGAGAGTGAAGAAATGGCTGAAAAAGTAATTAAAGAAGGTTTGACGTACGACGACGTTCTGTTGGTACCCGCACGATCGGAAGTATTGCCCAATCAGGTCAATATGCGTTCGCAGCTGGCTCCCGGCATTACTCTGAATGTGCCCTTGATGAGCGCGGCTATGGATACTGTCACCGAGTCTCGGATGGCGATCGCAATGTCCAGAGAAGGCGGTCTTGGCATCATCCATAAAAACATGTCCATAGCCGACCAGGCTTCTCAGGTGGATAAGGTTAAGCGTTCTGAGCACGGCGTAATCACCGATCCCTTTTTTCTCTCTCCACATCATCGCATCAGCGACGCATTGGAACTGATGGCGCGCTATAAAATATCCGGCGTTCCGATTACTGAAGAAGGAAAACTGGTTGGCATTTTGACCAACCGTGACCTGCGCTTCGAAACGGACGACAGCAAATATATCCACGAAGTGATGACCTCAAAAAATCTGGTGACCGCCAAAGTTGGTACCACTTTAGAAGAAGCAAAGAGCATCCTCGCTAAACATCGCATCGAGAAGCTGCCTTTGGTGGATGAAGCGGGTATGCTTAAGGGCTTGATCACCATCAAGGATATTGAAAAGGCCATCCAGTACCCCAACGCAGCCAAAGATCACAACGGAAGACTGCTGGTGGGTGCTGCGGTGGGCAACACTGCCGATGTAATGGATCGTCTGAGCGCGCTGGTTGCCGCCAAGGTCGATGTGATCGCCATCGACACTGCCCATGGCCATTCGGTGCATGTGCTGCACGCGGTGGAGCGAATCAAAAATGCTTATCCCGATATTACGCTGATTGCCGGAAATGTGGCAACGGCTGCCGGGGCGGAGGATCTTTTCCGCTGTGGAGCCGACGTCGTAAAGGTGGGAATTGGCCCGGGTTCCATTTGCACCACCCGCGTGGTAGCCGGCATTGGCGTGCCCCAGCTGACTGCCGTCATGGACGCCGCCGAAGCCGCGGTTAAGTTTGGCAAAACCATTATCGCTGACGGCGGCATCAAATACTCCGGCGACATCGTGAAGGCGTTGGCCGCCGGTGCGCACTGCGTTATGCTCGGTTCCATCTTGGCCGGCACGGAGGAGAGCCCCGGTGAAATGGAAATTTTCCAGGGCCGCAGCTTCAAGGTTTATCGCGGCATGGGCTCCCTGGCCGCCATGGCACAGGGCAGCAAAGACCGTTACTTCCAGGAAGGGCAGCGCAAGCTGGTGCCCGAAGGCGTGGAAGGCCGCGTGCCGTTTAAAGGCTCGCTGTCGGATACCGTGTTCCAGATGGTGGGCGGCCTGCGTTCCGGAATGGGATATTGCGGTGCGCCTGATTTGAAGGCTTTGCGCGAGAACGCTCAGTTTGTGCGCATAACCGGCGCAGGCTTGAAAGAAAGCCATCCCCATGACATTTATATCACCAAGGAGTCGCCGAATTATAGTGCTTGAGCCTGCTCAAACCATTGAAATTCGTTCCTTTTCTTACGCAATCAATGAGCAATGCCGGGTATTGGTGCTGGGTACCATGCCCGGCATTGCTTCGTTGCGCAAACAAGAGTATTATGGGCATCCGCGCAATGCGTTTTGGCCGATCCTTGCATCGTGGGGCGGCTTTTTGGCGGACAGCCCCTATGAGGAGCGGCTGCGCCGACTCAATGCCAGCGGTGTGGCGCTGTGGGATGTGGCGCAGACCTGCGTGCGAAAGGGCAGTCTGGATGCGGACATTCGCCGGGAACGTCCCAATGATATTGCCGGGCTTTTGGCTGCGCATCCTGCCGTTCAGGCCGTGATCTTCAACGGAAAGGGTGCCCAGAAGCTTTTTGAAAAGCACATCGGCACAAAAAGCTTGCCGGGGATCACCTTTTTCTGTGCGCCGTCCACCAGTCCTGCCTATACGTTGGGGTATGCTGAGAAAAAAACCGCATGGCACAACATTCTGAATGAGGCGATGGAAGAAAGTGTCTGTATGCAGCCCTTGCCACGGAACAAAATATAGCCAGAGGGAGCCAAACGGCTGATTCAGAGCAGGGATGCACACAAAAAGGTGCCTGTCTGCCCTACGCATCGGCAGACAAGGCCATCCCTTTCATATAGAGAGCCGCGCATTGCGCGGCTCTTTGTTTCTCCCTGTGGCTTTACTTTTCTCTCCCATCTCTTTATAATAATAAAAATATACGCTGGATCAATACCAGCAAATGAAGCACGGTAGGATGGTAGGACGCGGAGACCGTTTGCGGTCTTTTTTCCTGCATTCTCCAACGAAGGAGGAAAATAACCACATGATCTGGGATCCAAAGCATGAAACCATGTCGCGTCAGGAGATGCGCCAACTGCAAACACAAAGAATGATCCATGCCATACAGTATTGCTACGATCATTCGCCATTTTATCACAAGCGGTTTCAGGAAATCGGGCTGCGGCCGGAGCAGTTTAAGTCGCTGGACGATCTGAAGCGCATTCCGTTTACGGTGAAAGCCGATCTGAGAGATAATTATCCGTTTGGCATGTTTGCGGTGCCGCAAAAGCGGGTGGTGCGCATCCATGCGTCCTCCGGCACCACGGGCAAACCCACCGTGGTGGGATACACCCAAAACGATCTGGAGATGTGGAAAGATGTTATGGCGCGGTTGATCTGCGCCACAGGCGTGACCGACGACGATGTGGCGCAGGTTGCCTTTGGCTATGGCATGTTTACCGGAGCGCTGGGTCTGCACAATGGGCTGGAAAAGGTAGGCTGTGCGGTGGTACCCGCTTCGGCCGGCAACACGCAGCGCCAGCTGATGATGATGCAGGATTTTGGCACGACGGTACTGATTGCCACCCCATCCTATGCGCTGTATCTGGCAGAAGCGGCGGAAGAGGCCGGTTTGGTCATGGGCAAAGACCTGAAACTGCGTGTCGGTCTGTTTGGCGGAGAAGGCCACAGCGACAGAATGCATCAGGATCTGGAGCGCCGCCTGGGCATCCTGGCTACGGAAAATTACGGGCTCTCCGAAGTCCTGGGCCCCGGTGTGGCCGGCGATTGCTATTGCCAGTGCGGGATGCATATCAACGAAGATCATTTCTATCCTGAGATCATCGACCCCGATACGGAAGAAGTGCTGCCCATGGGCGAGGAAGGCGAATTGGTGCTGACCGCCATGACCAAAGAAGCGCTGCCCATTTTGCGTTACCGCACCAAAGACATCACCCGTTTGATTGAAGAACCCTGCAAATGCGGCCGAACCACCCTGCGCATGGAAAAAATTCATGGCCGGGCGGATGATATGCTGATCATTCGCGGCGTAAATGTGTTCCCCACACAGATTGAAGAAGTGCTGTCCAAGTTCCCGGCGTTGGGCGCCAATTACGAGATCATTGTAAGCAGAGACGGTTACCTCGATAAGATGGAGATCAAGGCTGAGCTGGTAGACGCTTCCTTGCTGGAGCGGTTTGCCGAGCTGGAAGGGCTGACCCGCAGCGTGCACGATCAGCTGAAGGCCGCGCTGCTTTTGGATGCGAAGATCCGCTTGGTTCAGCCCCAGTCGCTGAAGCGCTTTGAGGGCAAGGCCAAGCGCGTGACCGACCTGAGAAATGAGAAATATTTGATTTAAGGAGATCAACCGTGGATAAAAAGCTGATGCTGGGCAACGAAGCAGTTGCCCGGGGCGTGTGGGAAGCGGGGGCGACGTTCGCCTCGGCCTATCCCGGAACGCCCAGTACAGAAATCACAGAGAATATCGCAAAGTATGATGAGATTTACGCCGAGTGGTCTCCCAACGAAAAGGTGGCCATGGAAGCCGCCATCGGCGCCAGCCTTGGCGGCGCACGTTCTATCGTGTGCATGAAGCATGTGGGCGTTAACGTGGCGGCCGACCCGCTTTTTACCGTGTCCTACACAGGGGTGCGTGGCGGTCTGCTTATTGTGGCCGCCGACGACCCGGGGATGCACTCCTCTCAGAATGAGCAGGACAGCCGTTTTTATGCCCGCGCGGCGCAGATTCCCATGCTGGAGCCTTCTGACGGCGATGAGGCCTGCGCCTATGCGGGCATGGCCTTTGACCTGAGCGAAAAATATGATACGCCGGTCATGCTGCGCATGACCACGCGCATTGCGCATTCCCGCACGCTGGTAGAACAGGGCGACCGTCGGGAACGCGACCTTCCCGCATACGAAAAAGACTTCATGAAGTATGTGATGATGCCGGGCATGGCGATTAAGCGCCATGTGGTGGTGGAAGCGCGAATGAAGCAAATCGAGAAGGACGCATCCGCGCTGCCCATCAACCGCATTGAGCGCGGAAACGGAAAGCTCGGTATTATTACCAGCGGCATGACCTATCAATATGTAAAAGAAGCTCTGCCCGACGCAGACATCCTGAAGCTGGGCATGGTCTATCCGCTGCCCTACGATCTGGTGCGGGAATTCGCCGCCACGGTAGAGCGTCTTGTGGTGGTGGAGGAGCTGGAAGGCTTCCTTGAGGATGCGCTGAAGGCAAAAGGAATTCCCTGCGAGGGAAAAGCGCTCTTTACACGCCAGGGTGAATTATCCGTCGCCGCTGTGCTGGATAAGCTGGGCGGAGGTGCGCCGCGCGGCGTAGCTCAGCCGCAGGCTTTGCCGGGACGTCCTCCGGTCATGTGCCCGGGTTGCCCCCATCGCGGCGCTTATTACGTTTTGTCCAAGATGAAGCTTACCGTAATGGGCGACATCGGCTGCTATACACTGGGTGCGCTGGCACCTTTGAACGCCATGGATGCCTGCGTGTGCATGGGTGCCTCCATTGGCATGGCACATGGCATGGAAAAGGCGCGGGGAAGAGACTTCGCCAAGCATATGGTGTCCGTCATCGGTGATTCCACCTTTTTACATTCCGGAATGACCGGTTTGCTGGACGCGGTGTATAACGGCAGTCATATTACCGTTGTAATTCTGGACAATTCGACCACCGGCATGACGGGGCATCAGGATCACCCGGCGACGGGCAAGGGGATCAAGGGAAACGACGCACCGGCGGTATCTCTGGAGGAAGTGTGCCGGGTGTTGGGCGTTCACGATGTCAAAGTTGTGGATCCCTTTGACGTAAAGGGAATGGAAGAAGCGCTGAAGGATTCCCTGAACCGCGATGAGGTGTCGGTGGTCATCTCCCGCCGCCCCTGCAAACTGCTCAAAAAGAGCCACGACGTGCCGGTGAGCATTGCGCCGCAGCAATGCCGAAAGTGCAAAATGTGCATGAAGCTGGGCTGCCCGGCCATTCTCCTGAAGCAGGACGGCACGGTTGCCATTGACAATTCTTTGTGTGTGGGCTGTAATCTTTGCAAGCAGGTGTGCCCCTTCGGCGCCATTGAAGGAGGGAATCCCGCATGAAAAACTGGAATATTCTGATTGTAGGCGTAGGCGGGCAGGGAACCCTGCTGGCCAGCAAAATATTGGGCGCGGTGGCCAGTCTCACCGGCCGTGACGTCAAGGTTTCCGAAGTACACGGCATGGCGCAGCGCGGCGGCAGTGTAGTGACCCATGTGCGCATCGGAGACAGGGTACACTCTCCGTTGGTCGAGGTGGGCACTGCCGATATCATTATTTCCTTTGAGCAGATGGAGGCCGCACGCTATATTCAATACGCGCGCCGCGGTGCGTTGATCGTGCTGAACGATCAGCAGATCTCCCCCATGCCGGTTATCACCGGCGTCAGCGCCTATCCCGGCGATCTTCTGGAGCAGCTGAAGGCACTGGATGTCAAGCTGGTCGATATGAATGCGTACACGCTGGCCGAGGCGGCCGGCAGCGCGAAAACC
>JAQUVY010000099.1 GCA_028693155.1 Eubacteriales bacterium
TGCCAGGGGCGAGCTTTCCTTTGCGCTGGTGGAAGGGAACTGACTTTGTTTTCGAAAATTTTAATCGCCAACCGCGGCGAAATCGCCGTGCGGATCATCCGCGCCTGCAAGGAAATGGGCGTAGCCACGGTGGCGGTATTTTCAGAGGCTGACCGCGAGGCACTGCACGTCAGCTTGGCCGACGAGAGCTATTGCATAGGCCCTGCGCCGGTGCAGCAAAGCTATCTGAACATGGCCGCCATTTTATCGGCGGCGGTTCTCAGCGGGGCGCAGGCCGTTCACCCGGGCTACGGGCTGCTTTCCGAGAACCCGCGCTTTGCCGCGCTTTGCGAAGAGTGCGGCATGGTGTTTATCGGGCCGGATGCGGAGATGATCCGCCGCATGGGGGACAAGGACGAAGCCAAGCGAACCATGCAGGCCGCGGGAGTGCCCACGGTGCCGGGCAGCGGCTTGGTGGCCGACGCGCAGGAGGCCGCAAAGGAGGCCGCGCGTATCGGCTATCCGCTGCTGGTAAAGGCCCGTGCCGGAGGCGGCGGCCGGGGCATCCGCCGGGTGGATTCGCCCGAAGAGCTGGAGAGCGCCTTTACCACCGCCATGAGCGAGGCGACGGCGGCCTTTGGCGACGGCGGCATGTATATGGAGCGGTTTTTAAAGCCCGTCAAGCATATCGAGATGCAGCTGCTGTGCGATAACTATGGGCACGCGGTGTGTCTGGGTGAGCGCGAGTGCTCGGTGCAGCGCAAAAATCAAAAGCTGATTGAGGAAAGCCCGTCGCCCGCCGTGGGCGACCCGCTACGCAGGGAGATGACCGAGGCGGCGCTGCGCGCGGCGCAGGCCGTGCGCTATCGCGGGCTGGGCACCATCGAGTTTTTGCTGACCGAGGAGGGCAAGTTTTATTTCATGGAGATGAACACCCGCCTGCAGGTGGAGCATCCCGTCACCGAGATGGTGACGGGCATCGATCTGGTGAAGTGGCAGATCCGTGTGGCGGCGGGGCAGGTGCTGGATTTTTCCCAAGCCGACATTCATCTGGGCGGACATGCCATTGAGTGCCGCATCAACGCCGAGGATCCGCGCCACGATTTCCGCCCCAGCAGCGGGCGCATTTCGCTGCTGCACATTCCCGGCGGCCCCTGGGTCCGTTTTGACACGGCGCTGTATCAGGAATATACCGTGCCGCCGTTTTACGATTCCATGGTGGGCAAGCTCATTGTGCACGCGCCCACCCGCGCCGAGGCGCTGCGCAAAATGAATTCGGCGCTGTGCGAGCTGGTGCTGGAGGGTGTGGAGCACAACAGCGACCTGCACCTGGCCATGATTTGCCAGCCGGATTTTTTGGACGGCACCTACACGACCGACTTTTTGACCGGGCGCAAGCTCCTGGATTAAGAAAGGGAATACGCCATGTTGAAAAAAAGCAGCTTTAAGCGGCCAAACAACGCCCTGGAGGGCGGGGAAGCCGCCGCTGAAAAAAAGGAAATGAACGAGGGAGTGTGCGTGGCCTGCCCGGCCTGCAAGCGCATGCTGTTTCTGGATGAGCTGAGCGAGGCATTGAATTGCTGTCCCCA
Organism: Eubacteriales bacterium; assembly: GCA_028693155.1. GTDB lineage: Bacteria > Bacillota > Clostridia > Christensenellales > UMGS416 > STF2-111. The sequence continues at coordinate 1,569 of JAQUVY010000099.1, forward strand.
TTGCGGCCATCATCTGCGCCTGAGCGCGCGGGAGCGCATTGCGCTGACGGCGGACGAAGGCAGCTTTGCCGAGCTGTGGCCGGGGGAGACGGGCGGCGATCCGCTGGCCTTTCCGGGTTATGCGGATAAGCTGAAAAAGGCGCACAAGGCCAGCCGGGAGAGTGAATCGGTGGTGACGGGAACGTGCCGGGTGGGGGGATCCCCCTGCGCCCTGTTTGTCATGGAGGGTGCCTTCATGATGGGCAGCATGGGCACGGTGACGGGAGATAAGATCACGCGCCTGTTTGAATATGCCGCCCGGGAGAATTTGCCCGTGCTGGGCTTCACCGTGTCGGGCGGCGCGCGCATGCAGGAGGGCATTTTGTCCCTTATGCAAATGGCCAAGATCAGCGGCGCGGTGGGACGCCACAGCGATAAAGGGCTGCTGTACCTGGCCGTGCTGACCGATCCCACCACGGGCGGCGTGACGGCCAGCTTCGCCATGGAGGCGGACATCATCCTGGCCGAACCGGGCGCGCTCATCGGCTTTGCCGGCCAGCGGGTCATTGAGCAGACCATCCGCCAGAAATTGCCTGAGGGCTTTCAGCGGGCGGAGTTTTTGCTGGAGAAGGGCTTTGTGGACGCCATTGTGCCGCGCAAAGAACAGCGCAGTGTCCTTGGCACACTGCTCAGACGGCATGAAAGGGGGAGCGCATATGCAGGCGTATGAAAAGGTAAGTCTGGCCCGGGCGGCTGGGCGGCCCACTGCGTTGGCCTACATTCATGGCGTGTTTGACGATTTCTTTGAGCTCCACGGCGATCGGTTTTTTGGCGACGACCCCGCCTTGGTGTGCGGCATCGCCGAGCTAAACGGCCTGTCGGTAACGGTGATCGGGCTGGAGAAGGGCGGCAGCACCCAGGAGAAAATCTCCCGGAACTTCGGCTCTGCCAATCCCGAGGGATACCGCAAAGCGCTGCGCGCCATGAAACAGGCGGAGAAGTTTCATCGCCCGGTGGTGTGCCTGGTGGATACGGCCGGCGCTTACTGCGGCATTGGTGCCGAGGAGCGCGGCCAGGGCAGCGCCATCGCGGCCAATCTGGTGGCCATGATGGGGCTGAAAACGCCGGTCATCTCCATTATGATCGGGGAAGGCGGCAGCGGGGGCGCCATTGCGTTGGCCGCTGCCAACGAGGTGTGGATTTTGGAAAACGCCTACTACGCCGTTATATCGCCCGAGGGTGCCGCCAGCATTATCTGGAAGGACGCGGGCAAGGTGAAAGAGGCCTGCGAGGCGCTTCAGCTCACCGCGGCCGATTTGGCGCGTTTGGGCATTGTGGAGCGGGTGTTCGCCGAGAAAGGCGATGTGTTTGCCGCGCTGAGGGAGGCGCTGGGGCAGGCGCTGCCGGGCTATCTGGCACTGCCTGCCGAGAAATTGACGGAACAGCGGTATGAGAAGTTCCGTAAAGTTGGGAGAAGCGAATTATGATCGTGATCGTTACGGATACCACGGCGTACCTGACCCGGCGTGAGGCCAAGGAGCTCAACACGCTCCATATCCCCATGACCTACACCACCGGCGGCCGCACCGTGCAGGAGAACCATGCGGAGCTGTATACCGAGATCAATCGGGAAGACTTTGACGAGGACATGAAGACCTCCCAGCCCGGCATGAGTACCATCCTGCACCGCTTTGCCCGCCTGCGCGCCACCGCCTGCGAGGTGTTGTGCATCACCATTTCTTCCCGCCTCAGCGGCACCTACAGCAACGCCGTGGTGTGCGCCCGGGAGCTGGGCGACAAAGGGATCCGCGTGGTGAACAGCCGTACCTCGGCGGCCGGCATGGCCATTATGATCCGCGAGGCGCGCCGTATGATCGACGCAGGCATGACGCTGGACGAAACCGCCGACGCGCTGCTCGCCCTGCGCGACCGGATCATGACGTATTTTTCGGTGCGCGATCTGACGCCGCTGCGGCGCAGCGGAAGGTTGGGCTTTGTGCGCCAGTCGGTGGGCACTATTTTGAACCAGCGCCCCATTTTGACCTGCAAGGACGGCGCGGTGGTGTGCTGCGACGTGGCAAGGGGCACCAACGAACAGCTGCGCAAGCTGGCCGAGCGCGTGCCGGGCGGTGCCGCCGATGTGGTGGTGCAGTGCGCCGCCAATCGGGAAACGGCGGAGCGCCTGGCGATGGTTTTGAGCGAGCGCCTGGGACGCATCCCGGACATCCGCACCATAGGGCCGGTATTGGCCACCCATCTGGGCTTTGATGTGGTGGGTGTGGCCTGGCTGGAGCAGGAAACGCATTAAGGCAGCATAAAAAGCGGAAGTGGGCAAGAGCAATGCTTTTGCCCGCTTTTTTTGCTTTGCCGAATATGAATTTAGATGATCTTCAAAATTGTTATTGACAAGAAGGTACGGCGGAATATAATGCTGTTTAGACAAACATCTAATTACACCGCGAGGGGGTGATCGTTTGGGCTTTCAGGAGACATTTCGGGCGCTTAGCGATCCCATACGCCGGGAGATCCTGATGATGCTGCGGGGCAAAAAAATGTCTGCCGGGGAGATCGCGTCAAAGTTTGAGGTGACAGGCGCGACGGTCTCCTACCACCTGTCTTTGCTTAAAAAAGCGGATTTGGTGCTGGAAACGCGGCAGAAAAACTTTATTTATTATGAATTGAACGCCTCTGTCTTGGAAGAGATCATGTTGTGGCTGTCACAGTTTGGAGGGAAAAACGATGAAACGTAGCGCTGTTGTTGTGTCGGTGTGCCTTTGCCTGCTGCCCATTGCGTTGGGCTTGACCCTGTGGGACGCACTGCCCGGGGAAATTGCCGTTCATTTCAGCACCGGGGGTGCGCCGGATAACTATGTGCCCAAATGGATGGCGGTGATCGGCCTGCCAATACTTTTGGCGTTGATAGATGCGTATGTGATTTTTCGCGTGGCCAACGATCCCAGGGGAGAGGGGCAGTCTGCATCCATCCGGCGCTTAAGCGCCTGGCTGTGCCCGGTGATCAGCAACGTGGCCATGCCCAGCACGCTCTTTCTCGCGCTGGGAAAAAGCGTACCCATGGGAATGATCGTGACGGCTTTCGCGGGGGTGCTGATCGTGACAGCCGGGAACTATCTGCCCAAGTGCCGGCAGAACTATACCATCGGCATTAAGCTGCCTTGGACGCTGCACGACGCGGAAAACTGGAGCCGTACCCATCGCCTGGCAGGCTTTGTCTGGGTCGCGGGCGGCATCATCCTTTTGCTGAATGCGTTTTTGGGCGGGTCGTCCTATGTTACCATCGGCGTGATCGTGGTGCTGGTAGGGGTTCCGTTCGTTTATTCGTATGCGCTCTACCGCAAAAAGAAGAGGGAGGCGGCGTAGGCCGCCCCAAGGGATAACGAAAGAAGCCCGTCGCTTGCCTGCGGCGGGCTTTTTAAACAGGCGGCTTACTCCCAGATCACCGAATCGGCATTTTGAATGCTGACGAAGTTTTGACGCAGAACCTGCGCCAGGTAGTTCATGCGCGCCTTGATGTGCGGGAATTTTTTATAGTAGGGGTTGTGCGTGAACATCAGGTCAAACAGCACCGCACGATCCTCTATGGCGTAGGTGCGGCAGTAGGGCGTGGGGAACCACACCTGATTCTTGTCGGTATAGCCATTTTCCGTGTAGGTAAAATCGTTGATCTCGCTGCCGTCCTGCGCGCGGTAGGAATTGTAGTAGGCCGACTCGGTGGGGATATATGCGTTCCAATCGGGATAAACTTCTTCGCCTACGGCACTTTGTAAATAGCGGTCAATGGTGTGCATCAGCTCGTGGCACAGCGCCGCTTTGAGTGTGTCCGGATGGGACGCGTCCAACACGATGTAATGCGCCATCCCGTCGGTATAGGCGTATCCGCCCGGCGCATTGATGGACTCTCCCGAGGTGGGTGTGATCCGGTCGGTCAGGCAGATCACAAGCGCCCGCACGGCGCAGCGGTCTCCCAGAAGCAGCTCGTCAAAAAAGCCTGCGGGGAATTGATCCAGCGTTTCCCGAGTGATGGCCTGTGCCTGTTGAACAAGCGACTCATCCGTCAGGGGAAGCGCCGTAAACTGGTTGAAGTCCAAAATGGCTGCCTGCTCGCTGAGCACTGTGATGCCATCGGCATAAGGCGCCGGCTCGGCCGTTGGGCGGGGGACGGCGCTCAGCTGAGAAAAGCGGAACTCGTACCACTGCAGGATGCCCGAGGCTTCCTCCTGGCAGCACAGGTAGAGGCCGGTGTCGGTCACGCAGTGCGTCATCACCACGGTATTTTCCGGCGGCATGTCGTAATAATACAAGTCGCCATTTTTGCCGTATATGGCAACGATGTTTTGGCGGGTGTCATAAAAACAGGTCACCACATAGTCATCGTTTGCGCAAAGAAGAGCCTCGCCGGATTTTGCCGCGGTTATGGCGGCAGTGCCCAAGTTCGCGGGAGAGCCTTTGTCAGCCCGATAGATCTCGGGCTGATCACCGATCTTTGACCACAGTGTGTTGGCGGACGCCTGGCAGTCAAACCCCAGGGTGCATTCGCCCAGATCAGTTTGCTCCCCGGTTTGAAGGTCGATCTTGACCGCGTGGTCGGTGCCCTCGGATTTTCCGGCGGTCACATAGATCGCGCCGTCGTATTCGTAATTGACGCTGGCGTAATCGTATTTGCCGGTATAGTCAAAGACGAGGGTCTGCGCACCCTCCCGATTCCAAAAAGAGAGCCAGGAAGCCGTGGTTTTGTATAAGCCTCCGCTGCGAAGAAAGCCATAGTTATAGTCCTGATTATCACTGGTTAAGAGCGTCGCTTCCGCGGTGGGCCTGTCAAATCGGTAAACCTTGCCGTCCTGCGCCAGGTAGCCGAAGGAATCCCCATCCAAATCGAAAAGGACGCCCGCCCCAATGCTTTTGCGTAAGACTTCCTTTCCGGTCACAAGATCCACAACATGCAGGTCGTCCTGGCCGCGCGTGGTTCCGCCCCCCAGAATCATAAAGCTGCCCTTGACCAGTATGCTCTGGCAGTCCGCCAAATGGAGCTCCATGTTGAGCCGGCTGACGCCTGGGGCGAGCTGCGTGGCGGCAAAGGCCTGCGGCGTCGCAGACGGTGCAGGCGAGGCGGAGGACGAAGGCGCTGCCGGGGCGGCGCTGGCCGCGGGGGGAGGGACGATCCCACTCTTTGCGCAGCCACCCGCTGAAAAAAGGAGCAACAAAACCAAGATCACACTGGCTATTTTTTTCATGTTTTTTTCTCCACGTGCGGGGAGCCTTGGAGCGCCGCCGCACAAAGGCAAATCAGAAAAGGGGGAAAGGTGCTCCCCCCTTTTCCGCTTCAAAACCGTTTTTTCCGTCAGGCGAAACGCCGCTTGACCGCGTCCTCTACCCACTGGAAGTGCTGCACATCCACCTCGGCGGGCAGTGTGCAGTCCGCGCCCAGCATGATGCCCGGCAAGCCCTGCGTCTCATCCAGCAGGGCATCGGTGAGTGCCTCGATCTGCTGACGGTTCCCGGAAAAGAGCGGGCCGGAGACACGGTTGTCAAAGCCGGCCAGCACGCACTTGCCGCCGAAGAAACGCTTCCCCTCGGGCACGCTCAGGTTTTCAATGAAGGCTGCCCAGTTGAAGCACTTCACCGGGTAATCTCGCCAAACCTCCAGATTATTGGCATCGCCTGCCCAGCCACAGCAGTGCAGAATGTTGTTGTCGGTCAAGGGGTTGATGCCCTCCAGCACCAGCTTGTCGCTGGGGGTGATGTATTTGCGGTATTCCTCGGGGGTGAAGCGATTTTTTTCGCCGCCCTGCACGCAGTAATACAATCCATCGCACGTTCCCTCGGTGCACAGGCGCCGAGCCAGCGTAACGCAGCTTTGGCCGATGGCATCCAGCGCCGCCATTACCGCATCGGGATCCTCGCGCAGCGTGCGCATGACCAGCTCTTCGCTGGAACCGAAGCGAATATAGGAGAAGGGCGCAAACACGTTATAGAACATGCACATGTCATCGCGCAGCCCGGCGCGGATGGCCTTGGCGCGGGCGACCTGTTCTTCAATAAAGGGGTGGTCGGCCGGCAGCGGCTTCAGCTTTCGCCAGTCGGCGGCGCAGGTGATCGTCTCCTCAATGGGGTAAGGAAAATAGCCGTCGCACATCACCTTTACGATGTCCACGTCGATGTGGTTGTAGTAGTCCAGGTGTGCCTGCACGCAGGCCTGCCCCATGCCCTTTTCACCGGTGAAATGGAACCAAAAGCCCACCGGAGGGCGATCCACCAGTTGGTTGTTCATGGCGGCCAGTACGCGTTCCCGCTTGTTCATAGATGTTTCTCCTTTCCCATGGTTACAGTTGCTTTTTTCCAGTATAACAGTGCCGACGGCAGATTGCACTACCGGCAGACACCTTTTTTCTGCCCGCAGCATACGCTGCAAGCGTGAATGGATACAGGCAAGGAGGAGTTTTCATGTCGGACATGGTGCCATACGGAATGGGTGGATCCCCGTTTGGCCAGCTTTTTCGGATGCTGGACGATTCTTTTCGCAGCATGATGGCGCCCCTGGGCGGGATGAGCCTGGGGCAGACGCGGGAGGAGAAGGACGCTTACCTGCTGGAGATCCCGCTGCCGGGCGTTGCGCGGGAGCAGATTCGCCTCACAGCCCAGGGCAGCGAGCTGGCTGTGCTGGTGACCCATCAGGCAGGCGGCGCGCGCCAGGGGGCAGGCTATCAGGCGGCGCAGCAGCAGTACAGCAGC
>JAQUVY010000100.1 GCA_028693155.1 Eubacteriales bacterium
TCTTCCACCGGCATGGGGGAATACTGAGGCTGTTTGAGCATTTCCGTCAGCCGCTCGCCTTGAGCCAGCAGCGTCTGGGTGGGCTTGTCCAGCTCCGAACTGAACTGGGCAAACACGGCCATCTCACGATACTGGGACAGATCCAGCCGCAGCTGCCCCGCCACCTTGCGCATGGCCTTGGTCTGCGCCGAGCCACCCACGCGGGACACGGAAAAGCCCACGTTGACTGCCGGGCGGATGCCCGAGTAAAACAGCTCGTTTTCCAAAAAGATCTGCCCGTCGGTGATGGAAATGACATTGGTCGCGATGTAGGAGGAAATGTCTCCCGCCTGCGTCTCTACAATGGGCAGCGCCGTCATAGAACCGCCGCCCTTTGCCACGGACAGCTTCGCCGCCCGCTCCAGCAAACGGGAATGCAGGTAAAACACGTCGCCGGGGTAAGCCTCGCGGCCCGGCGGGCGATGAAGCAGCAGCGACATGGCGCGATAGGCCACGGCGTGCTTGCTCAAGTCGTCGTACACGATGAGCACATCCCTGCCCTGATACATAAACTCTTCTGCCATGGCGCAGCCCGCATAGGGCGCGATGTATTGCATGGGCGCGGGGTCGGAGGCCGTAGCCACCACCACAATGGAATGCTCCATGGCGCCGGCGTTTTTCAGCGTATCAATAGTGCGGGCAATGCTGGACGCCTTTTGGCCGATGGCCACATAAATGCAGATGACGTCCTTATCCCGCTGGTTGAGGATGGTATCCACGGCAATGGCGGTTTTTCCCGTCTGCCGGTCGCCGATAATCAACTCGCGCTGCCCCCTGCCGATGGGGATCATCGAATCGATGGCCATCAGTCCGGTTTGCAGCGGCTGGCTGACCCCCTCGCGATCCATGATGCGGGGTGCTTCATATTCCAAAGCGCGATACCGGTCTGTATGGATGATGCCGCGGTCGTCCAGCGGATTCCCCAGCGGGTCGACCACCCTGCCCAGCATGACGTCGCCCACCGGGACCTCGACCACGCGGTCTGTCCCCAGCACACGCTCGCCCTCGCGCACCTCTGCTGTGCCCTTGAGCAGCACCGCGCCTACGGCGTCCTGCTCCATATTGAAGGCAATGCCCGTGGCACCGCTTTCAAATTCCAACAGCTCGCCATACTTGCAGTCCAGCAAGCCGTCTATCCGCACAATGCCGTCGCCGGACTCCAGCACGTTTCCGTACCGGCGCATCCCGCCTGCGGCCTGCGCGTCAAATTTCTCCAGGCTGGCTCTTACGTCGCCCAGAGATTCATGATAAAGTTCCATTGCTTCACTCCTTGCCGATGGGAACGCGCTACTCCTGGGCCAGAAGGAACTTCTTCATCTCGCTCAGCTTGGTGCGCACGCTGTAGTCAAACCGGAGGTGGTTTACCGTAACCACAAACCCGGCGATAAGCGCTCTGTCCAGCTCGGGCGTCAGAGAAACCTGCTTCCCGAAATAGCGCGAAAAGCGCTCCTCAATGCGATGCAGCACTTCCTCGTCGATGGGATGAGCGGAGATTAGTCTGCCTTCCATTCCCTTCAGCCGATCCTTTCTTTACTCAGGAATTTGTCCACGATGTTCTTCGTATCCTCGGCGCTCACCTGGCGCTCCAGCACTTTGGAGGAAATATCCACTGCCAGGGTGGCGATCTCGTCCTTCATGCTCTGGCGCGCAACGCGGCGCTCCTCGGCGATCTCCCGCCGGGAACGATCCACAATGTCCACAGCCTGGCTACGGGCGTCGTTTAGGATGGTTTCGGCACGCTGGTTCGCCTGGGTGCGGCTCTCGCGGATGATCGCATCACCCGCCTCCTGAGCCTTGCTCAGCTGGCCTTCATACTGCGCCTTGAGCTCCTCAGCCTTGGCACGCTCCGCTTCAATATCCTCGCGCTGCGAGGCAAAGCGCATTTCGCGCTCCTTCATGAACTTGCGTACGGGCTTATACAGCACCAGGCGCAAAAAGACAAACAGAATGGCCACATTGATGATGTATGCCAAGATAAGCCGGATATCCAGTCCCAGCATAAGGGACACCTCCTCGGATCAATTTTGGGCGCGGCTCAGGCCGTTCCCTGGGTTACAGCACGATTTTGGACAGCAGCATCAGCGCGATAACAAACCCGTAAATTGCGGTGGATTCGGTGATGGCCAGGCCGAGAATCAAAATGCTGTTGATCTTGCCCGAGGCTTCGGGCTGACGAGAAACCGCCTCGGCGGCGCGTCCGGTTGCCAAGCTCATGCCGATGCCGGCGCCAATGCCGGTAAATACGGCCAGCCCTGCTGCGATTGCGATCAAACCATTCGGCGACATGTTACATTACCTCCATAATTTCTGCTTTTTTGTTGTTGGGGAAGAAAAAATTTTTATTCCAATGCTTCATCGATGAAAGCAAGGGATAGCGTCATGAAAATAAACACCTGCATTCCCGTATGGAACAGCGTAAAGTACGCCGAAAGGAATGCCGGCAACACGAAGGAAATGGCTGCCACCGAATAAAGCAGCTCCATGACGATCATGCCGCCCAAAATATTGCCGAACATTCGGCAGGCCAGCGAAACAGGCACCGCGATGTCGGTGACCACCTTGATGGGTGCAATGACAGGGCTGGGCTTCATGAAGGATTTGATTCGTCCGCCCAGGCCTTTTTTGCGGATCGCATAGACCTGAATGAGGATAAAGGTGGTCAGGGACAGCGCGAAGGTGCAGTTCAGGTCGCTGGGTGCGGGTCGGGCAATTCCCATGCCGATCAGCTCCAGAAAACCGTTCATTCCCATAAACGCCGCCACCGTGAACATATAGGGCGCCAGCTCATTGCCGAACTTATCCCCCACCCGGTCTGTGGTGTAGCGCTGCATCCAGTCTACCGTCAGCTCCACCACATTTTGCAGACCCTTGGGTTCCTCTTTAAAGCGCGGATAGGCAAAAATGCGAATGAGCGCCGCCAGAACCATAAGAAGTGCGCTGGCAACCAACGCCGTCACCAGCGTGTTTGTAATCGGCATGCCGCCTAAAAACGGTATGCTGCCGGGTATTGTTGCCAATACCTCCGCATCAATTGAGATTTCCATTCTCCTACTCCCCTTTTGATGACAAATACATCAGAACAGCCGCGAAAATCACCTGTCCGCTGGCCAGCGCAATGGCTCCGCCCAGCAACGCCGCGTCGGATACGCGCCATGCAGCGAACAGCAGCAGTGCATCCAGAGCCAGCCTCTGCAGCAGGTACAGCCCGTAGATCAACGGGCTGCGCCGGGTGCGCAGCATCCGCCTGCCCAGGAAAAACTGCCCCAGCGCGATCCCGATCCCCAGCGCGATGAAAAGTATCACAAGTCCCATTTTCTTCTCCTCCTGCGCCGGACAAACGTGCCAAAGGCCTGTTTCATCCCATCCCCCATCGCAATGGCGACATCATAGCGCAACCGCGAGCCTTTTTCAAGACCGCCGGTCGGCCGGGTCGTTCCGTAGAAAAAACGACAGATTTTCCTGCCTGGGTTCCGGTCCCGGCGGCTGTAAAGCCGCCTATGTGGTACCGGCACGTCAACAAGATGATCTGCCGCCATTGGATCAGATGGAATATACAATTCTATGGCATCACGCCGGGATTAGTTCCGGATGATATGTTATTATACTGCTTCATTATTAAAATTTCAAGTTTCTTTCTTTTCCGGTTGCCGCCCGGCTGGGTGGGCTATTTTTTGTTGGGCACATCCACATGAAGTTTGCGCACATACTCGTCGTTTTCGTCGGGCAGCGACTGGGTGTGCCCCAGCGCCAGCATGTCCGGCATGGGGCGCTGCCCCAGGTGGCGCTCCACGTTAAAGGCGTGCTGGTTAAGCTGCTCGCCCATGAGCACCACGCCGCAGGAGTTCCCGCCGTCCAGATTATAGGCGGTCACGCAGCGCCGCTCTACGAATTTATCCGCCAACGCCACCAGCGTGGGGCTGCCCGCGCCGTCCGTCACCACGGACACGAAGTGAAAGGGCTCTATCATGCCGATGGCGCCGCGGTAATTGCCGCGGTTGAGGCGATGATCGGCCAGCGTGGAATTGGCCTTGCCCTTTTCCACCAAAACCGGCCCAAACGCCCAGGAGTCCTTCACGCCCTGATCCAGCAGCTGCTGCGCCGTCACCTCGCCCGGGGCGTATACCCGCAGCGTGCCATCGGGGAAAAACGCCATGGTCGCCACTTTTTTCTCGTCGTAATAAACCTTGCCGTTGCGGATCATCACGCCCTTGGGGTTGCCGGGATAGGACAGATAGTCACCCGTCTGCCCGAACACCACCTGGTTTTGCCGGGCGACGCGGGCGGGTAGCGCCGTCTTTTTTCCGTTGGGATCCTTCTCGGCAAACACATTAAAGGGTACGCTGCCCTGGGGCAGATGCAGATCGGAGGTCAGGCTTTTGTTGTTGCCCACCGGATCGGCCGCCACCTTGACCGCCAGATCGCCCCCCACATAGATCCACGGGCCGCGCTCGGCCGTGACATCCGAGCAAAACTCGCCGTCCTGCTGGGAAAGGGTGTTCTGCATCTGCTGGGCATATGCCGGCAGACCAAAGGCATCAAAGCTTTCCGTGGCGCACTGGCCGTTGGCGGCGCAGCCCGCCGTCACCACCCGCCCGTCGGCGCGCAGCCCGGCGCTGTGCCACATGCCGGCGGAGATGGCCACGATGTCCCGCCAAGCGGCGACCTCACCCTGGCTGCTTTTGTTGTCACCCGCCGCCACCACGGTTCCGTCCGCCTTCAGCCCCAGCGTATGGTTTCCGCCGGCCGCGATGGCCACGATGCCCTGCCAGGCGCTGACGTCGCACTGGCCGAAGCTGTTATCGCCCGCCGCTGCCACCGTTCCGTCGCTCTTGAGCCCTACGGTGTGGCGCAGGCCGGCGGCCACGGCACTGAGATCCTTCCATGCGGTAACCTGACATTGCCCCTGCTGGTCGTCCCCTGCCGCCACGGCGGTGCCGTCGCTCTTGAGCCCCACGCTGTGGCAGGCGCCCGCCGCCACGGCGGTAATGCCGCTCCAGTTCTTGCAATCCAGCTGCCCCTGCAGGTTGTCGCCCGCGCTGAGCACCTCGCCGGTGCCGGTGACGGCAAGGATATGGTTCCAGCCCACTGCCGCCTGCGCAACGTTTTTCCAGCCCTCAATCTCCTCACGATACCCAAAGGCGCTGCCCAGGCAGTGCGTCCCGCCCTGGGCGTCGACCACCAGCGCGCTGAACAGCCCGCCGTAAACCTTTCCCTGCAAGGCCTGTGTGCCGTCGGCCATGCCCTCTCCGCAGGTCGCGGGGGTCTGCCCGGTCAGCATGGTATACCACGCGCCGCAAGCCAGCAAATTCTGCCCAGCCGCGCGCTGCTCCTCCAGATACTGCGCGTGCGCCGCCTGGCTTTGCCCCGTTAGCTCCTGTGCCCGCCCGGCATCCTTCACCTGCGCCAGAAGGCTTTCAGCCTGCGTGTAGTCCCGGTTGTCCATGGCCGCGCGGGCATCCCGCAGCGCGGCGCCGTCGGCACACACATCGGCCTGCGCCGAGGCGTCCTCGTAGTCCCCCAGCTGGGCAAAAAGGCTCTTGGCCTCTTCGTACTTCTCCTGTGCCAGCAGCGCAGCCGCCTGGGCATAGCGGATACGGCTGTTTTGCGCCGCGTCCTCCCCCTCGGGCAGCGCCAGCGATACGCGCAGCTGCTGTGCGGCGTCAAACTCTCCCTGGGTGCACAGCGCGCCGATCTGCGCCAAGCGGCTTTCCTTCCCCTGCGCCGAGGCGTCCCGATAATCCCCCAGCGCCGCAAAGGCCTGCGCGCTTTGCTCATATTGCCCCTGCGTGCGCAGGTTCAGCGCTCTGCGGTAGCCAAAGTACGGGCGGCCTACGGTGAAATAAAGGATGCCCGCCAGCACCAAAACGCCTGCGGCGCACGCGGCAAGAACCGCGCCCCGCTTCCGGCCAATCTGCTTCTTTTCCGCTCCCTCAGCTCCCATATCCGTCCTCCTGCTTCACAATATAGCTCATTATAAGGAATCCTATGGGAAACCGCAAGACATCCTGACATAAGCAACCTATACATGGCATAAAATGAATCATTCCAACGGGCTCATTTCAAAGATACGGAGTGATGATATGGATACGGAAAAACTGGAGACCAATCAGGTAACCGTTCGCGGGCGCGTGTGCCAAGCCCCTGTTTACAGCCACAGCATGTACGCAGAAAAATTTTACGACATGCGCCTGAGCGTGCCGCGGCTTTCCGGCATTTGCGACGTGCTGCCCGTCACCGTCTCCGACAGGCTGCTGGATCTGATGGCGCTGGCAGAGGGTGACGACGTCACCGTGCTGGGGCAGCTGAGGTCCTATAACCACATGGTGGATTCGCACTCCCGGCTGATCCTGACCGTATTCGCCCGGCACATTTGCCCCTGCGCCGGCGAGGAGGAGCAAAACCCGAACCAGGTGGTTTTGGACGGGTTTTTGTGCCGCACGCCCATTTATCGCACCACGCCCTTTGGCCGGGAGATCGCCGACATGCTGCTGGCGGTCAACCGCGCCTACAGCAAGTCGGACTACATCCCCGCCATCGCCTGGGGGCGAAACGCGCGCTATGTGCAGCGTTTAGAGGTGGGACGGCGGGTGCTGGTGCACGGGCGAATGCAAAGCAGAGAGTACGAAAAAAAGCTGGACGGCGGAGAAACGCAGCAACGGACGGCTTATGAGGTCTCCGTCTCCTCCATCGAGGCCTTTCCCGATGAATAATTCCCGTCCCTCCTTGAGGCCGCAAGGCCTCTTTTTTTATGGCACGAATGGTTACTGACCCATCCGCACCAAATTTCCGTTCATGTCAACCGTGTACTCTCCCGGGCCGATCAGCTCACCGACCGTCACCGCCCGCAGATCCATGCTGTTGAAATGCTCCAGCGTCTGCACCAGCGCTCCCGTCACATTGCGCGAGTTGTTCTGAAACAGCACAATGGAGCCGTCCCGGGCGTGGGGCGTCACGCGCCGCATGATCTCCTCCACGGTCAGGTCGTCATAATCCCGGGTGTCAATGTCCCACTGAACCACGTCATACCCCAAGGCCTGCGCGGTGGTGAGCATCCGGGTGTTGTAGCTGCCAAAGGGTGGGCGAAACAGCGTGGGGTGCACGCCGGCGATGCCCTCGAGCATGGTGCTGGTTCGCTCGATCTCGCTGATCATTTCTTCCTGGGTCATGCCGGTCATGTCCTGATGGGAGGTGGAATGGTTGCCCACCTCATGCCCGCACTGCACGATCTGCCGCACCAGCTCGGGGTTGGCCTGCGCCCAGAAGCCCGTCACAAAAAAGGTGGCCTTGGCGTCGTAAATATCCAAGATTTCCAAAATCTCTTTGGTTTTGTCACTGCCCCAGGACGTGTCGAAGGTAATGGCGGCGCGGTTGTTGTTGGCGCCGGCGTTGCACACCGGGCGCGGCGCCGTCCCCGCCGCAGCGCTCATGCTCCCGCCACCGGCATACCACGTCCCCAGCGCTACGACCACCGCGCCCATCCACCAAACCCATTGCAGCACACTGTTTTTCCATTTCATAGCATCCCGCCCTCCTGGCCTATGTGTATGCGCCGCGGGAACATTTCATCCGCCTAAGGGAAATCATCGGCCGGAGGCTTTTTGCGGCGGCATTCCCCACGCCGTATTTCGGGCGCAAAAAAAGAGCCGCCGGGATTTATCCCGGCAGCCCTTGGCAGCCTTATTTTTACCGCAAATAGGATTTGCTGATATAGCCGGTCGCGCCGTTGTAGCTCACCTGATACCAGCTGCCCGACGATCCGGTCACGGACACGCTTTTCCCTTTGGAAAGGGTGCCCAGGCGGGCGTAGCCCACACCCGGACCTTTGCGCACGTTTACGTTCGCCGTGGCCTTCATGGTGCTGCCGGAGGGTTCGGTGGTGCCGCCGCCGGTGGAAGCGGATACCGTCTTGCAGTAACTCTTGCTGATATAGGCCTCAGAAGTGTTGCCGTAGGTGATGCGATACCAATCGCCGGAGGTGCCGGTCACCGTTACCGTCTTTCCCTTTGAGAGCGTACCCAGGCGGGCATAGCCCGTGCCCGGGCCTTTGCGCACGTTCAGGTTGCTGGTTGCCTGCACGGTCAGCGCGCCGCCGGTGGTGCCGCCGCCGGTGGTGCCGCCGCCCGTGGTACCGCCGCCCGTGGTGCCGCCGCCGCTCACCACAATATACGCTGCCGAAACATAGCCGTAGCTGCTGCCATACTTAATCTTATAGAACCCCGAAATCTGACTGC
>JAQUVY010000011.1 GCA_028693155.1 Eubacteriales bacterium
ATACGACGATGGCTATGACAACGGCAAAGGCGGCGGTTCAGGCCGCAAGGTCGTAATCGGCATCATCATTGCCATCATCGTGGCGCTGCTGGGAGCACTGGTGGCGCTGGGCATCTATTTCAAGGAGGATATCCTGGATCTGGTGGCCAGCATGAAGGGCGGAACGCCCACGCCTACGCCCATTGTAACGCTGGCGCCTACGCCCGAGCCCACACCCGAGCCCACACCCGAACCGACCGTTGAACCCACAGCGACCCCCGCGCCGGCTGCGGTCAACGATCCCAATAAGGTGACCATCAGCCTGGTGGGCGATCTGACGGCTTACAAACTGCAGCTGGACGATGCTTACGACGCGGCCTCCGGGACTTATGATTTCACCCCGGCATTTGCCGAGGTGGCCTCCTATCTGTCGGCGGCGGATCTGACCATCGGCAACCTGGCAACCACCGTGTCCGGCTCGGAACTGACTTTTACCGGCCAGCCCAAGTTCAACACGCCTGAGAGCTATCTGACGGCGCTGTCTGCCGCGGGCATGGATGTGCTCATCACCGGCAACGCGCGCGCCTTTGACCAGGGCTGGGTGGGTGTTACCAAAACCAAGCAGAACATCCAGGCCGCCGGCATGAAGGCCACGGGTACCTTCCTGGATAAGAATGATTATCACGCCCCGCTCATCGTGGAGGCGGACGGCGTCAAGGTGGCCATCCTGTCGTATACCAATGAGCCCGAATTCGCCAAGGATATGGCGAAGGATAAGCTGAACTTCTGCTACAAGAGCCTGAACATGAAGACGGCGCAGACCGATATCACCGCCGCCAAGACCGCCGGGGCACAGATCATCATCGTGTCCATGAACTGGGGCACCGAGGACAAGCGCACCCCCACGGACAAAATGCAGGAATACGCGCAGAAGCTGCGCGAGATGGGTGCCGATGTGGTGATGGGCACCTACCCGCAGATGCTGCAAAAGGTGGAGAAGAAAACCGTGACGGTGGGCGGCCAAAGCAAGGACAGCATTGTGGCCTACTCTCTGGGCAACTTTTTCAGCAGCCGCCGCAGCCAGTATAACGACTCCGGCATGATCCTGACCGTCAACTTTACCAAGAACGACGACGGCACCGTGACCCTGGCCGATGCCTCCTACCTGCCCACCTGGGTGTGCGTGGAGGATACGGATGTGGCCGCGGACAAGCAGTTCCGCATTTTGCCGGTGGGCAAGTATGTGGATGACGAAAGCCTGCTGGGCAGCCTGAACGCCGCCGCCAAGACGCGCATCGCGCAGGTGTGGGATGAGACGACCAATACGGTGGGAACCGATGCCGCCGCCGTGCGTCAATAATCAACAGGGTAAGAATGGTGCATCCTCTGCCGCAAACGGGCAGAGGATGCTTTTTTAAGGAGGAAAAACAGATGCAGCTTACTTTTTGTGCCCCAGGGAAGATCCTTTTCGGCCCGGGAGCCTTGGAAAAACTGCCAGGCGTGCTGTCGGGCTGCCGCCGGGTATGGGTGGTGACCGGCCCCAGCGCCGTGCGGCTGGGCACGGCCGGTACGGTGACGGATTGCCTGGAGCGCTCCGGCGTGGTCTGCGAAGTGTACGACGCCGTGCATGGAGAGCCGACGGTGGAGATGATCCGCGAAGCGCGGGCCATAGGCAGCGCATTTATGCCTGACGCGGTGGTGGGTCTGGGCGGCGGCAGCGCGGTGGACGCGGGCAAGGCGCTCTCAGGGCTTTTGACCAACGAAGGCGACATTGTGGACTATCTGGAGGGGGTGGGCTGCGGCCGGGTGATGAGCCGCGCACCGCTGCCCTGCGTGGCGCTGCCCACCACGGCCGGCACGGGTGCGGAGTGCACCAAGAATGCCGTCATTGCCGATTGGGCGGCGCAGTATAAGCGCAGCTTTCGGGACGACCGGCTGATGCCCGACGCCGCGCTGGTGGATCCGGTGCTGGGGGTGAGCGTGCCGGCGAAAACCACGGCCTACGCGGGAATGGACGCGCTGACCCAGCTCATTGAGGCCTACTTGTCCAAGAAGGCCAACCCCATGACCGATTCGCTGGCCATCGGCGCGGTGGGTGCGGCCTTTGCCGCGCTGCCCCGTGCCTGTGCCGATGGGGGCGATGTGCAGGCGCGGACGGATATGGCGTACGGTGCCATGATCAGCGGCCTGTGCCTGGCAAATGCCGGGCTGGGCGCGGCGCACGGCGTGGCGGCCTCACTGGGCGCGGTGGCCGGCGTGCCCCACGGGCTGGCCTGCGCGGTGCTGCTGCCGCATGTGCTGGCTTACAACGCACCGCACTGCGCGCAAAAGACCTGTGAGCTGGCGGCGCGCGTGACCGGGCGTTCCTTTGCCCGGGCGGAGGATGCCGCGCAGGCGCTCAACGACGCGCTGGCGGCGCTGATGGCGAACATCGGCATCCCGGAAAAGATCAGTGCGCCGGGGCTGACCCGCGAAAAGATGCCCGCGCTGGAAAAGGGCGTGTCGGGCAGCAGCATGGGCGGCAATCCGGTGCCCATGGAAAAGGAGCAGGTGCGCGCCCTGCTGGAGCGCGTGATCGCCTGGGCATAGCGGCAAGGCAGGGAAAACTTGTCGGTTTGTGATACTGGCGCGGCATATATGGGTATGTTATAATAAAAATTACGACTCATCGAAGTAAGAATACGCGGCTTTTCCGCGATAAAGATTTGGATAAAGGTGATGGAATGTTGGATAAGATGATGAATTTGCCCATGGTGCCGCTGCGGGGATTGGTAATATTCCCGCATATGGTGTTGAATTTTGAGGTGGGGCGGGAGCGCTCCGTTACGGCGGTGGATACGGCCGTGGAGGAGAACACGCAGCTTTTTTTGACAACGCAGAAGGAATTGCGCTGCGAGGATCCGGGCATGGGTGATCTGTACACCACGGGCGTGGTGGCTCGCGTGAAGCAGGTGGTGCGCACGGAGGACGGCGCGCTGCGCCTTATCGTAGAGGGGATCCAGCGCGCCGAGCTGCTGGAGATCATTGCGGCGGATCCTTATATGGAGGCCTATGTCCGGCCGCTGCCCGAGCCTGTAATTTCGCAGGACGACACCCAGGCGCAGGCACTGATGCGCACAACGGTGGAGCTGTTTGAGCGCTATGCAGCGGTGTCCAGCCACATTACGCCCGAGATGTTGGTCACCTTGGTGACCATACAGGACGTGAGCGAGCTGGCGGATACAGCAGCGGCGCAGGTGGTGAAGCGCCTGAGCCAGCGCCAGGAGCTGCTGGACATGAACGATCCCATCGCCCGGCTGGAAAAGCTGCAGGGCGTGATGGCTCAGGAGATCGAGATCGCCCGCATGGAGCAGAGCATTGGGCGGCGCGTCAAGGAGCAGATGGATCAAAACCAAAAGGAATATTATCTGCATGAGCAGCTCAAGGCGATCCAGACCGAGCTGGGGGAGGACGCCGCCGTCGAACTGGAGGATTTCCGAGCCAAGCTCAAAGGCATGGATCTGCCCAAGGAGGTGCGGGAGAAGATCAGCAAAGAGATCTCGCGCATTGACAAGCTGCCGCCCAACTCTCCTGAGTCGCCCATGATGCGCAGCTATGTGGAGTGGATGCTGGAGCTGCCCTGGGGCAAGCTCACGGCGGACAATTTGGATATTGCCAACGCCAAAGAGATCCTGGATGAGGATCATTACGGGCTGGAGAGAGTCAAGGAGCGTGTGCTGGAATATCTGGCCGTGAAAAGCCTGACCAAAAGCATGAAGGGACCCATCCTGTGCTTTGTAGGCCCTCCCGGAGTGGGCAAAACCAGCATCGGCAAGTCCATCGCCCGCGCCACCGGCCGCTCCTTCGTGCGCATGTCGCTGGGCGGTGTGCATGACGAGGCCGAGATCCGCGGTCATCGCAAAACCTATATCGGCGCCATGCCCGGCCGCATCGTTTCCAGCGTGAAACAGGCCGGTACCATGAACCCCGTATTTTTGCTGGACGAAGTGGACAAAATGGCCAGTGACTTCCGGGGAGATCCGGCGTCCGCCATGCTGGAGGTGCTGGACAGCGCCCAGAACGATACGTTCCGCGATCACTATCTGGAAGTGCCCTTTGATCTGTCCAAGGTGATGTTCCTTGCGACGGCCAACACGCTGGACACCATCCCCGGGCCGCTGCGCGACCGCATGGAGATCATCGAGATCGAAGGATATACCGACGAAGAAAAGCTGCACATTGCCCGGCGGCATTTGCTGGGCAAGCAGATGAAGGAGCACGGCCTGGCAGACGACGCGCTGGAGATTTCCGACGATGTGCTGCGCCATGTGATCAGCGGCTATACCCGCGAGGCGGGCGTGCGCGCGCTGGAGCGGCAAATCGCAAAGATCTGCCGCAAGGCCGCCCGCACCATCGCCGAGAAGAAGGTGCGCAAGGTGCGGGTGACCCGTGCCAACCTCGTTAAAATGCTGGGGCAGCCCCGCTATTGGCGCGATGAGCACAGCAAGCAGGACGAGGTGGGCGTGGCCACAGGCCTCGCCTGGACGACGGTGGGCGGCGAGATCCTCAGCATTGAGGTGAACACCATGCCCGGCAAGGGCAAGCTGGAGCTGACCGGCCAGCTGGGCGACGTGATGAAGGAATCGGCCATGGCGGCCTACAGCTATATCCGCGCCCATGCCGCCGAGCTGGGCGTGCCCGAGGATTTCCACGAAAAGCTGGATGTCCATGTGCACGTGCCCGAGGGCGCTACGCCCAAGGACGGCCCCTCCGCCGGCATCACCATGACCACCGCGCTGGTTTCGGCGCTGAGCGGGAAGAAGGTTTCCGGGCGGGTGGCCATGACTGGGGAGATCACGCTGCGCGGTCGCGTGTTGCCCATTGGCGGTCTTAAGGAAAAGGTGTTGGCCGCCTATCGGGAAGGCATTGAGCAGGTGCTCATCCCCAAGGACAACGTGAAGGATGTGGAAGAGATCCCGCGGGATATTCGCAGCCATGTAGATATTGAGCCGGTGTCCAACATCCGCGAGGTGCTGGATCGGGCTTTGGTGAGGTAGGAATGGAGATCAGAAAAGCCGAGTTTATCAAGAGCGTGTACGACTACACCCAGGCCAAGCTGCCCCCCATGCCGGAAATCGCGCTGGTGGGGCGCTCCAACGTGGGGAAGTCCTCGCTCATCAATACGCTGTGCACCCGCAACGCGCTGGCCAAGGTCAGCTCCACGCCGGGCAAAACGCGCGCGGTGAATTATTTTTGCATCAACGACGCGTTTTATCTGGTGGATCTGCCCGGTTACGGCTTCGCCAACGTTTCCAAGAAGGAGAAGGAGAGCTGGGGGCAGGTGGTGAACGGCTATCTGGAAGGCTCCGAGCAGCTGAAGCACCTGTTTTTGCTGATGGATATTCGCCGGGAGCCCAATGACGACGACCGGCAGATGGCCTGGTGGGCGCAGCATTACCAGGTGCCCTGCACCATCGTGGCCACGAAATGCGATAAGATTGCCAAGTCGAAGCGAAAACCCCAGGCCGATAAGCTGTCCGATCAGCTGAGCATGACGTTTCGCACGCGCACCATCTGCGTTTCCTCGCTGGATAAAACCGGAAAGCTTGAGCTGATTTCCCGCATGGGAGAAGTTTTGCGGCAAGAGGACTTGACAGTACCGGAACAACTGTGATATGATAACAGACGCAAAGCAGGAGCTGCCCGCTTCTCACCCGCCGGATCTTTCCATTCAGGCGAGGTCATTGGCATAAATTTTGTCGTGCGGGTAACTTTTGCCCGCACGATTTTACTTTTTACGGGGGTGTCAACCATCAAAAACGAACGCGCCATTAATGACATGATACGCGCAAAGGAAGTGCGCCTGGTGGGCGCTGAGGGCGAACAGCTCGGCATTATGCAAAGAAGTGTCGCGCAGAACATGGCCGATGAGGCCGGTATGGATCTGGTGCTGATCGCGCCAACCGCCGAGCCGCCTGTGTGCCGCATCATGGACTACGGCAAGTTTAAGTTTGAACAAGCCAAGCACGACAAGGAAGTGCGCAAAAACCAAAAAACGGTGGACATTAAGGAAGTTCAGCTTTCGGCCACCATTGAGGAACACGATCTGAACGTGAAAGCGCGCAGCACCATTCGCTTTTTGGAAGACGGCAACAAGATCAAGGTCAGCATCCGTTTCCGCGGGCGTCAGATGGCGCATACCGAGATCGGCGTGGAAATGATGAACACCTTTCTGGAAAGGCTGGAGGGATCCGCTGTGGTGGATCGCAAACCCCTCCTGGAGGGCCGCACCATGATCATGATGCTCTCTCCCAATAAAGCGCAGCAAAAGATTAGCAAAGGAGATATGGAAGATGCCTAAGATCAAGACCAGAAGTTCCGCTGCAAAGCGGTTCACCGTCACCGGCTCGGGCAAAATCAAGCGTGCCAAGGCTGGCAAGAACCACATCCTGAATAAGAAGTCCCGTAAGACCAAGCGCAACCTGCGTCAGGGCGGCTACGTCAGCGAGGCCCAGGAGAAGGTCGTCAAGAAGCTTCTCCCCTATGACTAAGCGTGTAAAGGAGTGTAACCAGAAATGGCTAGAATTAAAAGATCGGTAAATGCTTTGAAGAAGCGCAGAAAGGTACTTAAGAGCGCTAAGGGTTATTACGGCACTCGTAGCCGTCACTATCGTGTGGCCAAGCAGACCGTTATGCGTGCATTTTCTCACGCCTTTGTGGGCCGCAAGCTCAAAAAGCGTCAGTATCGCCGTATGTGGATCGTGCGTATCAACGCCGCCGCCCGCATGAACGGCATCTCCTACAGCGTGCTGATGAGCGGCCTGAAAAAGGCCGGCATCGAGGTCAACCGCAAGGTGCTGGCCGAGTTGGCGCTGAACGATCCCGCCGCTTTCACCGAACTGGTGAAAAAGGCCAAGGCTGTGTAAAGAAAAGAAATCCTGCCGCATGGCAGATGCGCCCCTGCGCCTTCGCGCCAGGGGCGTTTTTCGCAATGAAGGAGTTTGAAATATGAAGCAGATCACATCCGCCTCCAATGAGCGAATACGCAAGGTAAGGCGATTGGAGCAGGCAAAGGTTCGCCGAGAGGAGGGCGCGTTTTTGGCGGAAGGACCCCACCTGGTGGAGGAAGCGCTGAGAGCCGGGTTTCCCCTGCGGGAAGTGTATCTGCGGGATGACTGCGACAGCGAGCTGGCGCAGGAAGCCTGCCGCATGGCGAGGCAGGCCTTCTCGCTAAGCGCGGGCGCCTTTCGTGCGCTCAGCCAAACCAGCACGCCACAGGGCATTGTGGCGGTGGTGGAAGGCCGCGCGCAGCCCTTTGCGCCGGAGAAGGCGCAGGGCACGCTGCTGGTGGCGCTGGATGGCGTGCAGGACCCGGGAAACGTGGGCACGGTGCTGCGCACGGCGGCGGCCGTGGGCGCGTGCGGCGTGCTGCTGGGGCCGGGGTGTGCCGATCCGCTGGGCGCAAAGGCGGTAAGGGCATCCATGGGCGCGGTTTTTAAGCTGCCGCTGTGGGAAAGCGCCGATTTGGCCGCGAATATCGCCGCGCTGACGCAGGCAGGCTGGCACACGCTGTGCGGCCATCTGCACGGGAAAAATTTCTTTGAGCGCGCGTCCTTCGCCAAGGCGGCGCTGGTCATCGGCAGCGAGGGAGCGGGCGTGAGCGCCGAGGTGGCGCGCGCGTGCGCCGGGCTGTATCGCTTGCCCATGGAGAACCAGACCGAAAGCCTGAACGCGGCTGTGGCGGCCGGCGTCATGCTGTATGACCTGTGGCGGGAGCAGAAGGGCGGGCAATGAACGAATATGAAGTAACCACCCGGGTGGATGTGCCGCTTTACCGTCGGTTTGTGTTTGCAGGCATGTTTCGACCCAAATATGTGATGTATGAGGCTGCGGTGGGCGCAATTGGCGCGGGAGCAGTCGCCGCGCTGCTGGGAAAGGGCTCGTTTTCTTGGGCGCTTTTTGTGGGAATGCTCCTTTTGATGGAAGTCGTGGCCTTTGGCGCGGTTGCCGTGAAAGCGGAGTTGCTGGTGCGCCGCCGGATAAAAACCGATCAAACAGGGTTCTTCAACGCGCCGTACACCTTGAGTTTTGAGGAGAAGAGCATAAAGCTGGTCAGTGAGGCATTGCAAAGCACGCAAACACTGGCATATGATAAACTTTATCGCTGCGAAAGCCGGTCGGCGTATTACGCGTTTTATTCCAGCGCCCAGCTGGCCACGTTGCTGGCTCGGGCGGATGTTCCGCCGCAGGACGCTGCCGAGCTTGATCACTTTCTTCAGGAAAAATTCGGGTCGCGCTATCGCCGGAGCGCCCGCAGCGGCGGCATACGAAAGGGAGGACGTTTATGAAAGAGAAACCCGTTTTATCACCGGTTCTTTACGACTGCCCCCGGGAGAATTTCCCTGCGGACATGGAACGCCCCGAGGGGGTGCACGTCCTGCAGGCGGATTTTTCGCATCCGCAGGTTCGCTACCATTCGAATGTGCCCTATCTTTGCAGAAGCGGCATCGAGCTGCATCTGCAAATTTTACAGCCCGAGTGCGACACGCCGCTGCCGCTGATTGTTTATGTGCAGGGGTCGGCGTGGAGAAAACAAAACGTTTATTATGAGATTCCTCAGCTGGTATCCGTGGCGCGCATGGGTTATGTGGTGGCTGTGGTGGAATACCGACCCAGCGACATCGCCCGCTTTCCCGCGCAGATGCAGGACGCAAAAACGGCGATTCGCTATCTGAAGAGCCACGCTGGGCAGTACGGGGTGGATCCGCAGCGTGTGGCTGTGTGGGGAGATTCCTCGGGCGGGCATACGGCGCTTATGGTTGGGGTCACGCAAGATATGCCTGAGTTGGATACGCCGGATTATGGGGAGGTGTCCTGCGAGGTGTGCTGTGTGGTGGATATGTACGGGCCTACCCGCATTGACCGGATGAACGACGTACCCAGCACGCAAAACCACAACAACGATGACAGCCCCGAGTCCGACCTGATCGGCGCACCGGTGGGGGAGCATCCCGAGCTGGCGGCACGCACTTCGCCCATGACCTATCTCACTGCGGAGCGTGCGCTGCCGCCCATTCTCATGCTGCACGGCACGCGGGATCGCCTGGTGCCTTTTCAGCAAAGCGTGCTGCTTTATGAAGCCCTTCGGGCGCTGGGCAAGCAGGTGGAGTTTTACTGCCTGGAGGATGCCGATCATGGCGGCAGCCCGTTTTGGACGCAGGAGGTGCTGCGGGTGATCGACGCATTTATCCGCAAGAGCTGGCAAAAGTAAGAATATCTGCAGAAGCAGCAAAAAGCCGGGGCGCAGGCAGAGCGCCCCGGCTTTTTTGCGGTATCTATGTCCCTACAGGCTCGGCCGGATAAAGGTATAGGCGGTGTAGGGCGATGCGAGGGAAAAGCCCAGCTGTTCCGCCATGGCTTTGGATGCGAAATTTTGCGCGTCCCAATGGACGGTAAGCCCTTTTTCCCCGCAGGTCAGCAGCATGGCCGCCGCGCAGGCCAACCCCAAATGGCGGCGTCGATGAGCCGGGAGCGTGGAAATATCAAGCTCTGTCTCCTCGCTGAAGGTGATAAAGGAGGCGGCCGAGCTGACGATCTCACTGCCATGATAAACCGCTGCGCCTGCGCCCTGCCGGGCGAAGGCGCAGGCTGTGGCGTAGGTGCTGCCATGACCAAAGGGATGCCGCGCGAACTCTTGCGCGCCAAAGGGAGCCAGGCGATAGCCTGGGGGAAGCGCCGAAGCAAGTGCGCGCAGCTTCGATCCATCCATTTGCCGGGGCGCAAGCGGGGTCATTTGCCAGCGCTGCCACGGCGTCAGCTCCGGATAGCTGCGCGTCAGGACATGCTGCCAGGCGGTGGTGGTGCAGATGAACATGCGGCTGCGCCAGCCATCCATATGCTCAGCCAGCAGGGGCACAGCCGGTTCGCCCAGCAGGTAGATGAAGCCGGCTTCGCACAGCGCGCCGCCCTCATACGGAAGTGCTTTGCCGAACGCGCCGCTTTGGCAGGCTTTGAGCAGCAGCGGTTCTTCCAGCGGCTTTTTAGTCATGAACACCTCCGGGGTCTATGAAGTTCAGCTGTACGGCATTCGTGCTGCGGGTGCGAATGGGGACGGGTGTCTCGCCGGACCCCAGTTTCCCCAGCAGCAGGGAGGATTGCGGGTCGTGCCGGGCGCAGTTGCGGGAGACTGCCTGGGAAGACTGGGTGGCATAGCAGTAGCGGCATCCGTGGGAGCAGGTGTCATAGGCGCCGATATCCACGCTGGGCGCGCAGCCACACCTCGGACGCTGGTTTGTGCCGCCGGCAGAGCCCATCGGGCGTCCGCCCAAACGCTCCAGCCGGGCGGGGTCGATGCACCGCGAGGGGAAAATAGAAAACCTGCTTAGGTCGACGGCCTCGCAGCAGGCATACAATCGAATTCCGCAGGCTTCGGCCGAGGCGGCCAGCCCTTGCGCCAGCGTCTCCATCTCCAAGGGCGAAATGGGGCGCAAAAGGCCGCTTCTTCGCGCTGCGGCGTTCTTGGCGTAAAGATCCACAAAGCTGATGACACAGGTATCCACCGCGCCGGCCAGCGCCCGGCACATGCGCGCAAAGCACCGCAGGTGGCGCTCCATGCTCCATTGCTCGTTCAGCACAATGGGGTCATATCTCCAAACCACCGAATCCTTGCCAAGCTGAGAAGATATGGAACACATAACGTTTAGCAACTTGGATTTATCGGGTAAATTGGCCTCTAGTTCGGTTCCGTAAGGGGTCAGCGTAAACTGAAAATAGTACGGAACGCCCACAGCGGTCAATTCTTTCAAATGGGGCAGCAGCGGCGAGGGGTCTTTGCTCCACAGCACCAGACCCTGCATATCGTTGGGTAAAAGAGATACCCGGCTGATTTGCGACGGATTGTGCGGGTTGCGAACGTCAACAAAGCCCCGGCGAAGGCGTTCCATCAGCCAGGGCGTATAAAAGGCAGGGATGTCGGTGCGGCGGCTGGCACTCACAATCATAGGCTGATCTTAGCACACCGGCGCATGCGCGTAAAGGCAATTATGAACCGCTTTTTCCCAGCGCGGCCACGGCTTTGATCGCTTCGTCCATTTGCGCGGACGTGTGGTACGGGCCTACGGAAAAGCGCACAGCGCCGCGATCCTGCGTGCCCAATGCGCGGTGCGCCAAAGGGGCGCAGTGCAGCCCGGCGCGGCAGGCGATCTCGCTGCGCTGCCACAGCGCATCGGCAGCGGAAGACGCGGGCAGAACCCCGATGTTGAAGCTGATCACGCCCACACGAGGGCGCTCGGGCGGCGGGCCATACAGCGTTACGCTCGGCACAGCGCGCAGGCCGCGCCAAAGCTGCTCGGTAAGCGCTGCTTCCCGTTTGCGGATGCGCGAAAAGCTGCTTTGCAGGGTATCCAGCGCCGCCCCCAGCCCGCAGATGGCCGGGGTGGGCGGCGTGCCGCTTTCGTAGCGGTCGGGCATTTCCCAAGGTTGCTCCAGCTCCAGGCTCATGCTGCCGGTGCCGCCTCTTCTCAGCGGCTCGGGGCGGCAGCCCGGGGCGAGATACAGCCCGCCGCAGCCCTGAGGCCCCAGCAGACCCTTGTGCCCGGGAAAGGCAAACAAATCAATGCCCCAGCCCGGGAGATCAATGGGCACATACCTCGCCGACTGGGCCCCGTCCACCAGCAGAGGCAGGCCGCGTCGGCGGCACAGCGCCGCGATGTCCGCCACCGGCTGCACAGCGCCGGTCACATTGCCGGCATGGTTGACGATAACCAGCGAGGTATCGGGGCGCAAAGCCGCTGCGATGTCCTCCGCAGAAATGTAGCCGTCGGGCGAACCGCAGACCACCGTATAGGTGCAGCCCTGGCGCGCGGCGAGATGCTGCAAGGGGCGCAGCACGGAATTGTGTTCCCAGCAGGTGGTCACAATGTGGCAGCCCGGTTCGGCCATGCCGTAAATTGCCTGGCAAAGCATATCGGTGCAGCTCATGCCGAAGACATAATCCAATGCGTCACCGCCAAAAAAGGACGCCAGCTTTTCCCGGCAGGCGTAAACGGCGCGGGAAGCGTTCAGCGCCAGGGCATGACCGCTGCGCCCCGGGTTGCCCAGCCGGGCAATGGCCTGCGCGGCTGCCTGCGCGGCGGCCTCGGGCTTGGGCCATGTGGTGGCGGCGTTATCCAGATAAATCATTTTTTCACCCAACCTTCGTCAAACTAATATATTATATTAAGCCGCGCGTAATTGTGGCACGCGGCGGATAAGGAGGAATCATCTATGCCAGAACCGTTCGCGTTTGCGGCGTTTCGTTCACGGCAAGCCGTTATGGAATATGAAAGCAGGCTAAAGCAAGCCGGGCTTACGCCCCGCATCATCAACACCCCGCACGAGGTGGCGCTGGGCTGTGGCTTATCCGTGCAGTTTGATGAAGGGGATTATGAAAAGGCACGGGCGGTTTATGACACCTACCGCCCCGAAAGCTTTGTGGGTTTTTACCGGGCGCGCTACCAAAATGGGAAAATGCTGTGCGAGACGCTGGCAAAGTACCGCGCATAGGAAAAGGGGTTGAACCTGTGCTATAATGTGCGCATGGGTTTTCTGACGGAAACCAAAGCGCTTGCGCGCTTTCCGCCCTTGGGGCGGCATACGCCATTGGCGGCTGCGCAAAACGCCCTTGCAAGCAAGCGTTTTTGCTTATGGCAGAATGTGCGCATGGGTTTTCTGACGGAAACCAAAGCGCGGGCTTTCCGCCCCCTGCGGGCGGCATGCGCCGCGGAGCTGTTTTTGCCCATGAAAAATGATGGATCAACTGAGGAAGAGGAGAAAACCATGGAGCGGGAGAAGCTGGAGCAATGTCTGGAGATTCTGGAGAGGGAGTACGGCGGTCAGAATTGCGCGCTGAATTTTGTGAATCCCTTTCAGCTGCTGATCGCCACGATTTTATCGGCGCAGTGCACGGATAAGCGGGTCAACCTTGTGACGGCGGAGCTGTTCCCTCGCTTTCCCGATGCGGCTGCGCTGGCCGCGCTGGAACCCGGCGCGCTGGAACCCTATATCCGCACCTGTGGGTTATACAAAACCAAAGCCAAGAACATCGTGCTGGCCTGCCGCGCCTTGCAGCAGCAGTACGCAGGCCAGGTGCCCGCGGATTTTGATACGCTCATCAAGCTGCCCGGCGTGGGGCGCAAGACGGCAAACGTCGTGCTCTCCAACGCCTTTGGGCAGGATGCCATCGCGGTGGATACGCATGTTTTCCGGGTGAGCAACCGCCTGGGCTTGGCCCACGCCTCCAACGTGGAGGCCACGGAGGACCAGCTGCGCGCGGCCATTCCCAAAGAGAAATGGTCGCAGGCGCATCACTGGCTGATCTGGCACGGGCGCATGGTGTGTGCTGCCCGCCACCCCGCCTGCGCCGCCTGCCCGCTGGCTATGTGCTGCGAATATCCCGACAAACAGGCATAGCGCAAAAAAGAAAAGGCCTGCCCTTGAATAAAGGGCAGGCCTTTTTGCTTTTTCATGCCGCCTTGGCGGGGAGAGACTGCTCCACCGGCGCGGGCGGATCAGGGTTGGCGTCCCCCGGCGTGTTGGTGCCGTTCTGCACCGGGGAGGAGGCGCTTTGCGTCTGCGTCACCTCCACCTGCACGGTGGCGGTGGGCGGCGCGAATACGTTCATCAGAGTATTTACCGCCACCACATAATAGCCGCAGATTCCTTCGGGCGCGCTCTGATCGGTGAAGCTCAGGCGCTGCCCGCTGCTTTGTGGGATCAGTGACTGCACCAATTTATCGGCCTCCCCGTTCGTGCCCACGCGGTAGATCTCATAACGCGCGTAGGCCTGCGTCGCGTTAAAGGAGATGACCGGGCGGCCTTCCTCATCCAGCGCGGCGGCCAAATTTTCCGGCATGATGGGTGCGGCCCAGGTGTCGGAGGTTTGGGTGGGGGCGTTGCTGCGGGCAAAATACTCGCTGATGGTGTACTCCTCCGGTGCCAGCTCGCTGGCCAGCATGATTTTATGCTCTTCGGTCAGGGCTTCCTTGTCGATGGAGAGCTTCACCACGCCGTCCGGCACGCTGAACTGGGGTCCGCCTCCGGAGGGGTACAGGCTTTTGAATATTTTTACAGCCATCTTGGCGTTTTGATTGCCGCCCGTCGTGCCCGAGGGCAAAAAGTGCTTCTCATCGGTGCGGTCAAAGCCCAGCCAGGAAACGTACACATATTCGCTGTTGTAGGCCGCCAACCAGGCGTCGCGGTTGCCGGTGGTGTAGGCCACGGTTCCGGTTTTGGCGGCCAGCGTGACACCGGTTTCCTTGAGGCGTTTGCCCGTGCCGATGGTGGCCGTATCCCGCAGGATGTCGGTCACTAAAAAAGCGGTTTCGGGGGAGAGCACCTGCTGACGGGTGCTGTGGTTTTGATAAATGACGTTCCCTTCGTTGTCCTCAATGCGGGAGATGCAGTAGGCCTGCGCATACTCCCCCTGGCCGGGGAACACTGTGTAGGCCTGCGCCAGCTCCAGGGGGGTTACGCCCACGGTAAAGCCGCCCAGCGCCAGCGCCAGGTTGTCGTCGCCTTCTTCAAAGGGCAGCCCCACGGACTGGCAAAAGCGCTTTCCCGCATCCACGCCGATGGCATTGAGGGTGAAAACGGCGGGGATGTTGAGAGAGCGGTAAACCGCCTCGCGCAGGGTGACCCAGCCGTGATATTTGCCGCCGGAGTTTTTGGGCGCATAGCCGTTGAAGCTGGTGGCCTCGTCTAAAATCATGGTGGCGGGGGTATAGCCGAAGGATTCCATCGCGGGCGCGTATACCATCAGGGGCTTAATGGCGCTGCCGGGTTGACGCCGGGCGTCGGTGGCACGGTTCATGCCCTTTGTGTATTCCCGGCCACCAATGAGCGCGCGAATGGCGCCGCTTTGGGCATCCAGCACCACCGAGGCGGTCTGCACCTTTTCGCCGTCCGTCGCGTCGTCGGGAAAATTGGCGGCATCGGCGAGCAGCGCCTCGCAGCTTTTCTGCAAAGCCGTATCCATGGTGGTGTAAATGCGATAGCCGGTGGAGATCATATCTTCATAGGAAAGACCGGTCACCTTCAAGGCTTCATCGGTTACCGCGTCCACGAAAAAGCCGTAGGTGCTGCTGTCCGGCCGGCTTAAGGTCAGCACGCACTCCTGCGCCTTTGCCTCGTCGCGCTGCGCCTCGTCGAGCTTGCCCGCCTCATACATGAGATTGAGGATCAGGTTGCGCCGGGAAAGAGATTTTTCCGGGTTGATGTGGGGGGAGTAGACGGCCGAGCCCTTCAGCGTGCCAATGAGCGTAGCGCCCTGCGCCACGCTCAGCTGCGAAGCGGGTATGCCGAAATAGGACTGCGCCGCGGCCTCTATGCCATAAGCGCCGTTGCCGAAATACACCAGGTTGAGATACATTTCCAGAATATCATCCTTGCTGTAATACCGCTCCAGCTGCAGCGCCAGCCAGGCTTCCTTGATCTTTCTGTTCCAGGATTTCTCGTTGGTGAGGAACGCGTTCTTCACCAGCTGCTGGGTGATGGTGCTGGCACCCTGAGATTTGCCGCCCGATTTGAGGTTGGCCCACAGTGCCCCGGCGATGCGCTTGACATCAATGCCGTGGTGGGAATAAAAGCGTGTATCCTCGGTGCAGATCAGCGCGTCGATGACGTGCTGCGGCACCTGATCTAGCGTGATCAACGTGCGGTTTTCGCTGTACATCCCGGCCACGGCCTGGTTGTCTTTATCGTATACGGTCAGGGTTTGTTTGATATTCTCCAGCTTGCTGGGGTCAAAATTGGCCCAATCTCCCGTGTTGAGAAAAATGATGAACACGACAATGCCCGCCGCTGCCAGCACCAGCAGCGCCGTAAAGCCCAGCTTTACGAGCAGTTTCAGCCGGCGGAGCCTGCGCTGATGGATTTCCAGTTTATCCTTTTTCACCTTCATGTTCATAGTATAGCATATCCGCCCTTCCTCATCCGCATAACCAAAGCGGCAAAATTGTTAAAGTTATGTATAAATGCCTGCGCATATGGAAAAACTGACCATGAACAACCCGGGGAGGCACCGGCAAAAGCAGGGCTTCTTCGGCCAAAGTCGTGTCGTTTCGCGGCAGGAAGAGCCTTTCTGCACGGGGAATGCTATCGCGGCACAAAAGGAGGAGCGAATATGACCACACAGATCCATTACGCCCCCAAGGGCGTTCTGCGGGTTCGCCTGGAGGGCGAGCTGGACCATCACTGCGCGTTTCAGGTGCGCCGGGAGCTGGACGAGGCCATAGACTGGAGCGCGCCGGCCGTGCTGGAGCTGGATATGGCCGGGGTCACCTTTATGGACAGCTCGGGCATCGGCGTGGTGCTGGGCAGGTATAAGCGCATCAAAAGTCAGGGCGGCTCCATGCGGGTGGTCAACGTGCCGCCGCGGGTGGACCAGATTTTTTCCATGGCGGGGTTGTACGCGATCATCGCGCGGGGATAGCTCTCAGCGCAAGGGAATATACGGGAGGAGAACAGGCAATGGAACAGCACAAGAATTTTATGCAGATGGAAATTCCGGCGCGATCGGAGAATGAGGGCTTTGCCCGGGTGGTCATCGGTGCGTTTGCTTCGCGCCTTGACCCCACCATGGAGGAGCTGGCGGACATTAAAACCGCCGTTTCCGAGGCGGTGACCAATGCCATTGTACACGCCTATGCCAATCCCGGCGGCATCATTGCGCTGGAGGCATGGGCCGAGCCGCACCGGCTGGAGGTGGCGGTGCGCGACTGCGGCCGGGGCATTGACAACGTGACGCAGGCCATGGAGCCTTTCTACACCACCTCGCCCGAAACCGAGCGCTCAGGCATGGGCTTCACGGTGATGCAGAGCTTTATGGACGAGGTGGAGGTACACAGCCAAAGCGGCCACGGCACCACCGTCCGCATGGTCAAACGCATTGGCTGCGAAGAGTAAGGGGGCGCCATGGAACAGGCAAACGCGGCTCGCGATCGAGCGGGCACGGCGGAATTGCTGCGGGCGGCTCAGCGCGGCGACCGGCAGGCCGAAGAGTGCCTGGTGAACGCCAACATCGCTCTGGTGCACAGCATCGCCCGCCGCTTTCGCGATCGTGGGCATGATTATGAAGATATTTTTCAAATCGGCTGCATCGGCTTTGTGAAGGCCATCCGCAACTTCAACTTGGATTATGACGTTTGTTTTTCCACCTATGCCGTGCCCATGATCATGGGGGAGATCCGGCGTTTTTTGCGGGACGACGGGCCCATTAAGATCAGCCGTTCCCTCAAGGACAAGGCCAGGCGGCTGATGGCGGCTTCCGAGCAGCTGAAAAATCGCCTGCAGCGCGACCCCACGCTGAATGAGCTGGCGCAGGCAGCGGACATCCCCCCTGAGGAGATCCCGCAGGTGATGGAGGCCATGCTGCCGGTGGGTTCCATTGATGACGAAGTGGATGTAGGGGGCGACAACCCCGTTAAGGCGGTGGACCGCATTGCCGACGACCGCCAGCAGCCTGAAAACCACATCGACGGCATTGTCATTGAGCAAATGCTTTCGGCGCTGCAGGCGCGGGAGAGGCGCATCATCGTGATGCGCTATTATCAGGAAAAGACGCAAAGCGAGATCGCGCGGGAGATCGGCGTTTCTCAGGTGCAGATCTCCCGGCTGGAAAGCAAAATTCTGCGAAAAATGCGCGACATGATGGCGGAAGAACCCGAAGAGTCCATGCTGTGAGGCTGCATAAGCCCATGGCGGGCGCGCCATACTAAAGAAAAAAGGAGGCGGCCTGTTGTGCGGGGTGATCAGATCCGTTGGATCGCCATGGGGGCGGCGGCGCTGCTGCTGGCGGTTTGCCTGCTGTGCGCGCTGGTCTTTTTGCCGGGAAGAACACCCCGGCAGCCCGAGAATGCTCAGCTTGTGGGGCAGCCCGCCGTGGAGGTACAGGAATGAAACCGGAGGGTCCGCAAAGCCCCAGAGCCCAGGAATATCGCGCGCATGTGGCGGATTTGGCGCCCAAAAGCCCCATGTGGAAAAACTGTATCAAGGCGTTCTTTGTGGGCGGGGCCATTTGCACACTGGGGCAGGTTCTTACCTGGGTCTATACCGCGCTATGCCGTTTGGAGCCGACACAGGCTTCCGCATGGGTGTCCATCACGCTGGTCTTTCTGGGCGCCACGTTTACCGGCCTGGGTTGGTATGACGAGCTGGGAAAGTTTGCGGGGGCCGGTTCCATTGTGCCCATTACCGGCTTTGCAAATTCGGTGGTCGCGCCGGCAATGGAGTTTAAGCACGAGGGGTACATCCTGGGCACCGGGGCAAAGATCTTTACCTTGGCGGGCCCGGTGCTGGTTTACGGCATCAGCGCATCGGTGCTGGTGGGGCTGGTAAAGATCATCATCGGTTTATTCGTCAGCCGCTGAGCGGCGCGGGAGGAGGAAACTCCTCCTTTTTTCTTCGCCCCGACGCAAGGCGGAAAAGGACAGCCGCTTATGCTATAATGAGCCCAGATAAAATCATGGGGGCTTAGGATGACCAGAGAAGAAATTGCGGCGTACAGCCCGTGGAATGACCAGGAGGCAAGAGAGCAGCAGATGATGCTGCGCTGGATGGAGCTGTGCGGCGATCTGCTGTGGCGCACCAATGCGCTTGCCCATTTTACAGCGTCGGCCTGGGTGGTAAACCCTGCCCGGGACCGTGTGCTGATGGCCTACCACCATATTTATCAGGCGTGGGCCTGGCTGGGCGGCCATGCGGACGGCGAAGCGGATCTGCTGGGCGTGGCCATGCGGGAGGCGCGGGAAGAGAGCGGTATCCGAACCGTAGAGCCGCTGTCGAGGGATATTTTCTCTGTGGAGATCCTGAACGTGGAGGGACACCGCAAGCGGGGCGAATACGTTGGGACGCATGCCCATCTGAACCTCACCTATCTGCTGGAGGCGGACGATACCCAGGCGCTGCACAGCAAGCCTGATGAAAACGCCGGGGTGCGCTGGGTTCCGCTGGAGGAGGCTGTGGGGCAGGGCGACAGCAGGCAAATGAAAGAGATCTATGCCAAGCTAAATGATAAACTGCGCCGCATGGCGTAGCAGCATACTGCGGCGGCCGCTGCGCGCGCTTATCCGCAAAAAAAACGCCCACCGGGAGAAGGCTTGGTCCTTCCCGATGGGCGTTTGTGCCCATATTATTGCTTTGCCAGGTAGGCATCCAGCTGAGACTGTACCTCGGCGACCAGCTTGTCAATGCCGGCGGTCTTGAGCTGCTCCAGCATGGTGGCGTGGAGTTCTTTATACTTCTTATAGACGCCGGTGGACAGGCGGCTGTCGTAGGTGTCAATAACTTTTTGAACCGCGGAAAGCTCCTGACTTACCGCCGTGGGATCAAACACAAAGCCCAGCGCGGGGGAGATGGCGCTCTCATCGGTGGATTCGGTCAGCTCCTGCTTTTGCGCTGCGGTCAGCGCCCGGCTGAGGGTGCGGTTGCCCACAAAGCTGCCGTCTATGAAGTAAGCCGGCGTGCCATCCTTGGCGGTGAGCAGGTATTGGACGCCCTGATCGGAAACGGCGTAGTTGGTGCCCTCAATACCCAGCGTGAGCAGGTTGTAAAGCTCCTCGTCGGTGTTGAAGAGCTCCAGCAGCTGCATGACCAGATCGGCGTGCTGGGTGTTGGCGTTTACATAAAGCAGCGAGGATTGCCCCACGTCGTTGCCGATGTGGCGCGGCGTGAAGGAAAGGGTTTCGCAGGCGGCACCCAGCAGCTCCTCAGGGTTGGCCTGGGCATGTTTCCCGCTCAGAAAGATGGAGGCGTATTGATTGCTCTGCGCCTGATCCATCAGCACGTTGGGGCCGTAATAACCCCGGTTGTACCAGCCGTTGACGAACTCGATCCAGGCGGTATATTCTTTCGTATCATAAAGATTGACGGCGGTCAGCGCGTCCCCGTTTTTGGACAGCGCCACACCGGCGGTGATGGGTTCGTAGTCAAACTGCATGATGGTTTGAATATCAGCCGGCACCATGCCCAGGCGTCCCTGATCCTTGGCCTTGCTCACCACGTCTTCCACAGCGGTGAAGTAGGAAACCGCGGTGGTGGTCTCGTCCTCGCCCAGCTTGTTCAGCGCGGCTTTTTGATCGGGGGTCAGGAGGGAGGACAGCACCGCCAGTTTGCCCGAGGAGGCGTAGTCATCCAGCGCCGGAATGGCGAAAACCTTTCCGTCCTGCACGGGCACCTTCCACAGGTAGGCCGGGCGGCTGTTGTACAGCGCGCTGCCGTTCAGGTAAGAATCCAGCGCCAAAAATTTGCCGCTGTTTTCCTCCGTCAGCAGATTGATGTCGCCCCAAACAATGTCGTAGTTGCCGTTTTTCAGCACATCGGGCAGCTTTTGCGCATAGTCCGCTGCGGAGTAGGTCTCCAAATACAGGCGTACACCGGGCAGCTTTTCCTCAAGGCGGGCATTGATGGCGTTAATTACCGGGATCATGTCCAGCGCCTGGCTGTCGCAGGGCAACACCCAGCGCAGGTTTACCGTAGGCGCGGGGGTGGGCGTAGGTGCGGGGGTGGGGGTGGCAGAGAGGTTTCCCAGCATCCCACAGCCGGACAAGGACAGCGAAGAAGCGGCCAGCACGGCCGCCAACATCCCGGTGAGCATCGATCGTTTCATACACATTTCTCCTGCAGCGCCCGGCCGCAAAACCTGCGCCGACGCTTCATTGTTCAATCAGTATAACGAGTAAATAATGGCAGATTGACTGTGTTTTGTCAATGCTGCGGCTGTTTCGGTCTGGTTATTTTTCCTCTTTTGCCATAATTCATGTGCTTATTGGGCAGGCACGGAGAGAATGGTACACAATAATAGAAAAAAATGGGAATTTTACATTGTGGCGCGGGTGTCGATGCAGTATACTAAGTGCATTGCGTCGGAAAACATGACCCAGCGCACCGACGGCGAAAAAAAGAAAACGAGGGTGCTTCGCGAAATGAATATTTCTGTGTTGCAGCAGGGCGGTATCGACTATACGGCGGGGCTCAAACGCTTTTCCGGCGATCGGGAGCTGTATGAGACCATATTGGCCGCGTTCTTATACGATGCGTGTTTGGATAAGGTTCGCAGCGCCTACGAACGGGGAGATTATCAGGCGATGGTTGCCGGCGTCCATGAGATGAAGGGAGCCAGCGGCAATGTGGACATGAACAGGCTGTACAAAGCCGCCTGTGATCTGCTTGACAAGCTGCGCGGCAGCGGCAGCACTGTCGGCAGCGAGGTGGGGCAGTGTTATGAGGCGTTTTCCAGCGCGTATCTGGCCGCCCAAGAGGCGATTCGCCAAGCGCTGAAGGAGTAACCCGCCGGGGTGACAAGCATATTTTGCCGGGTACAGAGGAAGCGCAGGTCGCCTCCTCTTTTTTTTGCGCCCGAAAAAGCACCAGCCCTTCGAAAATGTCACTTTTGTGCTGTGCGCAGAGCATGTTTCTCCTATTGAATCCGCCGACCGTCTGGCAGATAATAAAGCTGATAAAAAGCCGCTTTTGCGGCGCAGGAGGAAGCATCATGTATTTGCGCAGTCTGAAATGCAATCGGATGGTGGAACCGGCGGGTTTTTGCTTTGCGGAGAGCACCTTTTCCTGGGTGGTGGAGGAGGCGCAGGGCAGCCGCAGCACCGCTGCGCGCATTGAGGTCAGTGCCGACCCCGCGTTTGCCCAACCCATCTATGACAGCGGATGGAGCCGAGAGGCGCGCAGCGCCGGTACCCGGGTAAAGCTGGAGACCCGCCCCAATACCCGCTATTTCTGGCGGGTAAGCGTGCGCACCGACGCGGGCGAGGAAGGGCAGAGCGAGCCGGCGAGCTTTTTGACCGGCCGACAGGACGAGCCATGGCAGGCCGAGTTTATTCAGGCCACCATTGCCGAGCCCCCGGTTTTCTGCAAGCGCTTTGCCGCTCCCGATGTGCGGGAGGGCATTTTGAACATCTGCGGGCTGGGGCTGTATGAGGCGTACCTCAACGGCGAGAAGATCGGCGACGAGGCCCTTACGCCCAACTGCAACGATTACCCCGCCTTTTTGCAGTACCAGACTTACGATGTGACGCCGCTGCTGAAGGACGAAAACCTGCTGGAGGTTTTCGTGGGTGACGGCTGGTACAAGGGGCGCTTTGGGTTGGATCAAAAGCATCCGGACCTGCCCTATGCGCTCATTGCGCAGCTGGAGCTGCGCCACGGGGACGGGCACGCTACCCAGGTGTGCACTGATGAAAGCTGGACCTGCCGCACATCCCCGCTGCTGAGCGGCGGCGGCATTTATGACGGCGAGGCGCTGGATCTGAACCGGGTGGGCGAGGAGAAGCCGGTAAAGCCGGGCGGCGCGGACAAGGCGAAGCTGTGCGCTCGCCTCAGCCCGCCGGTGCGCGTGCAAAAGGAGCTGGAGCCGCAGTGGATCCGGGAGGAGCCCGACGGAAGCCTGCTCATCGACATGGGGCAGAACATGGCGGGCTGGGTCAGCTTTTACGACCGCCAGCCCAAGGGCACCACGGTGACCTTCCAGTTTGGCGAGACCCTGCAGCACGATCGCTTTTATAACGACAACTATCGCACGGCGCAGGGCACGTTCCGCGTGACCGCCAACGGCACCCAGGGGTGGCGTCGGCCGGCCTTTACCTTCTTCGGGTTTCGCTATTTGCGGGTGACGGGCTTTGCCGTGCCGCTGAAAAAGGAGGACGTGCGCGGGTTGGTGCTGCACTCGGCGATGGAGCGCACCGGGCGCGTGGAAACGCCCAATCCCAAGGTGAACCGGCTGATCCGCAACGCGCTGTGGAGCCAGCGGTGTAACTTTATTGACGTGCCCACCGACTGCCCACAGCGTGACGAGCGCCTGGGATGGACGGGCGACGCGCAGGTGTTCTCCGCCACCGCCACCTACAACATGGATACCTGGGCGTTTTACCGCAAGTACTTAAACGATCTGCACATTGAGCAGGATCGTACCAACGGCGGCGTGCCGTCCTACGCCCCCACCTTTGGGGAAACGACCATGACGCCGGCCTGTAGCGTGTGGGGCGATGTGATCACCATCATTCCCGACAACCTCTACCGCTTCTACGGCGACGACACCATCCTGCGGGAGAACTATTCTTATATGAAGGACTGGGTGGCGTACATCCGCGGCCGCATCGGTCAGCATCACTACCTCTACGATGTGGACTTTCACTACGGCGACTGGGTGGCGCTGGATGGCGCGACCAGCCAGTCGGTGAAGGGCGGCACCGAGGATACCTTTGTCGCGTCGGTCTATTTTTACAACACGGTGCGCATCACCGCCCGCGCGGCGCATACGCTGGGGATCCAAGACGAAGGCAAGTGCTACGACGAGCTGGCCGAAAAGATCCGCGCCGCCATTTTGGAGGAGTATTTTACCCCCACCGGACGGCTGGCCATCGACACCCAGACCGCTTACATCATCTGCCTGTATTTCGGCATTTACGCCGATAAGGAGCGGCTGCTGGAGGGCCTGCGCAGGCGCTTTGCCAAGGATCTGGGCATCCTCAAGGGCGGCTTTGTGGGCGCGCCGCTGGCCTGCCGCACCCTGTGCGAAAACGGCATGGCGGACATGGCATATAAGCTGCTGCTGCATGAGGGCTTCCCCGGGTGGCTTTATGAGGTCAACCTGGGCGCGACCACCATTTGGGAGCGCTGGAATTCCCTGCTGGAGGACGGTTCCATCAGCGGCACGGGCATGAATTCGCTGAACCACTACGCGTTCGGTTCGGTGGTGGAGTTTTTGTATGCCGATGTGGCCGGCTTGAAGCCCGCACAGCCGGGGTTCGGCAAAGCGGCGATCCGCCCCTACATGAACGCCCGGATGCCCGCGGCCAAGGCGTCTTACGATTCCGCGTGGGGCGTGTACGCCGTGGAATGGAAGCTGGACGCCCAAAACCGTGCGCAAATGAAGCTCAGCGTGCCCTTTGACGCTTCGGCGGAGCTGTCCTTTGCGGATGTGCTTCCCGAGACCCTGCGCGTTAAGGCTGCGCGGGGGAGCTGGCAGGCCGGGGAGGCGTGTGCGGAGTTTTCCGCCGGCGAATATGAGATCGAGTGGCTTACCAAAGAGGATCACGCGCACCCCTTTGATGAGAACAGCCTGCTGGGGGACATTCTGGACAATGCCGCGGCCTGCGCAAAGCTGCGGGAGCTGCTGCCCCAGTTCCGCGGGCTGGAGACGCTGGGCGAGGAAGAGCGCACCAGCATGCCGCTGACCGCGCTGGCGAACAACGCACTGGTGCCGGGCTGCACCATGGACGATATTCAGCGAGTTATAAAAGAAATCATTAAAATAAACGTTTTGGAAGAGAAAAAGGAGGCGTAATATGGATCAGGCATATGAGCTGGCCAAAGCCCGCTATGCCGCCATCGGCGTGGATACCGACGCGGCCATCGAGGCTTTGCTGAAAAAGCCCATTTCCCTGCACTGCTGGCAGGGGGACGACGTTACCGGCTTTGAGCGCACGGGCGAGGCGCTGAGCGGGGGCATTCAGGCCACCGGCAATTACCCGGGCAAAGCGCGCACCTTTGAGGAGCTGACCGCCGATTATGACCTGGCGCTGTCGCTCATCCCCGGCAGGCACCGCATCAATCTGCACGCCAGCTATGCCGTGACCGGGCAGGAAACGGTGGAGCGCGACGCGCTGGAGGGGCGGCACTTCGACGCCTGGATCGACTACGCCAAAAAGCGCGGGCTGGGCATCGACTTCAACCCCACCTTTTTCAGCCATCCCATGGTGAAGGACAACCTGACGCTCTCCAGCCCCGATGAAGAGGTGCGCGCCTACTGGGTGCGCCATGGCATTGCCTGCCGCCGCATCTCGGCGTACATCGCCGAAAAAATCGGCAGCCCCGTGCTGTGCGACGTGTGGATTCCCGACGGCTGCAAGCATGTGCCGGCGGACCGAATGGGGCCGCGGCTGCGCCTGAAGAAGAGTTTGGATGAAATATTTGCCGAGCAGCTGCCGGGTGTGATAGACTGTGTGGAAAGCAAGGTGTTCGGCATCGGGCTGGAGGCCTACACCGTGGGCAGCAGTGAGTTTTACTCGGCCTATGCCATGAGCCATTCCGGGGTGACCATGCTGCTGGACAACGGCCATTACCACCCCACCGAAATGGTGAGCGATAAGATCCCCAGCCTGCTGGCCTTTTTCGATAAGGTGCCGCTGCACGTTACCCGTCCCGTGCGCTGGGATTCGGATCACGTTGTGCTGCTCGAGGATGAGCTCAAGGAGATCGCTGCGGAGATCGTGCGCAACGACGCGATGGATCGCGTGCTCATCGGCCTGGACTATTTTGATGCGTCCATCAACCGCATTGCCGCCTGGGTCATCGGCACGCGCAACATGCAAAAGGCGCTGCTCAACGCGCTGCTGCAACCCTGGGATGCGCTGCGCGCCTTGCAGGATCAGGCCGATTTTACCCGGCTGATGATGCGCACCGAGGAGCTCAAAACCTATCCCATGGGCGCGGTGTGGGAGGAAGCCTGCCGCCGGGCGGGCGTGCCTGCCGGGGAGAGCTGGTTCGCCCGGGTGGAAGAATATGAGAAAGACGTGCTGCGCAAGCGCGGATAAAATTATTGTACACAGTGGGGGAATGAGGATATGGTTTCGAACTTGGGGATCTTGAATATTGAAGTGCTGCGGGGCTATGTGCAGATGTGCTCGGACGGCTGGCAGCAGGGGTGGCATGAACGCAACGGCGGCAACCTGACCTACCGCATGAAGCCCAACGAGGTGGAAAAGTGCCATATGTTTTTCCAGACGGAGCGCCCCTGGATGCCTATGGGCGTGCAGGCGGCCAATCTGGCCGGCGAGTATTTCATCACCACCGGCAGCGGAAAATTTTTGCGCAATGTGGAGCTGAAGCCGCAGGAGAACATCGGCATCGTGCAGATCAACGAAGCGGGGGACAGCTGGCGCATCGTATGGGGACTGGAGAACGGCGGGCAGCCCACCAGTGAGTTCCCCAGCCACTTTCTGAACCACAGCGTGCGCAAGGAGGCGACCGACGGCGCCTGCCGTGTGATCTACCACGCGCATACGCCTGCCATCATCGCCTTGACGTACCTGTTGCCGCTGGACGCGCGCGTGTTTACCCGCGCGCTGTGGCAAAGCGCCACCGAATGCCCGGTGGTGTTCCCCGGCGGCGTGGGCGTGGTGCCTTGGATGGTGCCGGGCGGACCGGCCATCGCCCGGGCGACCAGCGAGCTGATGAAGGAATACGACGCGGCCGTGTGGGCGCATCACGGCCTGTTTTGCTCCGGCGCGGATTTTGACCTGACCTTCGGCCTGATGTACACCATCGAAAAGGCGGCGGAGATCTACCTGAAGGTGCTCTCCAGCGGGCAGCCCATTTTGCAAACCATCACCGATGACGACCTGCGAGCCATCGCCCACGATTTCGGCGTGACCCTGCGGGAAGAATTTTTGGATTAACCGCAAAACACACATCCCGTCCATGGGCGGGATGTGTGTTTTTATCAGGAGGGGCGCAATGAAAATCGTCATGCAGCCAAACCCCAACGCCTGCGGGCAGGTGAAAAAGGTGCTGGATCATTACGCGGCGGCGTACGGGGACAAAAACCTGAGCAGCCGCAGCCTTCTCGCCGCGCGCTGCTGAGCGTGCATATGCGGGGATACTGTGCTGTGGGACGGTAAGTATTACGAGCCCGAGTTCGGCGTGCTGGAGGAGTGCCATCCCAAGGGTCGCGTGGCCTCGTTTTTGCCGTTGGGGGAGCTTGCGTAAACCCGGGGAAGCGATTATAATGGGAACAATTTTACGAAGACGAGGTGCGCAAAATGAAGTATTTTCCCAAGGTCGTGGGGGAAAGGCTCTATCTGTCCCCCATGAATGTGGAGGATGTGGAGACCTACACCCGCTGGATCAACGACCTGCCTACCGGAGAGGGGCTGGGCAACGCTGCCCGGGTGACCACGCTGGAGGACGAGCGGGATTGGCTGCTCAACGGCAAGGGGCAGTATCAGTTTGCCATTGTGGAAAAGGAGACCGATCGACTGCTGGGCAACTGCGGTCTGCAAAACTTTTCGCTCATGAACCGCAGCGCGGAGGCGGGCATTTTTATCGGTGAGGAGAGCACCCGCGGCAAGGGTTATGGCGCGCAGGCGCTGAAGCTGCTGCTGGGCTATGGGTTTGATTACTTAAATCTGCACAGCATTATGCTGCGCGTGTTTTCCTTCAACGCCCGAGCCATGCGCTGCTATGAAAAGGTGGGCTTTCGGGAGTGCGGCCGGCGCAGAGAGTTTTACCGGCTCAAGGGGCAGTGGTACGACGAGGTCTATATGGATATTCTGGAGGAAGAGTGGCGCGCCGCCCAAGCAAAGTAAGAGAAGGCGTAACAAAAGAACCGCAGAATTTCTGCGGTTCTTTTTTGCTGTGTATGGTGTTTTACTGAATGTCGCCGTCGTCGAAGGGGTCTCCGCACTCGGGGCAGAACTTCGGCGGATGGGTGGGATCCTTGGGCTCCCAGCCGCATTTATCGCACTTGTACTGCGGGACGCCTGCGGGCTTGGGTGTGCCGCATTCGGCGCAGAACTTACCCTTGTTCACCGCGCCGCATTTGGCGCAGGTCCAGCCGTCAGCGGGCTGGGGCTTGCCGCAGTCGATGCAGAACTTGCCCGTGTTGACCGCGCCGCATTGGCAGGCCCAGGTTTTGCCGACCGGCGCCGCGGGCTGGGCGGGCTGCGCCTGCTGGGGCTGCTGCCCCATCTGAAACAGGTTCTGGGCGTTCATGCCGCCGGCGTTCTGCGCCATGTTCATGCCCGCAAAGGCCATGAAAGCGCCGTTGCCTTCGTTGGCGGCCGCCGACTTCATCGCCTCGGCCTGCGCGCCCACCAGGTGCGCTGCTGCCATGTTGGGGTTGCGGAACACCGCGCTCTTTTGCAGCTCCTTGATGGTGGCCTCGTCCTCTTCGTTGGCCGTCACCGAGTTGACGCCGAAGGACACCACCTGCACGCCGCGCAGGGCACCCCACTTTTGGGACAGCACACCGTTGAGCGCGTCGGCCATTTCGGTGGTGTGGCCGGGCAGGGCGCTGTAGCGGATTCCCATCTCGGAAATGCGCGCAAAGGCCGGCTGCAAAGCCGTCAGCAGCTCGCTTTTGAGCTGGCTGTCAATCTGGTCACGGGTGTAGTCGCTTTCCACGTTGCCGCACACGTTCTTATAGAACAGCATGGGGTCGCTGAGCTTGTAGGAATACTCGCCGAAGCATTTGATGCCGATGTCCATATCCAGGCCGATGTTCTGATCGACCACGCGGAAGGGCACGGGGTTGGCGGTGCCGTACTTGTTGCCGATGATCTCCTTGGTGTTGAAGAAGTAGACGCGCTGATCCTTGCCGGTGTCCCCGCCCAGGGTAAAGCGGCGTTTCAGCGTCTCCCAGCTGCCCTTGATGCCCTGTCCCAGGCCGCCGTAGAAGATGGTGGGTTCGGTGGAGCTGTCCCACACAAACTCGCCGGCTTCTGCGCAAAACTCCACCACCGCGCCCTGATCGACGATCATCATGCACTGCCCCTCGTTGATGGCAATGATAGAACCGTTGGAAATGATGTTGTCACTGCCCTTGGTGTTGCTGCTGCGCCGGGAATTGACGCGCTTTTCACCCTTGGCAGCCAACACATCGGTCGGCATGGCTTCGCAGTAAAAGTACTCTCTCCATTGATCCGCCAGCGCACCTGCCAGCGCGCCTACGCCTGCTTTTAAAAGTCCCATGATAGTCTCCTTTCCCTGACCGCCGATATGGCTCGGTGTCTGACTGCCGATGCGCCGCCGCAACGAAGCGGCGGCGGCACGACAGAATACATTTTGATTTAGTATACCACACCAAAACGCACTTTTCCATAAACTGCTTTGGGATGCAAAATCGGAAACCGGGATCATAAAAAAAGCCGACCGAGCCCCATGGAGATGGGGCAGCGGCTGCGGCTTTTTCGTCTGGCGGCGCGATTTTTTTTACCGGCAAGGGGAGGCGGAAAAAACAGGGGGAGGATAGGGGGATCTTTTCGAAATAGACTGCCGGGCAGCTGACGCATTGGGGAGGGAAAACCGGAACGCCTGCGTTACGCCTGCGCGATGTCCATGGCGATGCGCGCCCATTTTTCCAGCCGTGTGGGGTCGTGCCCCACGGTGCTGATGTCCTTCAGGATCAGCTCCAGCGGGCAGCCGTATTGCCGGCAGAGGTCGCGGGAGCAGGTCAGGTGGTCGCGCACCTCCTTTTCGTCGAAGGAGGGCCAGGCCAGCAAAGCCGGGTTGGGCTTGCGGGAAAACACATAGGCGCTCCCCAGCTCCTGGGCGCAGCGCTCTTCGTTCGCCCATGGGCTCACAGAGACCTTGCGCAGGTGGGGGATGCGCTTCACCGCGTCCATTTTTCGATCCAGCGGGTCGCAGCAGCCGTAGTAGACCCGTCCGAACCGCTCAAAAAGCGGCAGGCAGGGCCCAATCTCAAACTCTTCAAACATGGCCGGCGAGGCGCTGGCAAAGGGCTGTGCCAGCCCAAACATCCACAGATCCTGCGTGCGGGGACGCGCGGGGTCCCAGCCCGGGGCGGGCAGCGCGTCGGTATAAGCGCCGGTGCAGTGGATCAGGGGCTGACGCCGGGGGAGCAGCCCCTGCGCCTCCAGCTGATCCAGCTTGAGCAGGTAGCCTTTTACCATGCGGTGCGCCAGCGCCAGCATGAATTCCGGCCGGTCGATCAGCGCGTAAAGCAGCCCCTCCATCCCCAGCCACTGGCTTGCCGGATCCCATACCGACAGATACAGCTCGGCGCCCCGGGGTTCTACCCGCAAAATG
The DNA here is from genome assembly GCA_028693155.1 of Eubacteriales bacterium. Taxonomy (GTDB): domain Bacteria; phylum Bacillota; class Clostridia; order Christensenellales; family UMGS416; genus STF2-111. The sequence continues at coordinate 29,773 of JAQUVY010000011.1, forward strand.
CCGTCAAAAATGCCGTGCGCGCGCTCCAAACGCCGCTGCGTTTCGGCGGCGTCGTGGGCAATGCGGGGCATGTGGATCTTTTCCAGATCCTCATCCCGGGAGAGCTGGTTCAGGTAAAGGTGGGAGAGTACTTCGCTGGTTTCCTCGGTGCTGCGGGTCTCCTCGTGGATGTCCAGCCCGAAGCCCGTGTCCCGGATGGCCATTTCCACGTCCAGAATGTCGTCTACCACCATGTCCACGGGAAAATGGTTCCACTGGTACAGGGTGCGGCGAAGGGTTTGCTCATAGCGCCGATTTTCGGGCAGCTCGCAGCGCAAACGCAGCTCGTCGTTTTCCAGCTCGTTCCAGCACACCTGATCAATGGCCACCATGGGACGCCGGGGCGTCAGGTCGTTGAGGGCGCGCCAAAGCTCCCGGGTTTGTGCCTGCTGAGGCAGCGCGGCGACAGATGCGATTTTTTCGGCCAGCTCGCGCAATATTTCACGATCCTGCATACAAGATCCTCCATGGGCTGAGATTGGCTTTATCATACGGTGCACGCCGGGGCAAAACAAGTGTTTCTTTTCCGCGCGGGGCAAAAAACGTTCAAAACAAAAAAAGACCGGCCAAGGGGCCGGTCTTTTGCTGCGATGAGGATCAAAAATTATGCTTCCGCGCGGGCTTTTTTGTCGGTTTTTTTCGCGGAGCCGTCTTTGCGCAGCCGCCAGGACACCCACAGGGGGCCGGCGATGCAAATGGTGGAGTAACAGCCGCTGACGATGCCGAACGCCATGGGGAGCGCGAAGTAAAGCACGCTGTCAATGCCATACCACAGGGAGAAGCCGATGAGAAACACCACCGATGCCAGCGTGGTCAAACTGGTGTAAAGCGACCTGCTGAAGGATTGGCTGATGCTCAGGTCGGCCAGCTCGGGCGTGGTGAGCCGGGGGTACAGCAGCTTGTTTTCCCGGATGCGGTCGTAGATCACGATGGTATCATTGATGGAATACCCGATGATGGTCAGCGCCACCGCCACAAAGCTGTCCCCAATGGGGAAACGCGCCGCAACAAACACGAAAAACACGATGCACGCGTCGTGCAGCAGCGCCAGCAGCGCCATCACGCCGGCCGACAAACCGGAAATGCGCCGGAAGCGGATCCAGATATAGAGGATGATCATGACGGAGGCCAGCACCAGCGCGATGACCGCGTTGGTCATGGCCTTCTTGCCGATGAAGGGTTCCACAGCAAAGGATTCGTTCAGTGAAAGCTGCGCGTCGGGGTAGGCCTCGGATAGGGTGGTGTTCCAGGCGCTTTGCTGCTCGGGCGTGATGCCCGTGTTTTGCGCCAGGGTCAGCACCAGCTTTTGGCCGCCGCCGGAGAAGTCGTCGGCCAGCTGTGCGGTGGCGGGAACGCCAAACGCTTTTGCAGCCAGCTTTTCCACAGCTTCCGTGTCCACCTGGGTCTGCGCCGTGTATTTGAGCACCACGCCGCCTTTAAACTGCGTATCCAGCGACACGCCCCGCACAAAACACAGCGCCAGACCGGCGCTCAGCAGCACCGCCGAAACGATGAAGTAAATGCGGCGTTTTTTGTAGAAGGGGTGTACCCGCGGCTCTTTTCCCAGGCGAAACCAGCCGGGGCGGCCAAAGCAGGGGAAGCGCAGCAGAGAATCCAGCATCAGACGGGTGGCACCTACGCCGGCGGCCAGGTTCATAATAAGACCGATGGTGAGGGTGTAGCCGAAGGAGAGCATGGAGCCTGAACCGAAGAAGATGAGCAGCAGCGCCACGATGAGCGTGGTCAGGTTGCCGTCCAACACGGCCAGGAACGCGTTGTGATAGCCTGCTTTCACGGCCATGCGCAGCGTGTTTTTGCCGTGCAGCTCATCGGCGATGCGTTCGTTGATGATGATGTTCGCATCCACGCCCATGCCGATGGACAAAATGATGCCCGCGATGCCGGGCAGTGTCAGGGTGATCTGCGTCACCGACACGGCCAACAGCTGCACCGCCGTCTGCAAAAGCAGCGCCAGGCAGCTTACCGCGCCGGCAAGGCGGTACCGCAAGATCATGAACAGACAGATGCAGCCCAGCGCCAGCGCACCGGCGATCACCATCACCCGCAGCGCGTTGCTTGCCAGGGTGGGGCTAATGGTGGAAAAGCTTTTGGTTTCCAGCGAGTAGGGCAGAGAGCCCGCGTTGATCTTCTCGGCCAGCGCCTGGGTCTCCTGGGTGGTGAACTTGCCGGAAATATAGGCCTGCCCACCCCAAATGGCCTGATTAACCTGCGCGGCGGAGATCTCGGTGTCGTCCATATAGATGTAGAGCAGTTTGCCCACGTTTGCTTGCGTGGCCTGCCCGAAAAGCTGTGCGCCGGCCGAGTCAAAATCCAGCGTTACAATGGGCTGCCGACTCTGAGAGTCGATCTCCGCCCGGCTGGAGGCCACGTTTTTCCCCTCCAGCAACACATTGCCCGCTTCGTCCCGGAAGGTCAGCTTTGCCATGGCGCCCAGCTCCTGAATGGCGCTTTCGGGGTTGAACTCGGTTTCGCCTGATTTCCACGGAAACCGGATAAGGATGGTGCCGGCCTGTTTATCCGTCGTGACTTCCCGATCCAAAATGTTCATGGAGTCCAGGCGGCCCTCCATGATGGTACGAGCCGATTCCAGCTCCTGCGCGGTAGGCACGCCGTCGTAATCCTTGGGCTGAAACACAGCCTCCACTCCGCCTCGAATGTCGATGCCGAAGCGAATGTCGCGGACGCCCTTGATGCCCCACAGTCCCGTAATGGAAATGCAGGACAGCACAAGCACCAGCGCCAGCAAAATAAAAAACGTGGATTTTTTCGCGTTCATCTGTGGTTCTCCTTATGCATATTGAGTGATAGAAGCAAACAAACGCAGCGAGGGCGGCGCGTGGGAATGGGGCGGCTGGCAGGCCGTGTCCCCGCGGGGGATCTGCCGGGTATCCTGTGAAAGGCGTTGGAGGCCCGTCAGCAGGCAAAGCTTCGGCTCTGTATGCCATAAAATGATGCAGGGGTCGGGCCGCGCGTCCGCCGTGTGGGCTCCCGGCGCGAGGATGAAATGATCCGTTTGGACAGACAAAGACTGCCTGGCGCCGGGGGTGTTCGCCAGGCAGCTTTGCCCAAAAGGCGGCAGCAAAAGCACCAGCATCGCTGCCAGTGCCGCTGCCGCCCAAATGAAATGGAAACGACGCATTTTTTTACTGCGGTTTCTTTCCGTTATCCGGGAAGAAACGGGCGGAGATGAAGTTCAGTCCCACGATCAACAGGATCAGCACACCGGTCACCACAAAGATGCCCAGCATTCCCTTGAGCATGATGGGAAGCGTTTCTAAAAACAAGGATACGTTCATTTGTTCCTCCTTATCCCAGCAGGCTCAGGATCAAGCCGCCGGCGATGACCGACGCGATCTGGCCGGAAACGTTGGCGCCCGCCGCGTGCATCAGCAGAAAATTCTGCTTGTCCTCAGCCAGGCCCATTTTATGCACCACACGCGCCGACATGGGGAACGCGGAGATGCCCGCCGCGCCGATCATGGGGTTGATCTTGTTTTTCGTGAACAGGTTCAGGATCTTGGCAAATATTACGCCGCCGGCCGTGTCGAAGATGAAGGCCACCAGCCCCAGCGCCAAGATCAGCAGGGTCTGGGGGTTGAGGAAGGCCGATGCCTGCATTTTGCAAGCCACGGTGATGCCCAGGAAAAGGGTGATGAGGTTTGCCAGCACCTTCTGCGCCGTCTCCGAGAGCGAGTCCAGCACGCCGCACTCACGGATCAGATTGCCGAACATGAGGAAGCCTACCAGCGCCACCGACCGGGGCGCTACCAGCCCGGCCACCACCGTCACGGCGATGGGGAACACGATGCGGGTAAACTTGGAAACGTTTTTTTGGTGATAGGGCATGCGGATCAGCCGCTCTTTTTTCGTGGTGAACAGGCGGATGACCGGCGGCTGCACAATGGGCACCAGCGCCATGTAGGAATAGGCGGCCACGATGATGGCACCCAGATATTTGGAGTTAAAATAGTTGGCCACAAAGATGGAGGTCGGGCCGTCCGCCGCGCCGATGATGGCGACGGAGGCCGCGTCCTTGAGATCAAAGCCGAACAGCGCCGCGATGCTCAGCGTGGCGAAAATGCCGAACTGAGCAGCCGCGCCGAACAGCAGCAGCTTGGGGTTGGAAAGCAGCGGGCCAAAGTCGATCATGGCGCCGATGCCGATAAACAGCAGCAGGGGAAACATCTCGTTGGCAATTCCTGCGTCAAACAAAACGTTTAGAATGCCGATTTCCTGTATGCCATTTTCAAAAGCCTGAGTCACTGCGCCCGAGAAGGGCAGGTTGACCAGAATCGCGCCGAAGCCGATGGGCAACAGCAGTGAGGGCTCCATGTCCTTTTTGATGGCTAGGTAAATGAGCACGCCGCCGATGACCCACATCACCACCTGCTGCCACTGAATGGCAAGCAGATTTTCATATAAGATCTCCATGGTATTGCGTCCTTTCGTAAGGGTGTTTAGAAGATGGACAACGCCAGGAACAGCGTGGACATGAGGGAAGCGACCAGAGAAACGACGGTGATCTGCGTGTTGATGGAGGGGCCGGCGGTGTCCTTAAAGGGATCGCCCACCGTATCGCCCACGACGGCCGCCTTGTGCGCAGGCGAGCCCTTGCCGCCTTCGTTGCCGGCCTCAATGTACTTCTTCGCGTTGTCCCACAGGCCGCCGGCGTTGGACAGCACCAGGGCCAGCAGTAAGCCGCTGACGATGTTGCCGATGAGGAAGCCGCCCACTGCGGCTACGCCGCCGATAAAGCCCACGAGCAGCGTGGAAACAATCGCGACCAGACCGGCAGGCACCAGCTCGCGCAGCGCGCCGTGGGTGGCGATGTCGATGCACTTGTCATATTCGGGCTGCACGCCTTCTTTCCCTTCGCGCAGGCCGACGATCTCCTTAAACTGGCGGTGAATCTCCGCCACCATGCGCTGTGCGTTTCGATCCACACCCAGCATGAGCATGGCGCTGAACACGGCGGGAATGGCCGCGCCCACCAGCAGACCGAAGAACACGGTGGGGTCCATTACGTCAAAGCCGCTCAACAGCGCCTTGCCCATTTCGGCGGCGGAAGCGTTAACTTCGCTTAAATAAGCGCCCAGCAGGCTGATGACGGTAAGCCCGGCAGCGCCGATGGCAAAGCCCTTGGTGATGGCCTTAACGGTGTTGCCCGCGCTGTCCAGCTCGTCTGTGACGTTTAGTGCATCCTCGCCTAAGTCACCCATTTCGGTAAGCCCGCGGGCGTTGTCTACAATGGGGCCGTAAGCGTCGTTACTGATGATCATGCCGACGATGGAAAGCATACCAACCGCGGCCATGGAAATGCCAAACATGGCATAGCCGTCGCCCAACCCGGCGCACAGCTTATAGGCCGCCAGCGCCGACACGGCGATGCCCACCATGGCAGGCATGGCGGAGATGAAGCCATAAGACAGGCCGGAAAGAATGGTGAAGGCGGGGCCGGAGCGGGATGCCTTGGCCACGTTTTTTACGATGGGTCGGGTATCGTTGGTAAAAAGGTCGGTTACCATGCCGATGATGACACCCACGAACAAGCCGATGGCCGAAGCGCCCCAGATCTCCCAACGGAAGCCCTGGAACAGCGCCGTGGCACCGGCCGTCAGCGCCAGGTAAATGGCCGTGGTAACATAAGTAGAAGAGTTCAGTGCATGAGTGGGGCTGCCCTTGCGGCCCATACGCGCGGTGGCAATGCCGATGATGGAGGCCAGCAGCCCCAACGCGGCATAGCAGAACACGGTGGCGGTATTGGCCGTGCCGCCGGTAACCTTATCCAGAGAGGCGGCCATGACCAGCGCGGCGGCCATGGAGGCCACGTTGGAATCGAACAGGTCGGCGCCCATGCCGGCCACGTCGCCTACGTTGTCGCCCACGTTATCGGCGATGACGGCGGGGTTGCGGGGATCGTCTTCGGGGATATCCAACTCGACCTTGCCCACCAGATCGGCGCTGATGTCAGCCGTTTTGGTGAAGATGCCGCCGCCGGCTTTGGCAAACAGAGCCAGAGAGCTGGCACCGAAGGAAAAGCCCAGAAGCGCAGTGGTCTGGTGCGTCAGCATCAGCACACCGGCAACGCCCAGCAGGCTGGCACCCACTACCGCCAGCCCCATCACGGCGCCGCCGCGGAAGCCCATCAAAAAGGCCGGGCGAATGCCCTTGCGCGCCGCTTCGGCGGTGCGGGTGTTGGCCATGGTGGCCACATAGATGCCGATCTTGCCTGCCAGGGCGGAAAAGACGGTGCCCGCCAGATAGGACAGCGCCATCAAAACGTTGTCCAGCGGGTTGCCCTTCCAGATGGGAGCGGGCAGCAGCACGGCGATCACGACGGCCGCGATGATGGCGAAACGAGCCAGCACCGCGTATTCTCGGCGCAGGAAGGTGTTCGCGCCCTGGCGAATCAGTTCTCCAATGGAAGCAATACGGACATTTTCCACCTTCTGGCGCTTTACCCACAGGCAAAGGTATACGGCGTAAGCAAACGCAAGCAACACCGTAAAGCCCGAAAAGGCGTACAACAGGGAAAGTGACGGCTGCATATATGGATCCTCCTCAAACCAAATATGGCGGCAAGGGCAACGAAATCGTTTCGAAACCCATCGCTGTGCTCCAGTATAGCTTGTCTGCGGCGGCGGATGAAGCTTCTTCGCGCCGGATTAACAGGCGGTTAACGGTGCCGGAAAAATCTTAACGGGCTCTTTACATACCTGTCCGCGGCGGCATGGGCAAAGCGTCAAAACCGTGCTATCATAATGAAAACTGAGTTTGCAATACAATATGAGCCGGGTTCGCCCGGCATGATCAAGGAGGAGCAATGCCCAAGGAAAAAAACCGCCTGACCGAATGGTTTCCCTTGTCCGTGCGCGATTTGGCGGTGACGGTCGCCATTCTTGCCGCGGCGGCAGGCATATGCGCCGCGCTGCGTATGCTGGATGAAAAGGGTTCCTATGTATCAATGATATTTATTCTGGCGGTGTTTTTGGTATCGCGGTTTACCAACGGCTACTTTTTTGGGCTGCTGGCGTCGCTGCTGAGCGTGCTGGCGGTCAATTATGTGTTTACCTATCCCTATTTTGCGTTTAACTTCACGCTGGCGGGGTATCCGCTCACCATCCTGTGCATGCTGGCCGTGGCGGTGGCCACCAGCGCGCTGACCACCCAGACCAAACGCCAGGAGGAGATCCGCATCGCCGGCGAGCGGGAAAAGACCCGCAGCAATCTGCTGCGCGCCGTGTCGCACGATCTGCGCACGCCGCTGACCTCAATTTTGGGCGCGACCTCCGCCGTGATGGAAAACGATGCGGCGCTGACCCCGGCGGAGCGCATGGAGCTGCTGGGCGGCGTGCGGGAGGATGCCCAGTGGCTGATCCGCGTGGTGGAAAACTTATTGACCATTACGCGCATTGACGGCAGCGACTGCGCGCGCATCACCAAAGAGCCCGAGGCCGCCGAAGAGGTTTTGGCTGAGGCGGTGTCGAAGTTTAGCAAGCGTTTTCCGGGCGCGGCTGTTCAGGTGCATGTGCCGGATGAGCTGCTGATGGTGCCCATGGATGCCATGCTCATTGAGCAGGTGCTCATCAACCTGATGGAGAACGCGGTGCTGCATGGAGAAGCCGCCGTCATCGGCGTGACCGCGGCGGTGAATAAAGAAACCGCCGTGTTTTCCGTATGGGATAACGGAAAAGGGATTGACGAGGCCATGCTGCCGCACATTTTTGAGGGCAGAATTCATCAGGACGATGAGGAAGCCGACCATCGCCGGGGCATGGGCATCGGTTTGTCGGTTTGCCATACCATCATCAAGGTGCATGGCGGGGCGATGACCGCTGCCAACCGTCCGGAGGGCGGCGCGATCCTTCGCTTCTATTTGCCGATAAAGGAGGAAACGGTGTGAGCAATGCCTATACGATTCTTCTGGTAGAGGATGAAGCAAATATCGCCGGGTTTATGACGGCGATTTTGACGGCCAATCATTATGGCGTGCGCCGTGCCAGAGATGGCGCCGAGGCGATGATGATGGTTTCCTCCTACTGCCCGGATGCGGTGATCCTGGATCTGGGATTGCCTGACGTCGACGGCATGGATCTGATCCGAAAGATCCGGGAGTGGTCGCAGATCCCCATCATCGTGGTGTCGGCCCGCACGCATGAGCGGGACAAGGTTTCAGCGCTGGATCTGGGCGCGGACGATTATATTACCAAGCCCTTTGGGACCTCCGAGCTGCTGGCACGGGTGCGCACGGCACTGCGCCATGCCCGAGCCGGGTCCATTCCCAACGGCGCCGGTCAATCGGGCTCGTTTTGCGCGGGCAGGCTGCGGGTGGATTATGACAAACGGCATGTTTATCTGGAGGAGGAGGATATTCATTTAACGCAGAATGAATATCGCATCGTGGCGCTGCTGGCGCAGTATGCCGGCCGGGTATTGACCTACGATTTTTTGATCAAAAACATCTGGGGACCCAACGCTGCGGGCGACAACCAGATTTTGCGGGTCAACATGGCCAATATTCGCCGAAAACTGGAAAAGAACCCCGCTGCGCCCGAATATATCTTTACCGAGATGGGCGTGGGGTATCGCATGATAGAGGGGGATTGATAAGCAAAGCGGAAATAGGTACCGGGCAGGGAGGGCGCATTGTTAACTGGCGCGCCGCACTTTGTTTGCTCTCGGGAACAGTACTTTGGGCGTTTGCATAGTTTTTCCCCGAAGAAGGGGTCAAGGGACGATTGCCCCTTGTAGGGTTCTTATCTATCCATTATGTTTGTCGCTCCCGTGATTGCCACTGCGCGGCAACACTGCGCTTAGTCTGAACGTGTTTCGGCTGCCAGTGCCGCTGGGGCGGCACTGGTTTGGGATGAAATCTCTTGGGGCTTCCGTCAACCGCTGCAAGGAAGACTCGCCTCCGGCGGGGGCAAAGGGGATTAGGGGGCGTTCCGATGCGCCCCCTGAAATCCCCCTTGCATTCCCCTATTACCCCCTGGCGTCTGGGGACACCCCAGACCCCGGGAGCGTTTCGCCTACGGCGAAACGCGAAGGCAGTCAAGAGTTCCTGCTGACACTGATGCCGAAAGGAACACCGCAGGTGTTCCGAAAGGCGGCGGCCGAAGTGCGAGGGTAGCTAAGAGCAACTACTGCTGCAAACCGCATTCCGCCCCAGGCTGCCTGCTCTCGGGAACGATGCTGCGACTGTCAAAGCATATCTTTTCCGAAGAAAGGGTCAAGGGACGATTGCCCCTTGTAGGGTTCTTATCTATCCATTATGTTCGCCGCTCCCGTGATTGCCGCTAAGGCGGCAACACTGCGCTTGTTTTGAGCGTGTTTCAGCTGCCAGTGCCACTGGGGCGGCACTGGTTTGGGATGAAATCTCTTGGGGCTTCCGTCAACCGTTGCAAGGAAGACTCGCCTCCGGCGGGGGCAAAGGGGATTAGGGGGCGTTCCGATGCGCCCCCTGAAATCCCCCTTGCATTCCCCTATTACCCCCTGGCGTCTGG
>JAQUVY010000101.1 GCA_028693155.1 Eubacteriales bacterium
CGTCGGCTTCGTCATCCAGCGCGGTCAGGTTTTTGGATATGGAAGGAGACGGGGGAAGCGGCTTCTTCTTTTCCGCCTTTTTGTCCTTTTTCCAAAGCTCCTGCGCAGCGGTTTTGCTGGGCGAAGGGGGCGTCTCCTGCGTAAGCGGAGAGCCGCAGCGGTAACAGGCCAGAGAGGTACTCTTGTTTTCCGTACCGCAGACAGGGCATTTCATGCAGCTAAGTTACTCCTTATTTTGGGATGACCCTTTGCTTCCGCATGGGTTCATGATAAAATATTATACACGATTATGGTGTGAAATGGGAGTGTGTGCGATGGATAACTTTCTGGAAGAGGCGGTAAGACGCAAAAATCCGCTGCTGGGCAGCGTTCTTTATGTGCTTTTGTGGGTGTTTACCGTGGCCGGCGCGTTGGTTGCGGGGATGTACCTGACCCTGGCGTTTCAGATGGGCGCGGGGATGTGGATGAACGCGCTGATGTTTCTCCTTTTCGGCCTGGGTGCTTATTTGTGCTTCCGCTATAAGGACAGGCTGCGCACGGAGTATGAGTGCAGCATCACCAACGGATTGGTGGAGATCAGCGCCGTCTACAACAACCGCCGCCGGCGGGATATTATCACCTTTAAAATGAAGGATGTGCAGGGGCTGACGCGGGGGGACGACACCGCGCTGGCTGAGCGGGTGTCCCACGAGGAGGGCGTCAAGTTCGTCAAAATTGCGCTGAATCCCGATGCCCCCGCTTATCTGGTATATCTGGTGCGGGGCGCTGAAAAGTTTTTGATCCGCATGGAGGTCAGCCGAGAATTTGCGCATGTAATGAAGATTTACGCGCCCAACACGGCGGACATCCGCCTGGATGAGCCGGAGGCGGAGGCATGATCTATCTGGACAACAGCGCCACCACCCGCGCCTTTGAGGAAGCGGCGCAGGCGGTGCAGGATGCGCTGCGGGAGAACTATTTTAACCCCTCGGCTGCGTACGGGCAGGCCATTGCCGCCCAGCAGCAGGCGCAGGCGGTGCGCAAGGCGGTGCTCAACGCCACCGGTCGCGCAGGCGAGGTGATCTTCACGGCCAGCGGCACCGAGGCGGACAACCTGGCCATTCAGGGCGCTTTTACCGCCGCGGGCTGCACGGGACACTACATCACCACCTCGGTGGAACACCCCGCCGTGCTGGAAACCATGCAGGCTCTGGAGAGCCGGGGTGCGCGGGTGGATGTGCTGAAGGTGGATCGGCAGGGGCACCTATCGCCCGAGGCGCTGGCGCAGGCCGTTTGCGAGGATACGGTGCTGGTGAGCGTCATGCACGTAAATAACGAGACCGGCGCCGTGCAGGACATTGGGGCGCTGGCGGCGGCGGTCAAGGCAAAGAACCCCCGCGTGCTGTTCCATTCGGACGGCGTGCAGGCCTTTTGCCGGGTCATGGCCGACCAGCGGGACGTCGATCTGTATACGGTAAGCGGGCACAAGGTGCACGCGGGCAAAGGCATTGCGGCGCTGGCCGTGCGCGACCTGAAGCGGATCCGCCCGGTCATTTACGGCGGCGGGCAGGAGCAGGGCTACCGCTCGGGCACGGAAAACATGCCGGGCATTGCGGCGCTGGGCGCGGCGCTGGAGCAGTGGGCGCTGCACGGCGAAGCATGGCGCGCCGGGTTGGGTGCCATGCGGGACGACCTTGGTGCGCGCCTGCAGGCCGGGGGCGGCGTCCTCAACAGCACATCGGATGGCGCGCCGCATATCGTAAGCGTGGCCTTTGCGGGTATTCGCGCGGCCACCCTGCAGCAGGCTTTGGCCGATCAGGACGTGCTGGTCAGCACCGGCTCGGCCTGCAAATCTCGCGGGGGCGCGCGGGTGAGCCCGGTGCTGCTGGCGCAGGGCATCCCGCAGGAGCTGGCGCAGAGCACCATCCGCATCAGCCTGTCCCCCCTCAACATGCCTCGGGAGATGGAACAGGCCGGCGACATCATCTGCGCCGCCGCCGCCCGTCTTAAACGATTTATAAGGAGATAACATGGATTCGATCATTTTGTTGCGTTACGGGGAGATCCACCTGAAGGGGTTAAACCGCCCGTTTTTTGAGCATAAGCTGGTGCAGGCCATTCGCGTGGCTGCCCGGGGTTTCGGCCGCATTGAGGTGGAGCACGGTCAGGGGCGCTTCTTTATCAGCGGGTATGAGCCCGCGCGGCAGGAGGAACTGATGGCGGCGCTGTGCCGTGTGTTCGGCGTGCATTCGGTCAGCCCTGCCGCTGTGGTGGGCAGCGATATGCAGGAGGTGCGCGCGGCAGCGGTGGAGGTGACGAAGGCCGAGCAGGGTCAGGGCGGCTCCTTCAAGGTGGAGGCGCGCCGTTCCAACAAGCATTATCCGCTCAATTCCATGGAGATCGCCGCGGATGTGGGCGAGTGTGTGCTGGATGCCATGGACAATGTGCGGGTCAACGTGCACGATCCCGATTTCCGGGTGTACGTGGAGGTGCGCGCCGAGCGCGCGTTTATCTACACGCGCATTTTGCCGGGGCCGGGCGGAATGCCGCTGGGCAGCGCGGGCAAGGCCATGCTGCTGCTTTCGGGAGGCATTGACAGCCCGGTGGCGGGCTATATGCTCATGCGCCGCGGCGTGGAGCTGGAGGCGGTGTATTTCAACAGCCCGCCCCACACCACCGAGCGAGCCCATTTAAAGGTGAAGAAGCTGGCGGAGGTGCTTTCCTCCTACGGATGCCCCATTCGCCTGCATTCGGTGTATTTTACCGAGATCCAGGAAGCCATTTATGAGCGATGCGATGGGGATTACACGGTCATTTTGATGCGGCGCTTTATGATGCGCATTGCCCAGCGCCTGGCGCAGGAGGCCGAGTGCGGCTGCCTGCTGACGGGGGAAAACCTGGGGCAGGTGGCCAGCCAGACCATGCAGGCCATCACGGTGACCAACGCCATTTGTGACATCCCCGTGTTTAGGCCGCTCATTGCCTACGACAAAAATGAGATCGTGGACAAGGCGCAGCAGATCGGCACCTATGATATTTCCATTGAGCCCTATGAGGACTGCTGCACGGTGTTCGTGCCTAAGCATCCCGTCACCAAGCCGCGGATGAAGGCCGTGCTGATCGAGGAGAGAAAGCTGGACATCGATGCGCTCATCGAGCGGGCGCTGGAGAAGAGCGAGACGACTTTGATCGGTTTGGAGTGAATAAATGAACATTACCCAATGGCTGACGCGCTTTCGCAGCGACCCCACCACGGCGCAGAATATTACGTATTGGAACACCATCCCCGCGCGGGAGGCCGTTTACGCGCCTTTCCCCGATTGGCTGGATGGGCGCATTGCTGCCGCGCTGCAAAAAAGGGGTGTCACCCAGCTGTACAGCCATCAGGCCGAGGCGCTGACCGCCGTGCGCGCGCAGCACGATGTGTGCGTGGTCACGCCCACGGCTTCGGGCAAGACGCTGTGCTATAACCTGCCGGTGATGAACGCCATTTTGGAGGACGACAGCGCCCGGGCGCTTTATCTGTTCCCCACCAAGGCGCTGGCCGCCGATCAGGTCAGCGAGCTGTATGAGCTCATCCGCGAGGCCGGCGTGGAGATCAAGACCTATACCTATGACGGGGATACGCCGCCTGCCGCCCGTCAGGCAGTGCGCCAGGCCGGGCACATCGTGGTGACCAACCCGGATATGCTGCATAGCGGCATTTTGCCGCACCATACCAAGTGGGTCAAGCTGTTTGAAAACCTGAAATTCATCGTCATCGACGAGGTGCATACCTACCGGGGCGTGTTTGGCTCTCACATGGCCAACGTGATGCGCCGCCTGCTGCGCCTGTGCGAATTTTACGGCTCACATCCCCGCATCATCTGCTGCTCGGCCACCATCGCCAACCCCAAAGAGCTGGCCGAAAGCGTGTGCGGCCGCGAGATGGAGCTGGTGGATCGCAACGGCGCGCCCTCGGGAGAAAAGCATTTCATTTTTTATAACCCGCCGGTGGTCAACGAGATGCTGGGCATCCGCAAAAGCGCCGTGCTGGAAGCGCGAAAGATCACCACGGATCTCATTGTGAACCGCATTTCCACCATCGTGTTTGCCCGCAGCCGGGTCATGGTGGAGGTGCTGCTGAGCTACCTCAAGGAGCTGGTCAAAACCCGCCTGGGTGATTCGGACATGGTGCGGGGCTACCGGGGCGGATACCTGCCCACCCAGCGCCGCGCCATCGAAAAGGGGCTGCGGGACGGCAGCGTGGTGGGCGTGGTGAGCACCAACGCACTGGAGCTGGGCATCGACATCGGCACGCTGGAGGTGTGCGTGCTGTGCGGGTATCCCGGCAGCATCGCCAGCACCTGGCAGCAGTCGGGCCGCTCGGGCCGGCGCCAGGGCATCAGCGCCACCATTTTGGTGGCCAACTCCAGCCCGCTGAATCAGTTCATGGTGCAGCATCCCACATATTTTTTCCATCAGCCGCCTGAATACGGCGTCATCAACCCGGATAACCTGTACATCCTGCTCAGCCACATCAAGTGCGCCGCCTATGAACTGCCCTTTGTGGACGGCGAAACCTACGGCGGCAAGCCCGTGACCGAGATTCTGTCCTTCTTGGAGGAATCGGGCATGCTGCGCCATGTGGGCAACACCTGGCATTGGTCCACCGAGGAGTTCCCGGCCAGCGAGGTGAGCCTGCGCGCGGCGGGCGAGGAAAACTTTATCATCATCGACACCACCACGCCCGACCATCAGGTCATCGGGGAGATGGATCGCTTCACCGCCCCCATGCTGCTGCACGACGACGCCATTTACCTGCACGAGGGCAAGCAGTTTCAGGTGCAGAAGCTGGATTTTGAGAACCACCGCGCTTACGTCAAGTCGGTGGAGGTCAATTATTATACCGACGCCAACCTGGCGGTCAGCTTGCGGGTCATCGACACCTTCAAAACCAAGGGCGAGCAGCTGCAGACCTCGCTGGGCGAGGTGGTGGTGACGGCCATGACCACCATCTTTAAGAAAATGCGCTTCGATACCCACGAGAACATCGGCTTTGGCAAGGTCAAGCTGCCCCATTTGGAAATGCACACGTCGGCGTGCTGGCTGGCCATGGGCGATGAGATCTGGCAGGGTATGCAGCCCTCGGAAATTGAAGGCGCTCTTGTCGGCATCGGCAATCTCATCGCAAATCTGGCACCCATGTACGTCATGTGCGATGTAAAGGATATCTCGGTCTATCCGCAGGTTAAAGCGCCCTTTACCCAGCAGCCCACGTTGTTTATTTACGATACCATACCGGCGGGGATGGGCTTAAGCGACCGGCTCTATGAGATGCAGGAGCAGCTGCTCAAGGGTGCGCTGGACATGGTGAACGAATGCCCCTGCCCGGCGGGCTGTCCTTCCTGCGTGGGCACGGACGGGGCGGATAAACACATGGTCAGAAAAGTTTTGGAGCGTTTGTGCGCGCTGGAGGGATAGCATGTCGTCTCTGGAGGAAAAATTAAGACACCTGTCGGGCACGCTGCGCGCTGCCCAGCCTGCCACCGCGCCGCCTTCCCGCGCCGCGGGAGGGCGCTGCGTGGAGCGGCGCAGCCGCGTGGATGCGGATACGCTGTGCGGCGGAATGGCGGCCTATGCCTCGGCTGAGACGCTGGAGATGGTGGGACGTGTGCCACTGGCGGATTTTTCTTTGGAGAAAACCGTCTTTTTGGACACGGAGACCACCGGGCTTTCCGGCGGTGTGGGCACGGTGGCGTTTCTCATCGGCATCGGTTTTTTGCAGGAAGATTCCTTCGTGGTGGAGCAATATTTTATGGAGGACTACGACGCGGAAACCGATATGCTGCACCGCCTGTGCCGACGCCTGGCGAATTTTGACACGCTGGTATCCTACAACGGCAAGGGCTTCGACGTGCCCATCGTCAACAGCCGCTCCATCGTGAACCGCATCCGTCAGCCCATCGCGTCCATGCGCCATATCGACCTGCTGTACGCCGCCCGCCGCCTTTGGAAGGCCAGGCTGGGCAGCTGCGGCCTGCAAAACGTGGAGCGGGAGATCCTGGGCTTTGCCCGTGAGGACGACATTCCGGGCAGCATGGTGCCCATGATCTTTTTTGACTTTCTAAAGGACGGCGACATGACCCGGATGGAGGGTGTGCTGGAGCACAACCGGATGGACATCCAGTCGCTTTACACGGTGCTGTGCCGCCTGTGCCGCGATGTGGCGCTACCCTTGGAGCAGCCCGAGCCCGCGGACCGCTACTCGGCGGGGCGTATTCTGGAGGCCGCAGGGCGAAGCGCCGATGCGCTGCGGTGCTACGAGGCGGCGGGAGAGCCATACGGACCCGCGCTGCGGGCAAGGGCGCTGCTGCTGCGGCGAAGCGGGCGAGCCGATGAAGCGGCCTATTGCTGGAAGCGCCTGCTGGAGCAGGGAATGTTCGGCGCCGAGCCGTATGAAGAACTGGCCAAGTATTACGAGCATACCCGGCGAGATGACGCCCTGGCGCTCAAAACGGTGGAGGAGTGCCTGCTGAAGCTGCGCCTGCTGGGGTTGGAGCCCCTTGACAGTCTGGTCAAGCGAAGAGTAAGATTAACCCAGCGAATGAAACAAGGGAGAACGATGTAAAAATGTCTCTGATTTCTTATTGGTATGGATACAAAGCCTATTTGGCACACAACAAAGGGGATTTGCAGACGGCGGACAGCCTGTATAAAAAGGCCTTCGACAGCGGCTGCGCCAGCGTTAAGTTTATGGGCACCTACGGTGTGCTGCTGATGCGGCTGGGTCGTTTTGACGAGGCCATTTCCTATTATGACCGGGCGCTGAAGGCCAACGATGTCAAGGAGAACATTCGCGACCTGATCCGCATGAACCGCGCGCTGGCCTATATGCGCACCCAACAGCTGAACAAGGCCATCGTCGCCTTGGAGGATCTGCATAAGAAGATGCGTAGCACGCGGGTCTATCAGGCGCTGGGGTATGCGTATATCATGGCGGGGCAGCTGGACAAGGCGCTGGAATATAACAAGGAAGCGCTGGATTATGACGATTCGGACTTCGTGATTTTGGATAATATGGGGCAGACCTATTACGAAATGAGCGATATGGAAAACGCCCGGCTTTACTTCGAGAAGGCCTACGAGGAAAAGAGCGATCAGATCGACATTCTGTATCACATGGGGCTGATCCGCGAGCAGCAGGGCGACCTGACCGAGGCGCTGAAATTTTTCCGTCAGGCGCTGCTTTACAAGCCGGATGCCGTGAACGACGTGACCCGCCCGCAGCTTTTCGCCTGCGAAAGGCGCATGATAGACGCCATCCGGGCCAAGGGAGAGCCGGTGCCGCCCTGCGAGGTGGAGATCAAGCGGGACGACATGCCCCAGGAGTTGAAAGACACCGCCCAATAAAATCCGAGCATCAGGATGAAAAGCCTTTTTGCCTGCGGCAAAGGGGCTTTTTGTTTCAAATCCGTTGCGTTGTTTCGTCGGGGTTATGCTTTTGTTAGCAATTGCCTAAGTCGATTGTATTTCTTTTTTTGCAGGGTACACTCTGAGCCGATAGAAGAAATTGGCAGGAGGCGTACAAGATATGAAACGCAAAATCTGGGTGGCAGGCATCGTGCTCATCGCGGCGGCTGTGGTGGGACTGTGGGCGAATCTTCCGGCGGGCGGGCAGCCCATTGCCGATCCGACGCCAACCCAGCAGGCTGCGCCTCTTCCCGCGCCCGAGGTTACGGTTGCCGCGCGCGCGGGCATGGTTTCGCTGACTTGGAACAAGATAGCCGGGGCAGAATCATATCTGATTTACCGTGCGCAGGACGACGGGAGATACGAGTTTTTGACCGCAACACAGGACATCAACCACCTCGACCGCACGGTCTGCGGCGGGCGTCGCTATCTGTATCGGGTGGCGGCCGATGCCGGGGCGGAAGCCCGGCCGGGGAGACGCTCTCCGGCAAAAGGCGTGGTAGCCGAGCTGGCCGCGCCCACCGGCCTAAGGGTGCGGGG
>JAQUVY010000102.1 GCA_028693155.1 Eubacteriales bacterium
ATGGCGATGACCCGAATTGTAATAAATGGTGTCTCCCGGATTCAGCACCTCTGTATGCTCCTCCAGCTGTACCTTCAGCGAACCTTCCAAAATGAAGTCCATCTCCTGCCCTTTATGGGTGGACAGTGCGATGGGAGCGCTCTCGGCCTGAGGATCATAGGGGGCGGTCACAACAAACGGCTCGGCGTCCCGATGCTTGAACAGATAGGCCAGATGCTGATACTCAAACCCGGCACGGCGGCGGATGGGCAGCCCCTTGCCCGCGCGGACAATGCTGTAAAAAGACAGCTTGGGCATTTCCCCGGTAATCAACTCTGCAATATCGATTTGAAAGCAATTGGCGCATTTATAGAGAAAGGTAAAGGAAAAATCCCGCTGTCCCTCTTCGCACTGGGTGTATTCCTCCTCGCTCACGCCGCAATATTCGGCCATGTCCGCAATGGACAGTTCCAAAATCAGACGCATGCCCTTAATTCGTTCGGCGATCTCAGAAATTTTGTGTTCCATGTGGAAACCCTCCTGTCAAAATTGGTAAAATAATAAAATCCGCCCCTGTGTAGGGACGGATTTTATTTTCCGCGTTACCACCCTGCTTACCTGCCCAATGTGCAGGTCGCTCATGTCCGTATCCAGCAATACGGCGCCTCAATAACGGGGAGACAGCCCGGCACACCTACACGCCGCAAAAGCGGTTTCAGCTGCGGCTCAAGGGGGATTCCAAATCACTGCGTCTGACTGCCTCTCACCGACCGGCAGCTCTCTTTGCAGGGCAGAAACTTGCGCTTCCCTTTCACAGCCTGTTCTTTATTTTCTCGAATTATAGCAAAGTAAACCGATAAAGTCAATAGGCTTATCCAGTTTTTCTGTTGGTGTCGAATTTTGCCGCAGTTTCTGCTATAGTAGAAACTATTCTAACGATAGATTGGGTGAAAGACGTGTCTTCAGCTGCTCCCCGCTACTACTCCACCCGGGAAACTTACGGCAACAAGCCGTCCCGGAACCGGACCACGGTATTTTTTCGATGGCTTATCAATGCCTTTACGCCCCGGCATGAGATCACCTTTGCCCGGCCGCTCAGCGACGGACCTTGCGTCTTCGTGTGCAACCATGCCAAGGCCTACGGGCCCATTGTCATGTGCACCAAGTTTCCCCGGCGCTTCCGCCCCTGGGTCACCTATCAGGTATGCTTTCCTCAGGATTTCACCGAATATGCCATGATGGATTTTTGGCCGAAGGCTCCCAAGGCCCTGCGCCCGCTGTTGCGCGCCGTCTACCGCGGCGGTTCGTTTTTGCTGCCGCACATCATGTGCGGAATGGAGGCTGTGCCCGTCTACCGCGACCAGCGCAGCATTATCACCTTTCGCAAAAGCGTGCAGACATTAGGTGAAGGTCTTGACCTGGTGGTCTTTGCGGAAACCGACCGACCCTTCAGCCCTTATGTCAACGATATGGATGCCGGGTTTGCCGACGTGGGGAATTTTTATCGCGCGGCCAAGAAAAAGGCGCTTCCCTTTTATCCGGTATATGTGTGCCGCGCCCTGCGGCGCATCTGCGTGGGCGAGCCGGTCTATTGCGATCCCACCCTGCCTGCGCAGGAAAACCGCACGCTCATTGCCCGGGAAATGACCGCCGGCATTGATGCGCTGGCGCGCGCGCTTCCCGCGCACAAGCCCATCCATTACCGCGACTGACGCCGGGGCGTTTTTTCTTGTGCCGCATAGTATGAAGTGAAGCACCGCATGCGGCACAAGGAGGCGAAGCGCCATGGAAGGTTCCCCGGCGGAAAAATGAGCGAACGTTTATCCGCACTGAGCGACACAGAAAAATATCTTCTGCTGCGGCTGAGTTATCGCGATCTGCCCGCCGTGGTAGAAGCGCGTCTGCCCGTCACGGTGCAGGATTGGCTGAGCCACGCCGCACCGCCCGCCGGAGAAGAAGCGTTGTGGGCGGGTATCCTGCAAAGCCCGGCACTGTGCGCGCTTTCCGTGCTCGCCTATGAAAACGACAATCCCAACCGCATGTGGGGCGGAAGCGGGTTCGTCGCCTATGCGTTTGGCAACGCACAAGGCGATACGGCCGCCGTGTTTCGCGGCAGTGAGCAGGACACCCTGGGAAATCTCGTCGCGGATTGGGGCTCCAACGTTGCCGCAGCCTTTGGTGTGGTGATTCGTCAGCAGCGTCAGGCGGATCAGTTTTTTCGTCGCGCAATTCACTCCGGCAGCGGCCAATCCTGGGTGATGGGTCACTCCAAGGGAGGCAATCTGGCCGCCTACGCCTACGCACAGAATTTGGACGCGCGTCCGCTTGCCTACATCGTGAACGGACAGCCGCTTTATTGGCCGGGGCTTACCCCGCAGCAGCAAGCGGCGCTTCGCAGCCCGGACTTCGATTTCATCGTGCAGGAAGGCGACGTGGTGTCCTGCCTGGGTTATGTGGATTATGTGCGCAGGGTCGTCGCGGTTTTGCCCGAGGCAAAGGGGGACGCGGCCGCCTGCCATCGGTTGACACAGGCTGCTTTTGATGCAGACGGCTCGCTTATTTCGCTTTGCAGTGGGGATGAAATTCCCGCGCTCGCCGGCGCGCCCAGCTTTCTCAAAATGGTGGAAGCCGAGCCACTGTGGGATCGGGAGCTGTTTGCCGGGGTTATGCTCACGGCGCTGAATATGCTGGAGTATCTGTTCCGCAGCATGACCGCCAGCGCGCGGATGTGCGTTCAAAACTGCTCGGGAATCGTTTGCAAAGAGTTGGTCAGTCAAACCTCGGATTGGCTTTGGCAGCTGTACGCACAGATCACCGAACGCACCTTTTCTCCGGTAAGCATCTGCGTGCTGCAACCGCTGCCCGCGCAGCGTCAGGCGCACCGCCGCGCGCTCCTGGCTCTTTATGATCAGCGCAGCCAGCTGTGGGACATCCTGCGCCGCCTCCGCAGCCTTCAGGCGGCCGCCCCCGATGCCTGGAGATACAGCGGAACGATTTCGCAAATTGAATATGCGCTGCACGCCCAATATGCCGCGCTGGAGGCTTTCAGACAGGAGGGTGAACCATGAGCGACAGCGAATCTCTGCAAAGCATTTGCCGCGCGCTTGTGCGCGCTGCGCAGCAAAGCACGGCTTTGGCAGCAGATCATGCCCAAGGACGCGCGCAGCTGCTGGAGACAGCCCGGCGATGCACACATGCCGCCAAGGCGCTGGAGAGACTGGGAAAGACATAAAAAGGCCGGAGATCCATCTCCGGCCTTTTCTCTATGAAGATCAGGGTTCCAACTTTAAAGAGGCAAAAAGCTCCGGGCGGTGAAAATCCGGCTTTCCCGGCATGGGAGCAAACATGCCATAATGTGTATGTCCCGGCGCTTCGGCACATTTGTAGAAGTTGCCCCGCATGACCTGACCGGGCGTCAGCCCCCTGCGGCCGAAATGCCGCTCAAACAGGGTCATGGGAAGCGTATACGCCACCGCCCACCAGGGAGCATCGCTTTGCGCCGCGCTGCAAGCAGCGTTCATGCCGCAAAGGGGCAGCTGGACGCACTGAAACCGCTCCTGCCTCCCGGTTCCCAGGCCAATCAGCATGATATTGGCTGCGTTCATCTCCACATTCAGATAGCGGTCATCTTCCATGGGGAACGGCTGTAAGAAAAATTCCAGACAGCTGTCTGTATAAACCGGCCCTCCCTGCTCCCGCACACGGCACACCCTGGGCCATTCGCGCGCCGCCAGCAGCACATGCAGCCCGGCATCGTTGTAACCCACCTGCGCATAGGCCTGCACATCTGCCGGCTGGCCGCCGGGATAAAAATGTGCTATTGGCGCCTTAGGCAGGCTCTCCCACCCATTGGGCAGCGGATCCTGTGGCCCCTTCCATTCATGCAGGGCGGGTGTTCCCACGCCCTGCGGCAGGCGGCGGATCGTATAATCACACATGGGCGGCTTCCTTGGCCATCTCAACCAGCAGTTGAGCGATTTTCTCCATGGACTGGATGCCGGCAAACTCAAATCTTCCGTGGGCATTTTCCCCGCCGGTACACAGGTTCGGGCAAGGCAGTCCGCGCAGCGTCAGCCCTGCGCCGTCCGTGCCGCCGCGGATGGGGCTGGTTCGCGGCTCGATCCCCAGCTTTTCCATACACGCGCGCGCCAACCCCAGTGTTTGCGGCGCTTTGAGAACGCCCTGCGCCATGTTATAGTAGCTGTCCTTGATCGTCAGCTCTACGGTTCCCGCGCCGTAGCGCGCGTTCATCAACGCCGCAATGGCCTCAAACTCGGCCTTGCGGGCAGCAAACTTGCCGCTGTCGTGATCGCGGATGATGTAATGGGCCTGTGCCAGCTCACAGGTTCCGGAAAAGTTTTCCAGATGATAAAAGCCCTCATAGCCTTCGGTATGCTCGGGGCGTTGGTTGGCCGGGAGCATGGCGTGCAGCTCGGTTAAAAGCTGGCAGGCGTTGATCATTTTATTCTTCGCCGATCCCGGATGAACGCTCAGCCCGTGTATGGCAACGTTTGCCGAGGCGGCATTGAAGTTTTCATAATTGATCTGCCCCAGCACGCCGCCGTCCACCGTGTAGGCAAAGTCTGCGCCAAACGCCTCCAGGTCAAAATGCTCTACCCCGCGCCCCACCTCTTCGTCGGGCGTAAAGGCAATGCAGATCTTCCCGTGGCCGATTTCGGGGTTTTCCAGAAGCGTCTGCACCATGGTCATGATTTCAGCGATGCCCGCCTTGTCGTCCGCTCCCAGCAGCGTGGTGCCATCGGTGACGATGAGATCTTCCCCAACATAATGATCCAAGACCGGAAACACCCGCGGAGAAAGCACGATGTTTTTCTCTTTGTTGAGCAAGATGTCACCGCCGGCATAGCCGGGTACAATGCGCGGATGAATGCCCGCGCCCGGCGCGCTGTCGGAGGTATCCATATGGGCGATGAACCCCACGGCCGGGATATCCCCGTCGAGGTTGGCCGGCAAATGCGCATAGACGCATCCCCACTCATCCATATGCGCGTCTGCCGCGCCCAGCTGCACCAGCTCCGCGCTCAGCGCCGCCGCCAGCAGCTTTTCCTTGTCCGCGCTGGGGTAAGACGGCGAATCGGGATCCGACTGCGTATCAAAAGAAACATAGCGAAGGAACTTATCCTGAACCGATTCCATAACACAACCTGCCTTTGTCTTGTTTTGTATATTTTACAACCCCGCGGCACAAATTGGAAGCATCGCCGCGCCGCATCCATCACAGCCTCAACACAAAATTTTGATAAACTGATTTTGTAATCCAACGGAAGTATGATAAAATTGATTCAGTTGATTACGATGGAGGAGAATGCGAATGATAAGCCGTACAGTAAAATACAAAAAGAGCATCATGCTGTGCTGCAAGTTGGCCCTCATCGCCTCAACCGTGGCGTTGTATATGTTTACTCTGTTTAAATGGTACGGAACTGCCGCGCTGTTTTACAAGGGGAACTATGTGATCGGAATGCTCTACGCCTTTCTGCTGGTGGCATTCTGCGTGTCCTACGGCTGCTTCCGCATTGGCGTTTTGCGCCTGCGCGAGCTGTTCTATTCCTTTGCCCTGGCCATCTGCTTAACCAACTTTGCCGCCTATTTTCAGCTGTGTCTGACCGGGCAGGCCATGCTTAACCCGATTTATATCATAGGACTTACCGTCGTGCAGATCGCGGCTGCGGCAATTGTATACTACTTTTCCAACCGCATCTATTTCTCGCTGTATCCCGCCAGAGACGTCATCGCCATCCATTCGGGCTCTGAAGCGGACCGTGCCATCATCAACCGCTTTATGCAGATACACGACCGCTACCGCATTGAAGGGGTTTACCTGGAAAGCGAGCCCATAGAAAACATTCACGCAGCCATTGATGCGCATTCCTCGGTGCTGCTGTGCAACATCGACCGCAATATGCGCTACGAACTGGTCAGCTACTGCTTTGAAAACAACAAGCGGCTGTACATCGTTCCCTCCTTGCAGGATATCATGATCAACAACGCCCACGAAACCCAGATTTCCGATTCGCTGGTCTACCTGTGCAAAAACCGCGGCATGACCACCGAGCAGGAGATCCTAAAGCGGGCTGCGGACATGATCATGTCCGTTATCGGCATTATTCTCACCTGCCCGATCATGCTTGCAACGGCGCTTTGCATTAAGCTGGACGATCACGGCCCGGTGTTTCATTACCAGGAGAGACTGACCAAAAACGGAAAATTATTCCGCCTGGTCAAGTTCCGCAGCATGATCGTGAACGCCGAGAAAGACGGCGCGCGGCTTGCCAGCAAGAACGATGACCGCATTACGCGCACAGGGCATTTTATCCGCAAAACACGCATCGACGAATTGCCGCAACTGTTCAATATTCTTCGCGGCGATATGTCCTTTGTGGGTCCCCGCCCCGAACGCCCTGAGATCATGGATCAATACATCCGTAAGTTTCCCGAGTTCCGCTACAGATTAAAAGCCAAGGCCGGGCTCACCGGCTATGCGCAGGTGTGCGGCAAGTACAACACGACCTTTGAAGACAAGGTCAAGATGGATCTGCTCTATATTGAACGTTATTCCGTCCTTCTGGATCTCCGTCTCATCCTCACCACCATCAAAATCATCTTTATGCCCGAAAGCACCGAGGGTGTAGAGGACGGAGACAAGCTCCCCTCTTTCCATCGGGATGACATGGATCTGTAGCCTCAAAAAGGCGCCCATCAAAAGAGCCATCGGTTACCCGATGGCTCTTTGCTATGCAAAACATCATAGTTGCTTCCTGAAAATTTTATGCAGATACTCCGCCGCGTGAAACGAATAATTAACTGTTTTGCCCGTATCGGAAAAGCCCAGTCTGGCTGCCAAACGCAGGGAGCTTGCGTTTCCTTCGCAAATGTGCGCATCCACCGTGCGGATCTCCGGGATCCGGGATGCAAAGTCAAGGATCCGGGTCATGGCCTCCTGCATATACCCCTGGCTGCGGAAGGTTTCTTTGAGCTCATAACCGGTCTCTATTTGCCTCTCGGCTCTGTTCCAGGCGTGAAAGCCGCAGGTTCCCAGCTTCTCCCCGTCCGATTTTCTCACCAGCACCCACCGGTTTTGGTTTTTAGGTTCGGGGCACGTGTAAAACTCGATCAGTTCGTCTGCTTCCGCGATGTCCTTCATCGGATCTGCGTCAAACAAATATTGATTGATCTTTTCATCGGTGAATTCTTCAAAAACGAACTCTCGTTCCTGCGGCGAGATGTTCCGCAGATACAGTGTATCGGTTTCCAGATCAATAAATTGCATTTTCGCCTCCCGAAACGGCAAATTACAGCACCTGTCTCAACGCCTCCGCCTGCTGCGGGATA
Organism: Eubacteriales bacterium; assembly: GCA_028693155.1. GTDB lineage: Bacteria > Bacillota > Clostridia > Christensenellales > UMGS416 > STF2-111. The sequence continues at coordinate 7,333 of JAQUVY010000102.1, forward strand.
TGCGAGCTGCCTAGGGGGACACCGGCATCGCTGTAATGGTTCAGCTCGGTAAAAAGCTCATAGAACCTTCGCTTCTCTTCAAAGTTGTCGCTCAGTTTTCTTTTGTGCGCATACTTCTTCAGCAGGCCGAAGGCTTTTCCGTTTGCATTGTCCAGCTGATACAGATCAAATTCCGGATCAGCCCACCCGCAGTTGAAGGGATCGATGACCGCTTGCACATGCTGCAGATCGGGCGTGAGGAGGATGTTCCAGGTGTTGTAATCTCCGTGGATCAATCCGGCCTTGGTAATGGGCAGACAAAACACATCATCAAAGCGCTCCATCGCCCGCTCCATGACGCCATAAGCCCGCTCGGGCAGCCCGCAGCCCGTCAGCCGAGCCGACTTCTTCAGCGTTTTCTGCGCAAGGGGACGGTACAGCTCGCGCCAATCCGAAACAAACTGCGCGGCATCAAGCGCGCCGAAGCCGGCGGAATGCCCCGTATCATGCAGGGCAATCAGGACGTCCGTC
>JAQUVY010000103.1 GCA_028693155.1 Eubacteriales bacterium
CTTCGCGCATGGTCTCAATTACTTTTTGTTTGAATTCTCCGCTGTATGGAGTTCCTTTTGGCATAGAAATACACCCCCAAAGTTATTTACAGTATACCATACTGTCTAACTTTGGGGGTGCAGTTCATACGGAGGGCTCCCTTAAGCTTGCCGTACTTATGCCGTTTTCTCGGGCTTGCGTTTTTTGACCGAGGGCTCAATTTCGCCGGCCTTGGTCAGGGTAAGCTTGGCTACCGCCGGTCCGATCAGCTCATAAATCAGCGTGGCGCACAGAGTGACGGCGCGAATGCTGGCGCCGTATTCAGGCACAACGGTGGTTGCCAGCAGCGAAAGGCCGATGGCTACGCCGGCTTGGGGCATCAGCGCTGGGCCAAGATATTTGCGAACCACGGCAGGTGCTTTGCAGATCCAGGCACCCAGGGAAGCGCCGGCCATTTTGCCGATCACGCGCAAGACGATGTAGATCACGCCCACCAACCCCAGCGTGGGCAGTACGCTGACATCCAGCTCCGCGCCCGATGTCACAAAGAACAACAAAAAGATGGGCGGGGTCACGTAATCGCAAAGCTTGGAAAGGTGAGTAATGTCTTTGGAGAAGTTGGCCAGCGCGGCACCCATGGCCATGCACAGCAGCAGCGCCGACAGATTCAGCAGGTCTGCCAGGCCAATGCCGGCAAAGACAAAGGCGAAGATCAGGCACATGCGGTTGCCGTCCTTTTTGAACCACCGCAGCGGGATCAGCATCAGCAGCCCCATCACGAAGCCCAGCCCCACGCCGCCTAAAATTTCGATGGTGGGCTGAAGCATGCTTGCCAAAATGGAAGAGTTGCCGGGATTTCCCAGGCTCTGCGCAATGGCTACCGCCAGTCCGAAAAGGATCAGCGCCACGGCGTCATCCAGCGCCACAACGGAAAGCAGCGTCTCGGTGACGGGGCCCTTTGCCTTATACTGCCGTATGACCATAATGGTGGCCGCCGGAGCGGTAGCCGCCGCGATGGCACCCAAAACCAGTGCATAGGGCAGGGGGAAGCCCGCAATCAGCAGCCCGGCGATCACCAGGATCACCGCTACCAGCGATTCGAGAACGGCAATGACGATGGGCGTGACGCCCACCCGCTTAAAATAGGAGATCTTAAACTCGTTGCCGATGGAAAACGCGATAAAGCCCAGCGCGACCTCGGAAATAATGTCAAGCTTTCCAATGGTTTCCGCCGGGATGATGTTCAGCACGCTGGGGCCGATCAGCAGACCGGCGATCAGGTAGCCCGTTACGTTGGGCAGCTTGCAAAATTTGGCCAAACGACCCAAGGCCATGCCTGATAAAATCATGATGGCCAGTGCGATTAATACGTTCATATTCATAATCTTATTGCCGAATGCCCTCCGTGTAGGAAACAGGAAGGGTAAAGAGAATGCCGGTATCGGGCTTATCCAGACCGCCGGTCACCCGGTTTACGATGGACGAGATCTTCTTGATCTGATCCTCGGGGATGACCATGAATATGGTTTTGCTGTCCTTACGATCCAGATCCAGCACCATGCGCAGGGAACCGATGAATTTGTTTTCATCCATCTCGCCCAGCGTGTGCGCCATGCCGGTGCTCTCCAAAATGGTGGCGCCGGAGATGTCGTTGTCCGCAAAAGCTGTCAGCAGCTCTTCCAGGCAGTCGACCTTGTTCAGTATGATGGTCAAAAGTACCACAAGCTCACCCTTTTCTATCAATTTTTTTACAAATCCATTATATCACTTATTTCACAAAAACAACAAAAAAAGATGCCGAGCGCGGCGTCTGAAAAGGCCAATGGGAGAATTACTTGGGTTCCAGGTTCAGCTGACGGGCAATTTTCTGCCCGGTGGGCGTGGCTGCCAGGCCTCCGCGGCCGGTTTCCCGCAAAGAGGCGGGCAGGGCGTCGCCAACCTCCCGCATGGCGTCGATGACTTCATCCGCGGGGATGCGGCTGGTGATGCCTGCCAGCGCCATATCCGCGCTGCTCAGCGCCGCCATGGCGCCGATCACGTTGCGCTTGATGCAGGGAACCTCCACCAGACCGGCCACGGGATCGCAGACCAACCCCAGCAGGTTCCCCAGCGCGATGGCGCACGCATGAGCCATGGCCGAAACCGTTCCGCCCTTTAAAAAAACCAGCGCCGCCGCCGCCATGCCCGCCGCAGCGCCCACCTCGGCCTGGCAGCCGCCCTCTGCGCCGGCGATGCAGGCGCGGGAGGCGATCACCTGGCCAAAGGCTGCCGCAAGGTACAGCGCGTGAACCATGGTTTCGTCCTGCGTGCCGTGCTTTTGCTGAAACGGAATAAGCACGGCCGGCAATACCCCGCAGCTTCCGGCGGTGGGGGCGGCCACAATGCGCTTCATGCAGGCGTTGCATTCGCCCATTTTCAGCGCCTCTGCAATGACCTGCGAAAAAAACTCCCCGCCGATGCCGCAGGCGGCATAATCCAGCATGCGCTGCCCGTCTCCGCCGGAAAGTCCGCTGGAGGAGCGGGCGGCCGCGCTGTAGTCGCGGCTGGCGCTGCGCATGGCCTGCCACATTCCGTTCATCCTGCGCAGGCTCTCCTCCTCGGATAAACCCTGCTCCCGCGCATCGGCGGTCATAATGGCGCGCCAAAGGGGCGTGGGCTGCGCCGCCAAAGCCTCCAGCTGTTCTATGGATGTAAACGCCATGGTTTATGCCTCCTCCACATTAACATAGGTCACTTTTAGGATCCCCGGCAGGCTTTCCAGCCAGGTGACCGCCTGAGACGGAATAGGGGTATCGCATTCGATGACCATCACCGCGCTGCCGCCGCGCGTATCCCGGTAAAGCTGCAAGGTGGCGATGTTGAGCTTGAGCTGGGCCAGTGTGGTGGTCACCTCGGCCACGTGCCCGGGCTGGTCGGTGTTGCGCACGATCAGCGTGGGGTATTCGCCGGAAAAATTAGCTTCCAGCCCATCCACCGATTCAATGCGCACCCGTCCGCCGCCCAGCGACGCGCCCACCACTTCGAGGCTGCGCCCGTCGGCAGACTTTACCTGCAGCATGGCCGTGTTCGGGTGCGCGTCGCGCAGCTTGACGGTGCTGCAAGAAACCGAGATTCCCTTGCTGCGGGCGATCTCAAGAGAGGATGGGATCTGCATATCATCAGGCCGCATTCCTAACAGCCCGGCCACCAGCGCCCGGTCTGTGCCGTGGCCTGTGCCGGTGGCGGCAAAGGAGCCGTGCAGCTTTATGGTGATCTCCACAGGCTCTGCCCGCAAGAGCTTTCGGGTGATATAGCCAATGCGCACAGCGCCCGCCGTGTGAGAGCTGGAAGGGCCGACCATAATGGGCCCCAGAATATCAAACAGGTTCATGGATCTCCTCCCGAATCGGAATGGTGCGTTGATGGGAGCCGCGCAAAAAACGGGGACAACCTATCTTCTGCCCGGCGGGTCACTTTTCATACCAACTTCTCGAAAATTATGGCAGCCGGGGCGGTTTGCTCGTGCTCCAGCAGCCATTGCTTGATTTCCAAACCGCCGCCGAAGCCGGTGAGGCTTCCGTTTGTGCCGACCACCCGGTGGCAGGGAATGAAAATAGGCAGGGGATTGCGATGGTTTGCGCCGCCCACTGCGCGTGCGGCTCCCGGACGGCCCAGCGCCGCGGCGACCTCCCCATAGGTGCGGGTTTCTCCCCAGGGAATGGTGGTCAGCACACGCCAAACCTCTTTTTGAAAGGGCGTGCCTTGCGGCATAAGCGGCAGGTCGAACCCTTTTCTTTTTCCCGAAAAGTATTCATCCAGCTGAAGGGCGGCCTGTGCCAAGAGCGCACTGCTCTCCAGATAGGGCTCCTGCGGAGCTGCCTGCGCAAACAGCAGGTCGGTGAGCGCGGTTTCGTTGGCGAAGAGGGTGAGCCTCCCAATGGGCGACGCCATGGTATATCCGTATTTCATCCGTGTTGTACCTCATGACGTATGCTATCATATCAGAGAATTTTTGCAATCTTTTGGGGAATGAATTATAATGGACAAAATTCATGGAGGGGTAAACGTGGCTATTACACCAGAACAACGCAAAACGGTAAAGGGACAAGGCTTTTTGTCCAACAATGACGGAGAACATTTTTCCGGAAGAGTGATCACGGAAAACGGCGTGCTCAACGCCGCGCAGCTGAAAAATATCGCCGAGATCGCCGATCGCTTTGGAAACGGGCAGGTCGCTTTTACCACCCGCCTTACGGTGGAGATCCCGGGCCTTGATTATGACGATATTCCCGCGGTGAAGGAATACGCGGCGCAGGAGGGCATGGAGTTTGGCGGAACAGGCGCCAAGGTGCGCCCGGTCGTGGCGTGCAAGGGCACGGTCTGCATTTTCGGGCTGATTGATACCCAGGCCATGGCTACCGAGATCCACAAGCGGTTCTATCAGGGCTATCGCGAGGTTGCCCTGCCGCATAAGTTTAAGATTGCGGTGGGCGGCTGCCCCAACAACTGCGTCAAGCCCGACCTGAACGACGTGGGCGTGGTGGGGCAGCGCGTGCCCGCCTATCGCGCCGAGCTGTGCCGCGCCTGCAAGAAGTGCGCCGTCGAGGCCGCGTGCCCCATGGGCGCAGCCAAGCGCACCGACGCCGGGCTGGAGATCGATCAGGCGGTGTGCAACACCTGCGGGCGGTGCATTGAAAAGTGCCCCTTCCAGGCTATCCCGGACGGCGAAGTCGGGTATCGCCTGTACCTGGGCGGCCGCTGGGGAAAGATGACGCGGCACGGCACCAAGCTTTCCGGTCTGTATACCCGGGAAGAGGCGATGGATATGATCGAGAAGGTGATCCTGCTGTTTAAAAAAGAGGGACGGCAGGGCGAGCGCTTCGGCAGCCTGCTGGATCGTCTGGGCGTGGAAACCGTCGAGCGCCTTTTGGAGGGCGACACCCTGCTCAAGGAAAAAGAACAAATTTTAAACGGCTGATGAGAAACTCTATGGGAGGGCACAATGCGTGCCCTCTTTTTTGTTGGGCCGTTTTCGCATGGCGCAGACTGCCCACGCATATACCATAATATAGGCAAACAAGACGGAAGGGAGCAGGGAACGATGCAGCGAGACATGGAAGAAAAGAGGCCGGCGCGCCCCAAAGCGCATATTGCGCATATTGAGGGCCGGGAAAAGGTCGTGCTCAGCGGCGTGCTGGATGTGGAAAGCTTCGACGAGACCTCGGTTTATTTGGATACGGACGTGGGGCTGGCCACGATAACCGGGAAGGATCTGCACATCAACCGGCTCAACATTGACGATGGGCAGCTGGTGATCGAGGGCTTCATCACCTCCGTGGTGTACGAGGACAAGGCACCCAAGGAGAAGGGCGGCTTCTTTGGCCGTTTGTTCAGCTGACATGCTGTTTTCTACGGTTCCGCAGCCCTGGATTTTTTTATTTACGCTGTATGGCGGTATCGTGCTGGGCTTTTTTTATGATGTGCTGAGGCTGATGCGAAGAGCCCTTCACAGCCGCCCCTGGCTGGACGCGGTGTTCGACGTTGTGTTTTGGGCAGTGGGGACCGTGTTCGTTTTTGCGGTTTTGTGGAAAATCTGCCAGGGCGAGGTGCGGTATTATTGCCTGCTGGGGTTTGCGGCAGGCTGCACGGTTTATATGCTGGGCATGAGCCGCCTGCTGCTGGCCGGGGCGGACGCCCTGCAAAAGGGCGTTAAAAAAGTGGCCGCCCGGTTGGCGGCCACAAAGCTGGGGCAATTTGTGAAGCGCTAGTCCACCAGATCGTTGGCGAAGCGCTCAATGCTGCCCGCGCCCAGCGCGAGCACCAGATCACCCGGTTCAACCTGCTCGCGGAGGTAGTTGGTGGCGGCGTCAAAGCCGGGCATATAGCAGCACACGTCAAATGGGTGATGGGCGGAAGCGGCCTGGCAGAGCATCTGAGAATTGATGTCGCCCGGGTCTTTTTCGCGTGCCGCGTAAATATCCAGCAGCACAACGCAGTCCGCCGGATCGAAGCACGCGGCGAAGCGGTCAAAAAGAGCGCGGGTGCGGGTGTAGGTGTGGGGCTGAAAGACGCACCAGAGCTTTTTGTGCGGCCGCAGTGCGGCGGCAGCCAGCGCCGCGTGCACTTCGGCGGGGTGGTGCGCGTAGTCGTGGTAAACCAAGGCGCCGTTGAGCGTACCCTTGCGCTCAAAACGCCGTTCGGCACCGGTGTATGCGCCCACCAGCATGGAGCTGTCGCAGGGGGTGACACCGGTCAGCCATGCGGCGGCCATGGCGGCCATGGCGTTGTAGATGTTGTGGCGCCCCGGCACCGAAAGCTTGACCGGGCAGACCCGAAAGCCCTTGAAGTCCAGATCGAAGGAAAAGCAGCCGTTTTCGTCGGCTTTTTCATTTTTTGCCCGCAGGGTGCAGCCCTCGCTGAAGCCAAAGGTGATGCAGTCCCGGCCGCATTCATTGCCCAGTGCCAGCGCGCGGGCGTCGTCGCCGTTTACGATGGCGTGGCCATCCGGGGGCAGCTTGGCAAGGTAAGCGCGGAAGCTGTCAGTAATGTGGTCGATGTCCCGATAATAATCCAGGTGATCGGCGTCGATGTTCAGGATCACCGCGTCGGTGTAGTTCAGCAGCAAAAAGTTCTCCTGATACTCACAGGCTTCTGCCACAAAAAGCTTATGACCGCCCACGCGCGTCGCATCCTGAATCAGCGGCAGAACGCCGCCGATGTGCAGCGTGGGGTCTTTGCCCATGTTGATCAAAACGGTAGAGAGCATGGACGTGGCGGTGGTCTTTCCGTGCGTGCCGGCCACGGCGATGGCGCGCTCATAGCCCGCCATGATGGCGCCCAACAGCTCGGCGCGTTTGATGAGGGGGATTCCGGCGGCCTTTGCCCCGACGATTTCCGGGTTGTCCTGGGGAATGGCCGAGTTATAGACAATTGCGTCGGCACCCGCTTCCTGACCGGCCTTGTGGCCGATATAGACGCGGATGCCCTTTTCTGCAAGACGATCGGTGTTCTCCGAAGCTTCGCGGTCGGAGCCGCTGACAGAAAAGCCCCGGCTTTGCAGAATTTCCGCCAGCCCGCTCATGCTGATGCCGCCGATGCCGATGAAATGAATGTGATGACCCAATTGTTCCAATGTCTGCATATGAAAACCTCTTATCCTGTCAATGCCATGATTTCTGGTGTCATTATACGCCCAAAGCAGCACTTTTAGCAATCCGCATTTATGCACAGCGGAAATAAGAAGAATTGGGTATGGTAATTCAATAAAAAACGAATTATAATAGGAAATAAAATCCGAACATTCGGAATTCTGGAGGAGACCTTGGAAAAAATCAAACGCAACGAACGTGTGATCGCCATGCTGAAGATCCTGACCAATTCGCCCAACAAAAGCATTACGCTCAATTATTTCAGCGAGCTTTTTTCAGCGGCAAAATCAACCGTTTCGGAAGATATCGATATTGTTCGTGAGGTGCTGGAAAAATACTCTTTAGGCACGCTGGAAACCGTGACCGGGGCGGCGGGGGGCGTCATGTATATCAGCCACACCAACGAAGGGGAAAACCACACCTTTTTGCAAAAAATCTGTGCCATGATGCAGGACCCGGCCCGTGTGCTGCCGGGTGGCTTTTTGTATGTGACCGATGTGCTCAACGACCCCACCATCACCGCGCGCATGGGCGAGATCATCGCGGGGTGGTATTATTCGGCGCAGGCGGATTTCGTGCTGACGGTGGAAACCATGGGTATTCCGGTGGCGCTGAGGACGGCGCGCACGCTGGGCGTTCCGTTGATTATTGCCCGGCGGGATGCTAGAATAACAGATGGATCGGTGGTTACGATCAACTATCTTTCGGGCTCCAGC
>JAQUVY010000104.1 GCA_028693155.1 Eubacteriales bacterium
CAAGAGCCAGCTGCCCTTCACGGTACTTGACCACCAACGGCTGGCAATTGACTGCCTCGCTGTTCCCCGTTGTGGAATAGCGCACATGACCAATGGCAATGTGCCCCTCTCCCAGCTTTTCCAGCTCCTCTTCCCCGCCGAACACTTCGTTTACAAGGCCCATCGCCTTCATGCAACGCATACCAGCGCCATCTGCCAAGGCAATGCCGGCGCTTTCCTGGCCGCGGTGCTGCAACGCGTATAGGCCATAATACGCCAAACCGGAGACATTTTGCCCATTGGGATCAAACACCCCTACCACGCCGCACTCTTCGGGCATACGGTCACTCCAGGGTTTTATGTGCAGAAAAGGGCACTGCGGCATCAGACCTGTCCTCCCATCAAACGGTGCAGGATCTCCTGGTATGCATCTTCCACCCCACCCAGATCTCGACGGAAGCGATCCTTATCCAGCTTTTCGCCGGTGGTGGAATCCCAGAAACGGCAGGTATCCGGAGAAATCTCGTCGGCCAAAATGATCTGCCCATGATAGCGGCCGAACTCCAGCTTAAAGTCGATTAGCTCAATATTCATGTCCTTCAGGTAATCCGTCAGAATGTCGTTGATGCGGAAGGAAAGATCCGCAATGGTCTTCATTTCCTCTTCCGTGGCGATCTGCAGAGCGGCAATGTGATAATCGTTGATCATGGGATCGCCCAGCTCATCGCTCTTGTAGGAATACTCCAGCACGGTATGCGCCAGCTTTGTGCCTTCCGCCAAGCCCAAACGCTTGGAAATGCTGCCGGCCGCAATGTTGCGTACGATCACTTCCACGGGCACGATTTTCACGTTCTTGACCAGCGTCTCGCGGTCATTGAGCTCTTCCACATAATGGGTGGGGATTCCCTTCGTTTCCAGCATGCGGAACAAATGATTGGAGACCTTGTTGTTCACAACGCCTTTGCCAACGATGGTGCCTTTTTTCAGGCCGTTAAACGCGGTTGCATCGTCCTTGTAGGAAACCACCAGGCAGTCGGGGTTGTCTGTGCGAAAGACCTTCTTGGCCTTGCCTTCATAAAGCTGCTCCAAACGTTGAAATTCCATATTAACAATTCGCTCCTTTTTGCAAATTTTGATCCGTTTCCAATACCTTTGCTTCCATCTCGGCCTTGAAGGCCTTGAGCTTCGGCTCCAATTCGGGGTATTTCAGCGCCAACATCTGCACTGCCAAAATGGCCGCGTTGTCCGCCGCGTCAATGCCCACCGTCGCCACAGGGATGCCCGGAGGCATCTGAACAATGGAGAGCAGTGAGTCCATACCATCCAGAAAAGAAGATTTTACAGGAACACCAATGACGGGCAGCGTCGTAAACGCAGCTAAAACACCGGGAAGGTGCGCAGCCTTCCCCGCCGCAGCAATCAACAAATCAAAGCCGTTTTCCCGGGCGGATTTTGAAAAGTTCGCGGCCAGGTCCGGCGTACGGTGGGCGGACATGATGCGAACTTCCACTTCCACTTCAAAAGAGCGCAGGCGCTTTATTGCCGGCTGCAAAGTGGGCAGATCGGATTGGCTTCCCATGATCAGGGCCACCTTAGGCATACCTTCATCCTCCTTGTATTTGATGCTACTATCATAGCAGAATCCCGCAGACAAGGCAACATGTTTTCAGAACTATTTCAACTTCAAAAACTCGAACGTTCGTGTTTTTATCCATTTGAGTATATTTGGCAATCGCGAATCGCATTCCTGTGCTGGCATCGTGCTTTAAAGCCGAAGAATGCTTGCGTTTCTCTGTAAAATTCACTTTTTCTAAACCAGCCGCCCATGAAACACAAAAAAGCAGGCATTTCAGTGCCTGCTTTAAAAAATCGGTGTTACTCCTGCGCGGTGGGCACGGCCTCGTCGTACTTCACCACGGCCTTCTTGCGCCATTTTCCCACTCTAAAGAACAAAGCAGTAAGCAGCGCACCCAACACCCAGCAAATCAACAGCGAAAAGAAAATGGAGTCCGAAGATCCCGTTGACAGAGTTGCTCCGGTGCGGGTAAGCCACGCCCAGATATAGGCAATCGGCACACGAATGACCACCGTTGTGATAAGAGAGATCCACATCGGCGTCATGGTATCACCCGCGCCGCGCATAGTACCCGAAAGCACCTGCGTAACTGCCATGGCAATGTACCCGGCAGCAATGATTCGCATCATGCGCATACCCAGGCGGATAACCTCAGGCGTATCGCTGAACCAGCTCATCATCGTCTTGCCGAAGATCAGAATTGACGCTGTCAAAAGAATCGAAGTGGCAACTGCCATCAGCAACCCGTCCCGCGTTCCACGATTGACACGATCCATGCGGTTTGCGCCGATGTTCTGCCCGGCAAAAGTCGTCATGGCGATGCCGAAGGTAAAGTTCGGCATCATGGCAAACCCGTCTACGCGCATGACCACGGTGGTGCAGGCTACGACTGCTGTGCCAAAGCTGTTTGTCAGGGACTGAACCACAATCATGGCAAGCGAAAAAATTGCCTGCGTGAGGCCGGAAGGAAGACCCAGGCGGATAATCTGCCAGGCGAGCTCCTTGTGCGGCTTGAGCGTTGAAGCGTTTACCTGCACAACATCCTTCATGCGCACCAGGCGAACTACGCAGAAAACGGCGGATAAAACCTGCGCAAGCACCGTCGCGATGGCCACACCGGGCACACCCCAGTTAAACTTTGCCACAAAAAGAATATCCAGACCCACGTTCAGCGCACACGCCAGCAGCAAGAAAAGCAACGGCGTAATGGAATCTCCCAGGCCTCGCAAAATTCCTGAAACGACATTGAAGAAGGAAAAACCAGCAATGCCGATGAATATGATCATCAAGTAGCTGCACGCGCCGTCATAAATCTCTGGCGGCGTATTGAGCATACTCATCAGCGGGCGGGAAAGCAGCGTGCCCAAAACCATGATAATAACACTGGCAAAAACGGTAAGCGTCAACGTGGAACCCACCGTGTGCGAAAGCTTTTCTTCCTGCTTTGCACCGAAAAACTGGGATACCATAATGCCGGCGCCGGTTGAAATACCCACGAACAGTACCAACAGAAGATTGATGACTGGGCCGCTGGCTCCCACCGCGGCCAGCGCGGTGTCTCCGATATATTTCCCGACGATGATTGCGTCAGCGGTATTGTAAAACTGCTGGGCAACATTTCCAATCAAAAGGGGGACTGCAAATTGCACAAGGCATTTCCAAGGTTTGCCCACCGTCATGTCCTGCGCACCGAAAAAGCGAGCTAGTTTACCGAAATTCATTCTTTCACCTCACAAGTTATCATACACACGCTAATTAGTTCACATTTATTTGCTATATATGCTGCTCTATTATATCCATCTTGGGGCAATCGTGCAAGTACTATGATGCTGGGGACATGTATTTTTTGCAAATTCATAACGATTTGAAAATGTTATGAAAAAAAGGCAGAAAATACATATTTAATTTAGTAAATGTAAAAATCATACCCAGGCATCAGATTGATTTTGGAGGGGCGCTATGCTAGGATTGTTTTAATGGGGCAGGTAAAATGCCCAAATAAACAACAAGAGGTAATTTGGCTATGAAAAAAATTCGTATGGGTGTCATTGGCCTAGGCGGCATCTCCAATGTGCACATCGGTGGTACACTGAAGAGCCCCGATGCCGAGCTGGTTGCGGTTTGCGATATTGATCCCGACACGCTAAAAGTAAAGGGCGATCTGTACGGCATTCCTGAAAACATGCGCTTTACCAATTATCATGATCTGATCGCTTGCCCCGAGGTGGATGCCATTTCCAACTGCACCCCCAACAACGTACATAAAGAGATCGCCATCGCCGTGCTGAAATCTGGCAAGCCGCTGGCCTCTGAAAAGCCCATGACGCTGAACGGCGCCGAGGCTGAGGAAATGTATCGGGTGGCGCAGGAAACCGGCACCAAGCACATGATCTGCTTCTCCTACCGCTTCAAGGCTGCCGCGCGCTATGCCCGCCATCTCATCCAAAGCGGCGAGCTGGGCACCATCCGTCACGTCTACGGCCAGTATTTGCAGGCTTGGGGTGAGTTCACGCAGATGCCCAAAGCATGGCGCTACACCAAAGCCGTCACCGGCACCGGCGCGCTGGGCGATCTGGGTTCTCATGCGGTCGATCTGGTGCGTTTCATGACCGGTGCGGAATATGAAGATATGGTTGCCCACTTTGGCACCTTCGTCAAAGAGCGTCCCGCCCTGTCCAACTATAAAATGAACTATGATGAAAAGGGACAGCGCAAGTATGATAAACTGGTCGATCCTCCGGTCATGGAAGAGGTGGATGTTGACGACTTCAGTCACATGATGGCCAACATGACCAATGGTTCCTCCGTAACCTTTGAGATCACCCGCTTTGGTTTTGGCCGCGGCAACTATCAGCGCTTTGAGATTTACGGCAGCAAGGGCGCCTTGGTATACGATCTGGATTGCGAGGGCACCAATGAAGACCGTTTGCAGGCCTGCATTGGCAGCTTCAACGGCCAAACGCATCAGTTCAACTACGTGCCCATTCCAGATCAGTTCAAGACCGATCAAATGCAGTCCTTCTTTGATATCATCAACGGCAAGGGTGATGGTATGCCCGCCACAATTTCTGACGGCTACATCAACATGCTGGCGATGGATGCCTGCGAAGAATCCGCTGCTGAGGGCAAGTGGGTTAAGATTCCTACCAAAGTCTGATTGATAAAGCTGGCCGCAGGATATTCTGCGGCCATTTTTCTTGATATCGGGCTTTGCTCATGATAGGATTAAACAAGTGGCGCGGCACTGCCGCGTTAATATGTGAAAGAGGTGTTTTCTATGAAAAAGATTCGTATGGGCGTTATTGGCCTGGGCGGCATCTCCAATGTGCACATCGGTGGTACACTGAAGAGCCCCGATGCCGAGCTGGTTGCGGTTTGCGATATTGATCCCGACACGCTAAAAGTAAAGGGCGATCTGTACGGCATTCCTGAAAACATGCGCTTTACCAATTATCATGATCTGATCGCTTGCCCCGAGGTGGATGCCATTTCCAACTGCACCCCCAACAACGTACATAAAGAGATCGCCATCGCCGTGCTGAAATCTGGCAAGCCGCTGGCCTCTGAAAAGCCCATGACGCTGAACGGCGCCGAGGCTGAGGAAATGTATCGGGTGGCGCAGGAAACCGGCACCAAGCACATGATCTGCTTCTCCTACCGCTTCAAGGCCGCCGCGCGTTACGCCCGTCACCTCATCCAAAGCGGCGAGCTGGGTACCATCCGCCACGTATACGGCCAGTATTTGCAGGCCAATGCAATCGATGCCTCCCGTCCGCGCGTATGGCGCTTTAACAAGGCGATCACCGGCACCGGTGCGCTGGGTGACCTAGGTTCTCATGCCATGGATCTGGTGCGCTTCATGACCGGCGCAGAGTATGAAGATGTTGTTGCCCACTTTGGCACCTTTGTCAAAGAGCGTCAGCGCATAGAAGATTTCAAGGTATGCTACAATGAAAAAGGCATGAGATCCTTTGAAAAGATTGCCGAGACCCCCACGATGGAAGAGATCGACGTGGATGATTTCAGCCACATGATGGCCAACATGACCAACGGCTCCTCCGTCACCTTTGAAATCACGCGAGACGCCTTTGGCCGCGGCAACTACCAGCGCTTTGAAATCTACGGCAGCAAGGGCGCTCTGGTATACGATCTGGATTGCGAAGCCACCGGCGAAGACCGTTTGCAGGCCTGCATCGGCAGCTTCAACGGCCAGACCCACCAGTTCAACTATGTGCCCATCCCCGATCAGTTCAAGACCGATCAAATGCAGTCCTTCTTTGACATCATCAACGGCAAGGGCGACGGGATGCCCGCCACCGCAGCAGATGGTTACATCAACATGCTGACGATGGACGCCTGCGAAGAGTCTGCTGCTGAGAAAAAGTGGGTTAAGATCCCCACCAGCATCTAAAATCACCACCTCTCACATCGGCGAACTTCAGTTCGCCGATGTTTTTTTGCCCTCAAACTGCCCCCGGCGTTGCTTTTGTGCTTCTGGAAGTGCTCATCGGTGAAAAGCAGGCCGCCATCCTAAAAACCGCTGCGGACTTTTCGTGCGCCTCTTCCCCTTGCAAATCAAAAGCCTTGAAGGTAATGCTCCTTCAAGGCTTTTAAATTACTCTTTTTGTTGTTTCAGTCGTTGGGGAAAAGCTCCTTCATCTTGGCGTCTGAAATGCTGAAGGTCTCTTTTAAATCCTCTATCGTGATGGCTCGTTTTTCAGTGAGCATCTGCTTCAGCTGTGTTACCTGCTTTTCCCAGGAATCCGTTGAAGTGGGTTTTCCCCACCGCGCAATGTGCCGGGGCATCTCCGTACGGATCTCCGCGGCCATTTGATCCACCAGCGCGTTTAAGCGCTCAGGCTGGAAGGTGTTGTTGATGTGCCAGGCATAGCGCTTCAGGAATGCTTCTTTCCAGGCGGCGTTCTGTAAAAGCCCGCATTGAATGTGCGTGTAGAAATTGTTTCCTACGCCGTGCCCGTTGGGATCAAAGAACTCTTCGATCATGTTCCATTTGTATGTGCTGGGAAAGATTCCCCAGTCCAGATCGAAAAGGATCATCCTCCACTTCCCCGTATCGGTTTTCTCTCTCCAAAACTTAATGTTTCCTGTGTCGGTATTGTTAAAGTACGTTTCCACAATGGCGTAGTCCATGAAGTTTTCCACGTCCAGCACCGAACTGACATAGTCATAGGCTGCCTGATCAGACAGGTTGTGAGATTTCATGTATTCGCGCAGCGCAAGGAAATCATTGGCATTTCCTGCCAGTGCGTTTTTGTTCCCCTTGATAATGTCTACGTTGTCTCCATCCACGCCGTGATGATTTTCAAGATAGCTCTCGTTCACCTTTTCGCGCAGATTGTAGAGTCCCCAGTACTGCCCATTGATATAAACGGCCACGGGGCGGTACTCCATGTAATCCAGATCCATGGTATCCTTGACCGCTTGAGCAAAAAAGGCGTCTCGGAATTTGGTATGCACCCAATCCTGCCCGGAGGTGCGCAGCAGCAGATCGCTGAACGTGGTCACATCGTAGTTCCGAAAGAAAGGATATGTGACTTCGGACAGGCCGTATGCGCCCCTCAAGTGGATGGATACGGACTTTTGGTCCTCGCTGCGCGAGTATTGACCGAATACCCGAATTCCCGCGGGAAACGACACCCCCAGCGTGCCATCCGCCTCATAAAACTCAAAATTGATCGCCCGTTCCCAGTCCTTCCAGTAGTTTGCGCCGGTGTGGGGAAACTCCTCCGTATATCCCGGCCCATCGGCAAAGATGCCGTTGTTTGCGTCGAAAAGACCGGCGGGAGCCGTGCTGATGCATACCACGGGAATATCGTGCTTTGTTTCCTTCAGATAGGTGGCGGTGATCACTTCACTGTCCAGACGGTTATCCGCCACAGCGACTGCACGCAGGGACATGGATTTATTGACGGTAATGGGTCCTTGATAAAGCTGACTGCTGCTGCCGGGTCTGGAGCCGTCGGTTGTATAATAAATTTTTGCGCCTTCCGTAGGGCAGGTCATGCTTATCTGCGTATCCTCGGAGATATACCCGCCCGCTGCGGAAAACTCCGGCGCACTCGTATAATTCAGAATTGCCGAACTGTCGTTGGCAGCGCCCCGTGTCGGCGTTTTGAAAAAGCAACGCTGACCGGACTCGTCCCCCGCCTTGCGGCCGCTTGTAATTCCTACCTTGAGCACACCCGTAGAAAAAATATCCACTGCGTTG
>JAQUVY010000105.1 GCA_028693155.1 Eubacteriales bacterium
CAAGATACAGGCGCTGGCTATGTACTATTGCCAGGGCTGCGGAAATCCCATCTGCCCGGTATGCAACGAAGCCTATCAGGGGCAATGCTCGCAATGCTATGCCGATCAACTGCCCGAAGAGTAAAAATGGCGGAGCCTTCGCGCTCCGCCCTCATTCCTCCATGACAAAGGCCAGACCCTCACACAGCAGGCGACTGCCCTCTTCTGCCTGGGGCGGCAGCAGCGCACGCGCCACCGTGATCTCATCCCCATTGTCGGCTCGGCAAAGCACGGCATAATCGCCGTCCATCCGCATCAGCACGCAGGAATACGTCTGCATATCAGCCCTGCCTCGCCGTGCGAATCAGCGCATCCACCGTCTCTTCCTTCATGTCAAAGCCGCACATGAGCCGATACACCAGCTTGCCCGAAGCATTTTTCCCCACATCGTGAAAGTCATACTTCGCCTCCAGCGCCGCGCGCACCGCTTCGGAAAGCGACACAAAAACCGCGTTGGCCTGGCAGGGATACTCGATCTGCACGCCCGGAATGTTCTCCAGCCCGGCGCAAAGGCGCGCGGCCATGGCGTTGGCGTGGGCGGCATTTTCTTTCCACAGATCGTTCTTAAGATAGGCCAGCATTTGCGCAGACAAAAAGCGCATTTTGGAGTGCAGCTGGGTACCGTGCTTGCGAAGGAACGGGAACGCGTCGCATCCCTTCATGAACACCACGGCCTCGCCAAACACCATGCCGTTTTTGGTGGCACCGAAGGACAGCACGTCCACCCCGCAGTCGCGCGTGATCTGCGCAAAGCCCTTGCCCAGCGAAACCGCCGCGTTGGCAATGCGGGAGCCGTCCAAATGCACCAGCAAGCCGTGGCTGTGCGCCGTTTGGCAAATGGCCGTCAGCTCTTCGCAGGTATACACGGTGCCCAATTCGGTCACGTTGGTAACCGACACCACGTG
This sequence comes from Eubacteriales bacterium, assembly GCA_028693155.1. Taxonomy (GTDB): domain Bacteria; phylum Bacillota; class Clostridia; order Christensenellales; family UMGS416; genus STF2-111. The sequence goes on from JAQUVY010000105.1 coordinate 945, forward strand.
CGGCTGCGCCGCGTGCGGCGATCCCAGCACATCAAGTTTTTCTTCGATCTGCGCGGGCGTGATCTTACCGTTTACACTGGGCAGGCAGAGTATTTTGCTGCCGGTGAACTTTTCAGGTGCTCCGGTCTCATCCCCCTGGATGTGTGCCACATCCGAAGCCAACACGCACTGATACGAGCGCAGCATACTACCCAGGGCAAGCGTATTGGAACCGGTGCCATTATAAACAAAGTAGGTCTGGCTCTCCGGCCCGAAAATGCGGCGAAAGGCTTCCTGCGCCTGCAGGGTATAGCGATCGTCCCCGTAAGAGGGCTCATACCCGGCAGAAGCCTCCACCAGGGCAGATAAAATGCGCGGGTGCGCCCCGCTGGTATTATCCGAGGCAAAGCAACAATTCTTCATATCCTACACCTGCCATCCGCTCAGATAGTCTTTTTGCTCCTGCGAAAGCGAATCCAGCTGCATTCCCAGGGATTCTATCTTGATGCGGGCGATTTCACGATCCAGCTCCGCCGGCACATTGTGCAGCCCGGGTTCCATCTCCCGGCCGTGCTGCGCCAGGTGCAGCGCCGAAAGCGCCTGCACGGCAAAGCTCAGGTCCATAATATCCGCCGCGTGCCCGTTTCCGGCGGTGATGTTGACCAATCTGCCCTCGGAAAGCAGGTTCAGCACACGGCCGTCCTTCAGGTAGTAGCCTTCAATAAAGGGCTTGCGCTCGGCCACATGATCGCTCAGCGACACAAGGTCGTTCTTGTCCACCTCCACATCGAAATGGCCGGCATTGGCCAGCAGGGCGTTGTTCTTCATCACCGCAAAGTGCTCTTTGCGGATCACCCGGTTACAGCCCGTCGCCGTCACGAAAATGTCGCCATACTTCGCGGCCTCGATCATGGGCAGCACGCGAAAGCCGTCCATGATGGCCTCAATGGCTTTGAACGAATCGATCTCCGTCACGATCACGTTGGCGCCCAGCCCCTTGGCGCGCAGGGCGATGCCCCGCCCGCACCATCCGTAACCCGCCACGACCACGGTTCTTCCCGCCACGCTCAGATTTGTCGCGTGGATGATGCCGTCCCACACGGACTGACCCGTTCCGTAGCGATTGTCAAACAAATACTTGCTGTGCGCATCGTTGACGGCCATCATGGGAAAATGCAGCTCTCCCGCCGCCGCGCGCGCCTTTAAGCGCAGAATGCCCGTTGTGGTTTCCTCGCAGCCGCCGATCACATCGCCGGCATATTCCGCGCACTCACCGTGAAGCAGATTGACCAAATCTCCCCCGTCGTCTATGACGATGTGCGGGCGGATCTCCAACGTCTTTTTCAAATGGCGGGTGTACTCCTGCGCGGTCGCGCCGAAAAATGCGTTGACCTCCATCCCCTGCGCATCCAGCGCGGCACAAATATCGTCCTTGGTGGACAGGGGATTGCTGCCGGTAATGGCAACCTGCGCGCCGCCCTGGCGCATCAGCAGACCCAAATAGGCCGTTTTTGCCTCCAAATGCACGGAGATGGCCATCCGCAGCCCGGCGAAAGGCTTCTCCTGCTCAAATCGCTTGCCGATATGATCCAAAACCGGCATAAAGTCCTTTACCCAATCTATCTTCGCCTGACCCAACGCGGCCAGGCTCTTGTCGCGAATTTCGCTCATTCCATCTCTCCCCGTGCGAGTTTTTCTTTTTATTTTATCACACCTCGCTGCGGGATGCCACCGGGTTCGTGCTTGCGGCGGCTTGACCTCGCCTCACGCCTCGACATTCGATGGATTCGCGGCCATGGCTTCAAACAGCGTGTGATACAGCTGCTGTGGGTCTTTGGGCTGCGCAAAAAAGCTCCAGCGCATATGGCAAAGCGTCCGAAGCGGCCAAAATGTCGGCCGTCATAAAGATGCGGATCGCCTTGTCTGCTTTTTTACAATCGCGTGTTTGGAGAAGCGCTGCCGTTCCACAAATACGCATACACGCCCCTACGGTTGAGGTCTTCCTCATGAAACCTTTGCGCAATGGTTTCATGAGGAATCTAGGATGCGCAGCCCGAAAGGCACCCCCTGGAGAGCTCCCAAGCGCGGCAGCGCTACGATTCGTCTCTCCTGCGTATTTTGCAAGCAGCGCTCGAGCCGCTGGGGGGCTTGAGCGGTTCCCAGCAAACGCCTGCTTTTCGTCAGCATTCACGCCTACCGTACCCGCGCAGCACGCTGTTGAGCCTGGTTAGAGCCATCTAGGCAGTCGTGGATATGTGCACAAAGTCATCCGCCCCTACGCTGAGCAGCTGTTCTTCCTGTTGGAGGTCTCCGCACTGCGTGTTGGCAAGAATGGCAAGGTTTTTGTACTTATTATCTGCCCGGATGGTGCGAATCAAGGTCAGCCCGTCCATGGTGGGCATAACAACGTCGGTGATCATAGCGACAATTCCGGGGTTCTGCTCCAAAACGCGCAATGCTTCTTCTCCGCCGCGCACAGAAAACACCTCATATTCATTCTGAATGGCAGCGGTTAGCACGGCAATGTTCGGCTCCATATCATCAGTTTTTCGCCCAGGTAAAGGCGGGTACTGCTCAAATACCATTTTTTGTGATTCATTGCCATCTTTTCATATTGACTTTTTTAGATTTGATGCATATACTGTATCGTATCAAGATAATTTGATGTGAGGTGATCGAGTTGGAGCTCACTCCCGAGAAAAACGCAAAGGTATTTAAGGCGTTTTGCGATGAAAAGCGGCTTGCCATTTTAGAGCTGCTGCGCAGCGGCGAAAAGTGCGCCTGTGTGCTCTTGGAGGATTTGGATATCGGCCAATCCGGCCTATCCTACCACATGAAGGTTTTGTGTGAGTCCGGCATTGTGGAAAGCAGGCAGGAGGGCAAATGGACGCACTACAAGATCAGCGCTCAGGGCAGCGAGGAAGCGCTTCTTTTGCTCAAAGCCATTACGACCCCCAACGCGTCAGCAAGCAACAGCGGTTGCCGCTGCCAATGAAGGCCATCTGATACCAGATGGTTTTTATTCGGCGCAATACATCAATAACTTTTGATATATTGCAAAAATTCGGAAAAGAAGGTAGTTATCCCCATGGAAATTCTTCAAAATATGTGGCTGTTTTTTCAAGACCAGGTGCTGGGCATGAAATGGCTCAACGCCGTCGTCGGCAGGCTGCTCTCGCTGTTTGGGCTGGATGTGACCGGGCGAATTGGCGGCAGCATTCAATTTTTCATCTACGATGTGATCAAGATCACCGTGCTGCTGTGTGTGCTGATCTTCATCATCTCATACATTCAAAGCCACTTCCCGCCCGAGCGCAGCAAGAAAATCATGGGCCGCTTTCACGGCGTGGGGGCAAACATTGTCGCGGCGCTGCTTGGCACCGTGACTCCCTTTTGCTCCTGCTCCTCCATTCCGCTGTTCATCGGCTTTACCAGTGCGGGGCTGCCGCTGGGCGTGACCTTCTCTTTTCTGATTTCCTCGCCGATGGTTGATCTCGGTTCTCTGGTGCTTCTCATGAGCATCTTCGGTGCAAAGGTCGCCGTTGTCTATGTGCTGGTCGGGCTGGTGGTTGCGGTGGTGGGCGGCACGCTGATCGAAAAGTTGCACATGGAAAATCAGGTGGAAGAGTTTATTCGCAATGCCAGCAGCGTAGACATTGACTCCCCCGACCTGACCCGAAAAGAGCGCATCGTTTACGCCAAGGATCAGGTGGTATCCACCTTCAAAAAGGTGCTGCCGTATCTTCTCGTCGGTGTTGGCGTGGGTGCGGTCATCCACAACTGGATTCCCGAAAGCTGGGTCGAGACCGTTCTGGGCAGCAACAATCCCTTTGGCGTGGTGCTGGCGACTCTGCTGGGTGTTCCCATGTACGCCGACATCTTCGGCACCATTCCGGTGGCAGAGGCGCTCCTCTTTAAGGGCGCACAGCTCGGCACCGTGCTTGCCTTTATGATGGCGGTCACCACTTTGTCGCTGCCGTCGATAATCATGCTGCGCAAAGCGGTGAAGCCCAAGCTGCTAGGGCTGTTCGTAGCGATCTGCACCATTGGTATCATCGCCGTGGGATATTTATTTAATGCATTTCAATTTTTGTTTGTTTAAATGAGGAGGAATTACAAATGGCAAAAACCTGGTATCCGGTGATTGATTACGTGACCTGTGCAGAATGCGGCACCTGCGTCAATTTCTGTTCCCACGGCGTGTATGACAAGGCAAAGGCGCCGTCTCCATTGGTGGTGCAGCCCGAAAACTGCATTGACCACTGCCACGGCTGCGGAGGCCTGTGCCCGCATGGCGCGATCACCTATGTGGGCGATGATACCGGCTGGGTTCCTCCCCATGGAGAAAAGCAGGATACCATTACACCCTGCTGCTGCCGGGGAGACCAACCTTAAACAGCCACAAGGTGCTCAAAATTGCGATCCCACTTTGCATCCTTGCGGTGATTGCCGGGATTTGGGCAGTAAAAAACAAACCCGTGCGCCCGACTGCGCCGTCGGCGCACGGCGCTGATGCAACCGAACTTGTTCAGCCAGAAAACGACACGGATTTTTTGCTTGAAACAGATGCTGTAGATTTGGATGTGCTGACTGCGTATGGGTTACCCATCATCCTTGACTTCGGTTCGGACTCCTGCATTCCCTGCAAAGAAATGGCTCCGGTGCTACACACGGTCAATGCGCAGATGCAAGGCAAAGCAATCGTAAAATTCGTGGATGTGTGGAAAAAAATACCGAGGCGGCAAGTGATTTCCCGGTTCAGGTAATTCCCACGCAAATACTGATCGGGGCAGACGGCATGCCCTATACGCCCAGTGCAGAGGTAGCCTCGCAAATTGAGCTGGCGCAGTACACCTATAAAGACACCGGTGCGCTTGCCTTTACCGTGCATCAAGGCGGGCTGACGCAGGAGCAGATGCGGTTGATTCTTTCCGACATGGGGGTGCAGGAATGACCGCCCTGTTAGAAAGCATTTTAAAGTTAATGCTGGAGAATCTTTGGATCGCACCGCTTTTGGCACTGCTTGCAGGGGTGCTGACTTCCTTCACGTCGTGCTCCCTCAGCAGCATTCCGCTTGTGATTGGCAATGTGGGCGGTACCGGCGCACGGGACACCAAAAAAGCACTGCGCTTATCGCTCACCTTTGCCCTTGGCTCAGCCGTAACCTTCACCGTGCTGGGCGCGATTGCCGCCACGGCGGGCAGCCTGATAGGGATCTCCGCAAGCTGGTGGTATATCGTCCTGGGGATTCTCATGGTCTTAATGGCATTGCAGACATGGGGAATATTTGAAATCATTCCATCCAGCTATCTGCTTGCAAAGAACAAGAAAAAAAGGCTATACGGGAGCATTTCTTGCGGGCATTTTGGGCGGCGTATTTTCTTCGCCCTGCTCCACACCGGTTCTGATTGCACTGCTTGCTATCGTTGCCGGAAAAGGCAGCCTCGCATGGGGCGTTTTGCTGCTGCTTGTGTACTCCATCGGTCACGGGATTCTTGCCGTGATCGCAGGAACCTCCATCGGCTTTGTGCAAAAGCTTTCGCAAAGCGAGCATTGTTTTGAAGATCGTCATGGGCGGCTTGATTCTGCTCATCGGATTCTATTTGTTCTATCTAGGGTTTTAAACACAATTTTTTCAGGAGGATTTTTTTATGAAGCTGTTTGGTTTTGGCAAAAAGAAAAACGTCGAGGAAGAATTGGTTCAGTGCGACTGCGGCGGAATGTGCAAGCCCGCCGACATTGCGGCAAAGAAAGCTGCCCAGGAGGCCGAAAAAGCAAAGCGCTCGGGCTGCTGCTGCGGCAACTGCAATGCAGAAGCCATGACTGAGGCTGAAAAAGCCAAGCAAGGCGGCTCGGCCGTCAAGGTGCTGGGCAGCGGGTGCGCGAAGTGCAATGCACTGGAGGCCGCAACGGCGGAGGCACTCAAAGAGCTGGGCATGAGCGATGCCATCGACCATGTGACGGACTTCGCGCAGATCGCCGCTTACGGCGTGATGAGCACGCCGGCTCTGGTGGTAGACGGCAAGGTGGTTTCCTTCGGCAAGGTGCTCAAAAAGGACGAAGTGGTTAAAATTCTGAAAAAGGTTCGGGGATAAGCCGATTTCAAAAGCGCAGCTCCTGACAACGACGGCGGGCTCTGCGCTTTTCTTTTATTGATGTCATTCACGTGCTGCGTACTTTTTCGCTTCTTTGTTGCGGCGGCATCCCCCTCTCACCCAAAGCGCCGCTGGTTTTCGCACTTTGCTTATTGTTGCTCCCCCCGCCCGCAAGCCGCCTTTGCTCCTTGCCTGGGGCAGCGATTTTTTTGTTCTGCATGCAGGCCGTTTTGCTTTTAGCGGCGCCCTAATCCGGTGCATCCGCTTTCCCACCGCCGTGATCCGCTTGCTTGCGGAAACACACCCACGGTTCTGCCTGTTGGGGGGAAAAGTACCACCTTCATATTATGCTCAAATAATGCACATCGCACTCGAGTCACGACAGCTTGTAAAATTCCTCTAATTCTACGTTAGAAGGACGATTATCTCCACGATACATTTTTCCACCAAACGGGTCCCCTTCCAGCATTACCGTGATTACCTATATCGCCTTTGGCTCTTGGAAACAGATGCCAATGCAGATGTGTATTACCATTTTCTAACAACTCACCGTTCATCTATGCCACAACCTATAAAATGCCGATTATCGCCAAGAACTGCATATCCTGTTTCCGATTCCTTGGCAAAATAACGATTGATTGCTTCTTTTATCATATTGATTCTATCGTACATAAAGTGCGCACTTT